>JAEEMI010000011.1 GCA_016283155.1 Clostridia bacterium
CTAAATAGCGAAGACGATTCGCAAACAAAATAAAAAAAGGAGAAAGCAAAAAAAGGCAAATAAAAATTATGTAGAACGCCGTTGGATTGTTCCCAATAAAAGGGCAGCAAGTTACGCATCTGAACGCAGAGCGAAGGTGCACCAACGAGGCGAAAAAATGGGTCAAGAATTGACTGACTACGAAGCAGGACTTCGTTCCGGCTACTTACAATGTCAATCTGACCACGCTGGCTTATTCCGTTACAAAGACGCACTTGGTCGTGGTTTAAGTAAATCGGAAGCCAAAGCATACTCTAAACAAAAGGGTAAAAAGAAAAAATAATTGGAGGTAAATAAACATGGAAAACAAAAATATTTTAGTAGAAAGGGAAACCTATGAAAAGAATGGTAAAACATTCTTCACATACTTCGTAAAAGGAACATTGCGCGGTAAGGAAGTTAAGGCAAGTGTTATGCCAATGGATATTGGTGGTTACGCTGTATTGGATATCGTGTTCAACGGTGCAAATCAAGCAAGTTTGGTAGTTAAACCTTTTGAGTTAAAAGACGAAAAAACGGGTGCTACCGTGAAAGGAAATTCATTCGCTGTTTGTTCAACCGATGAAGATGGAACTGTATACGAATGTCCAATTAAACCTTTCCGTCCATCTGACAAGTCCTTACTCAATATGTTATTGAAGTAATGAAAAACTTAATATTAATTATTTTATTGATTGTTTTAGTAGTTCTATTTGGAACTTGGCCATTGTCCATTCTCGCAAATGTATTTGAAGTAATCGGTAAATTTTTGAAACAACTTGCCAATATACTCAACATTTTTAATTGGAATGGATTAGCCAGATAAGGAAGGAGAGAGCATCCATTCGGTGCTCTCTTAATTCCTATATAAAAAAAATAAAGGAGGAAATATGAAAATAGCAATTCGGATTGGTAACATTGCTTTGGTTTTCGTAACGATAGTGATGAGCTTTATGACGGCCTTGTTGTTGTATTTTAACACTTTTGGTCGCAATAAAGTTCCACACAGTATCGTGTCCACATACGCAACAACTGTTTATGATCCAGTGACGGATAAAGATTTGCCTGTGCTTGAAGCGAATTATTATTCCAACAAAAACCACACAGGTTACGAAGTTGTTGAGTTAAGGATTAACTGTTATAGCGGTGTTTCCAAGCAAGGTGTTTATGCTCGTGGTTATCAGATGGTTTGGGATAAAGATGGTAAACCAGTGCCATACACAGACCTAACCACCGAAGAAAAGAGCAACCTTTGGTATTACGATTCCTACGCTAATCAATCATTTGAAACTGGTCATGAATATGGCTGGGGCGACAAAATGTATATTGATATAGATGGTAAAACCTACGCTATGGCAATGGATGGTAAATATCAAACAAGCACCACAAATTTCAGTTTGTCAAAGTCCGCTGGTAATTTCTTTAAAGCAGTCTTCACAGATTGGGGAATGTTCAGTGAATCCAGTAACTGGAACACAACCACATACTATGATCACAATTACACTTACGAAGATTTGTTATTGAAGATTAGACAAATCATTAAATCTTGTTCTAACGGAACAGGCGATGGTGTGATGTCTTTAATTGACTTAGGGGACTTTATGCACATCTATGAACTAGATGATAAAGGCAATCCTTGTAATGAGCCGATTGGAAATATGGGATTGATTAACAGTTATTTCACAATGTCAACACACTATGACAATCGTGGAATGGCTTGGACAAAACAATCTCTCTTCGGTTCAGTTGCAGGTGATAGCCAATTCAATATTACTGGTTTGCTTGATTCTGTGGATTATTGGAAAGCGGCAACCACATTCAAGATAAATGAACAAAATTTCACAGCAAGATATAGCGCCGCAGATAATGGATTCTATTACATTTTACCAACAGAATATATTAATCAAATCAAGAATTATAACGGTATTGAAGTAGATATTGTATTTAATATTTCGAATTTAGATGTCAATGTTTTAGGTTTTGATTATTACGCATTAAACGGAATTAAAGTTAAATCTTTAACGATAACCAGTAACACTCAACGAGATTTTAGACTAATGGTTGGTTCGTTAAAGGATACAGGTCTTACCAGTGCCGACATTCAAACAACGAATGTGAAATTGGTAAATACAAATTCGGGGGTGGCAATATGAAATGGTATCACTACATTATTTGTCTAGTCTTAATCTTTGTCGGTGTAATTAGCACATTCAACTTGGTTGATATATTCAGTGCAAAAAGCGGCGAGTATGGCAAAGTGTTTGTGTATGAAACACCGGGCTATGACAATGAGTTTTCACGCTTTGATTATGGTAGTATTGATTTCGACACCGAAGATTACTACCAATATAAAAATGTATCCACATTTGCAACACAGGATTTTGATGGCATTAAGAACGAATACACTTTGTTCTTTAATGACCAACCATTGAATAATGTGGTGCAAACAGCAGGACGAATTAGTGGAGAATTGGCGGTTAAGTTTTATGATACCGATGGACAAGTAGCAACAACAGCACAAGTTAATGTCGTTATTGAATATTTAGCTAGTGCAACCAAAGTAACAATGACGATTAACAATGACAACAATGCAGTTTCGTATTTGAATACTTACATGGAAATCAATGGTGCCATCTTGCGAGTTGTGTTGCTCGGAGGTGAATGATGAGATTAAAAGCCACAATTATAAGTATTATTTCCGTATTACTGGCAGGTGCAGTTGGCATTGGTTTGTATTGTGCCTGGCCGGCAATTCGCGGAACAATTAATGATCAAAAATATTATACCGCCGAAGATTTAAAAAATAGTTACGATACAGGTTATGAATCTGGTTGTAAAACCGAAACAGAATTAGTTGGACAAGTTAAATATTATAAAGATATTGTTGATGAGTATTATGCAGAAGTAAATACATTAAATAGTGAGATTGCATTAATTACAAAGAATAACAATGATAACAATGCTCAAATTGCAACATTATCAAGTATTAAAGCAGATAACGAACGCACGATTGAAAGGTTAAATCGTAACATTCAAAATAATGAAAATTTGATTGAAGACTTAAATCAGCAGTTACAAAGTTTACAAAATACACATACAGAGGATGCGAATGAGAATACTCAATTAAGACAACAAATTATTAATTTACAAAATTTAAGTACACAGTTGCAAAGTATTAACGAAATCAATCGAACCACAATTAACAGTTTAAACAGTCAAATTCTTAACTTAAATAATCAAATCACGGAACTTAATTCACAAATCAATAATAATTCTGGTCAAGCGTCCGTATTAAATAACCGCATTCGTGAATTAGAAAAATCAGTCAGTTACTATGAACAATATATCGCTGGAATGGAAAGTGTCGGACAGGTAGTTGCAACATTTGAGTTTGATAACAGTGTTTATAATATTCAAATTTTAAATAGTGAAGGATATGCCAGCGTAACAGATCCTGTTTCAACAAATAATGTCACTTTCAATTATTGGATGGTAGATAACCAACAAGTTGATTTAAGTACTTACAAAATAACAACCAATACGAAGTTTGTTGCGAATGTAACTTATCGTTATACCGTCAACTTTGTTGTTGATGACAACACAATCAATACTCAGTATATAACCAAGAATAGTATTCCAACAAAACCAGAAAATCCTTTTAAAGATGGTTATGAGTTTGATGGTTGGAGTGTGGATGGCATTAACATTGTTGATGTTGATGAAACAGGAATTGAAACTAACACAACTTATACGGCAATATTTACTAAATTACATACAGTTGTTTTTAGATATGAAGAAGATACAGTCAGTTCACAAATTATTAGAAATGGTAACTATGTTGTAGCACCAAGTGTTGATAGTTCAGATTATAAAGTATTCAATGGTTGGAAAGTTAATGGGGTGTTAGTAGATTTGTCCAGCTACAAAATCACAATGAGTTCAATTTTCGAAGCTGATATTATTTACTGCTACGATGTTGACTTTATTGTTGATGATGAAAACTATGATCACCAGATCGTTGCCAAGAATAGTTATGTCTTATTGCCAACAGTTCCTGTTAAGAATGGATACGAGTTTAATGGATGGACTTTAAATGGAGAAGATGTAGTTAATCCAAGTGTTAATGCAGTTAGTGAAAGTGTTACTTACATTGCGAAATTTACAATGATTAAAGAATTGGAAGCTGTCAATTTTTCATCCAAATTTTACGCACTTGATGGAGGCAATATCTGGTCAGATGGCGAGAATACATATTACTCAGGAACTTATGTTTTTGATAAAGAAAATGATGCATGGCTGCCAATGGATTGGCACGGATTAAAATCTATTACGGGTAAATATGTGTGGTGTGATAACGGTATCTATTATTATTCTAACTATTCAAGCCACTATGTATTGGATAAAGCAAATCAAACATGGATCAAAATCGAGTGGAATGGATTAAGTAAGTTTTATGGCAACAATGTTTGGACAGATGGTGTAAATACATATTATTCAAGTGGTTCAGGTCACTACATTCTGGATAGAACAACATTAACTTGGAATCCAACATCCTGGAATGGTTTAACGAGCTTTAATGGTTTTAGAGTATGGACTGACGGAACAAATATCTACTATTCAAGTGGTAATGATAATTATCAGTTAGATGTATCTACTTCTACATGGAGTAAGAAGCAAGCTGGTATTTCTTTATTTGGTGAAAAGATTTGGCCTATTGGTGACGATTACTACTATATGTTTAGTAATGAACATTATCGGTTTAATAAATCAAAAGGTACTTGGGTAAAAGTTTACATTCTAGGAATGGATGGAAGTGCTTCATACGGAGAGTATGTATGGACAGATGGAACAGATATTTATTATTCGTATCAAAGTAGACAATACAAATTAGATCGAACAACGATGTCTTGGGTAAAGAAGGAAGAGTGGAGTATCACATCTTTCGCAGTTTATGGAAGTTATGTTTGGACAGATGGAACCGATTATTATTATTCAAATGAATACACACAATGTGTGTTAGATAAAGCAACAAAGACTTGGCTTAGAAAAGAGTGGATCAATGAATACGATGGAAAAACTTATTCGTTTGATTTTAATGCATCAGAAGTTTGGACTGATGGAAATAATATTTATCGGTCAGACGGTTTATTGCAATATGTTTTAGATAAATCAACAGGAATATGGCATAGCAAAACTTGGGAAGGGCTAAAAGAATTTGATGGTAAGAATGTTTGGAGTGATGGTGATAATTATTATTATTCTAGTTCTTCAAAACAATACATACTAGATAAAAGCACACTAACATGGAACCCAATTACCTGGAATGGATATAGTAGTATCTCTGGATACAATATATGGGAATTGAATGGAAATTATTACTATTCACTTGGTTCCGCAAGTCAGTATGTTTTAGATAAAACAACAAGGACTTGGAACAAGATGACTTGGAATGGATGTAAGGTAGGTTCCGGATCGTATATATGGAAAGACACAAAAGGTAATGCTTATTTCTCTGATAATAAGGTCAATTATGTATTAAATCAAGAAACGAATACTTGGGAAGAAAAACTGTGGGGCGGTGAACAGTTCTATGCAAGCTATGTTTGGAACGATGGTGATAACTGTTATATGACAAAAAATTCGCAAACCTATCTGTTTATAAATATTTAATTTGATAAGGAATTACAAAATGATAACAATCATTTTTGCACCACCGAGAACAGGGAAGACCTGTTATATGACACATTGTCTTAATAAGTTTGCATTTGACCATAACCGCAATAAAAGAATGGCGAATGAGATTAAACGCAAAAATGAAAATGGTTTTGACCTGTCGATACCACAACATTGTGTGAGTGCTAATTACAGTATTACCTTGCGCAAGTTTAGGTATCGACCTCGGTCGAACCGTATGATTAACCCATATCGTTTGGGATTTGCAAATCCATTCGTTAAAACCCATTTTAATTTACCTTACGAGGTAATTGGAATTACAGAAGCCCAAAAGTATTTGAATAGTCGTATGAGTATGTATTATCCAGAATGGCAGTCTCGTTGGTATGAACAACACGGACATAATAATTTGAATATTTATTTAGATACACAAAGACCAATGTTGATTGATGTAAATATACGAGAATTAGCGAATTTTGTCGAAATATGTAAATTATGGATTTCGTATGATGGTCGTGGACAAGTTAAACAATTAAAGTGGTTAGTAAGAAAAATTGAAAATAGTCAGTTGTTTGATAAATATATGGCATCTGGCCGCAAGGATAGTAGTTGTTACACAGAGGAGATAGAAGTTGCGAATTACAATGTTTTTAGTATGTATGACAGTCAGTGTTGTAAACCCAAATTCTATGACGGACATTTTGATGAAGATTTCGATTATCAAGTTAGCGAACCGACCGAACAAAGTTTAGAAGGTTATATCAAATATTTAGAGTCGGTCGATGATGAATTACCAAAAAACTTTTATGTAAGGAGGACAAAAGGCGATGCTAAACTTTCACAAGAACGAGCTGATCAACGCGACGCTTGTTGAGTTTTACAAGACTTTTGAACACACTTTGGACACGGTTGATTATGTTCCAGAAAAGTATAACGACAAGATTTGTGCTTATATCTTCAGGAATATGAAGAAGGCATTTAAGAAAATTGACCGTGAAGATCGCATGTATCAAAAGCAACTTAGCAAGCAAAAGGGCGGTGAAGAATGCCATACATAGAAAGTAAAGTTTATTTTGACGGTGCGCATTATATAGCGATTCCACA
>JAEEMI010000001.1 GCA_016283155.1 Clostridia bacterium
AAATGGGGTATGAGCAATAAACTTGGACCTTTGTATTACGGTAAAGAAAATGAAGTTGCCTTACGCATCTATAATCAAAAAAACATTAGTGAATCTGTTCAAGCAACCATTGATGCAGAAGTCAAAGAATTAATTACAGAAGCACAAACCCGTTGTCAAAAAGTTTTAAAAGACAATGCTGCTAAAGTTAAAGTAATGGCAGAATTATTATTAGCTAACGAAACGATTTACAGTGACGACATTAATTTAGTCCTTGAAGGTAAATCCACCCAAGCCATCACTAAAATGATGGAAGCACGTCGTGAAAAACAAACACAAATTGATAATGATGATCGTATCAAAGCTTTATTAAGTCAACTTGAACCATTATTAGAACGTTCAATGCAAATTGCTAATTTACATTTAGCAGAAAATTTAGTTACGGAAGACCACATTCAAAAATTACGTCATAACTGTGAATTAGCACGTGAGTATGTTCGTCAAACAAGTAAAATTCCACCGATTCCAACGATTGATTTAACTTCATTAGAAAAATATCCATCAATGGTAGTAGTAAAACCAACACCAACGACCGAGAAAACGACCGAGACAAAAACGACTGTTTCAACAACAAAGCCGACATCAACCAAGAAAACAACAACAGTTAAAAAAGTTACAGATACTAATAAAAAAACAACCAAAGAAAGTGACGGTAAAAATGGAAACGGAAGCAACGGAAAAACTGCATCACATCGAAAAGAAACCACTAATGAATAAACGCTTCATTAAAAATGATGCGGGATTTACTTGCCAGCATTGTGGCAAATATGTTCAACCACTACTTTCTTCTTCACGCGACCACTGCACCGCTTGCCTTTATTCTTTACACGTTGATATTAATCCTGGCGACCGTGCAAACGATTGTCACGGGTTATTAGTACCCATCGGTATTACCCAAAACAGTAAAAAAGGTACCATCATTCATTATCATTGCGATACGTGTGGTGCTTATCATAATAATAAGGCGGCTCCTGACGATGATTTTGATGCCATTGTCGAATTATCACAAAATCCTTTACACTATCTTTATAACAAACCCAATAACAAGAAATAAAAATCAACAAAAAAACCTTCAAAATTAACAAGTATTTTTGCCAGACATATTGACTTTTGCGCGTGGCATAAGTTAAGATGTAGACATTAAATTTTTGGAGGAAATTATGGAATTAGGATATCCTTTCACTGAAGCAGAATTCAACCAAATTGCTGAAGCATTAGCTAAATACGTTCAACTAGGGAAAGCAGAACAAGCAGCACTAAAACCGTCAATTGACAAACAATATGAAGCCGTTTATGACAATTATGCAGCACGTGTTTGTGCTGATAAGCAATTATTTGAAATGATTAAATTCAATCAAGATTTTGAAGAAGTAGTTGGTTTTGACATCAAAAAACATTTCAAAAAACCTGTCTTAACTAAAAATACCAATCCGTTTACAACGCCTGATATAGAATTTGAATATGATGAGCAAGCTTACAACAGATGTAAAGATGCATATGAACACAAAGACCAATACCGTATGGACATCAATAGCAAGAAAACCAAAATCGACCAACAACGTTTTGTCTTTGGTCGCAAATTCAAACTTGCCCGTTTGGAAATTGAATTAGGTGACCTTGAGTTGAATGCTAACCAATATGGCGACTTAAAACCACGTATTGACAAACGACAGTCTTACATTAGTACCCGTATGGAAACATACTGGCACAACAAAGAATGCATTAAAGAAAAATGCCAAAAATACGCTTACGATGCCGTTTGCAATTTTGTTAAAAAGAATCCTGCAATTTTATGTACTGAACACAACAATAATTATATCCGTTCATATGAAGACAAAGTTGATTGTGAACCAGTTAATAATATCACAAATCAACTTCGTAACTTATTTCCTTTAGAAATTTTAGTTAAAAATAATCATATCAACCAAATGGATGTCGAAAAGGAATAATAATAATCAATTAATAAAATTTAACTGGAGGATAAAAAGATGGAAAGATTAAGACAAAATGATTTCAACAAAATCAAAGAAGTTTTCAAATTGTACAGTAGTTTAAATTTAAAGGACAAAGACAGAGTTGACAAACTTTTCAGTGCTAAGTTATCAGAAGTTTATCCTGTCATTGCCGCACGTTGCGAACAAGATTGGGCTTGGAACTTGTTATATGAGCATTTTCACAGCCCAGAAAAAATTAAAACATTTAGTATTAATAAATATAATTATGGAATCAATCGTTCTACAGAATTGTATCCCTGGGCAGATTTTAAAGCATTAGATAAAGAGTATCATCAAAAACTCCATCAAATTGATCAACAAAGATTTCCTTTAGGTAAAGGAATTAAATTCCACCGTCTGCAAAAAAAATTAGATGACTTTGAAAATATTGTTGCTGAGGAGATTGTTCTTTCCAAACTTGAGAGCGCAAAAGATTGTCTAAACAATCAAGATATTAAGTATAAGAAACTCAAAAAAGCGGAACGACAAATCAAAGCAACGCGAATAATTCAAGAAGGATTTGATAACGCCACTAATAAAATTACCTACGATGTCATTCACGAGTTTGTAAAACAAAATCCTTATTTTGCCGTTGCTGAATTACACACACCTGATTTAGTAGTTAAACAAAAGACCCCAAAAGGTAAAACCGTTTGGATTGATACTAATTATTTAAAACGCGTTTTATGTAACATAAAATGCCAATCCTTAGGCATTGATCAAACAATCGATTCAATCTTCGTCAAATAATTTATAATTAAAATACGATCTAACAAAAGACCTAGTCATTTCGCTAGGTCTTTTATTCGATTCATTAAATAATTATTTACTAATATGTACTGCCAAATCAACAGTCTTTACACTATAACCCCATTCGTTATCGTACCAAGCGAATAATTTAACAAAGTGGTCATTCAAAAACACACTGGCCTTGGCATCAAAAATACACGTATGTGGATTACTAATCATATCACTGGAAACCAACGGAACATCCGTATATTGTAAAATACCTTTTAATTCGTGTTCACTAGCATCTTTCAAAGCCGCACAAATTTCAGATTGTGTGGCCGGCTTTTTTAATGTACAAGTCAAATCGACAACTGACACATTATCGACTGGAACACGTAAACTAGTACCGGTTAACTTACCATTTAAAGCCGGAATGACCAAGCCAACAGCTTGTGCGGCGCCAGTTGTTGATGGAATTAAATTATGATAAGCAGCACGACCTAAACGCCAATTTTTAGCACTTGCCCCATCCACCACGTTTTGAGTTGCCGTAACAGCGTGAACTGTAGTCATTAACCCGTTTTCAATTCCGAAACGGTCATTAATGACTTTACATAACGGAGCTAGACAATTGGTCGTACAAGAAGCATTTGAAACAATTCGTTGGTTTGACTGATATGTTTTTTCATTAACTCCCATTACATAAGTCGGAGTTTCTTTATCTTTAGCGGGTGCTGTAATAATGACTTTACGTGCCCCAGCATCAAGGTGGGTCTGACATTTGGCTGAACTGGTAAATACACCAGTTGCTTCGCAAACGACGTCTACACGATTTTTACCCCAAGGAATATTGATGGGGTCTTTTTCTGCATAAAACTTAACAGTTTCGCCATTAATAATTAAAGCATTTTGTTCAACATCAACTTTAATATCTGCATTTAATTTGCCGTGTACAGTATCATAAGTCAACATATATGCTGCATAATCCAAAGTAACAAACGGATCATTTACAGCAACAACAGTTGCATCCTTGCGTTGCAAAGTATTTCGCAAAATCAAGCGACCAATTCTGCCAAAACCATTAATACCAATTCTCATTTTATTTCTCCTTTTATGTGATTAACGATTGATAATTGATTTAATCTCGTAAACAACTTCACCTTCACGATAACGAACTTTACCAATTCGTGCTAACAACAAAGTACGCATAAATGACATTATTGCCAAAACGATTCCCGCAAAACCGGCAGTAAAAGCAATCCACAGCACAACCGGATTAGGGTTTAAACTTAAATTTATTCCACCAATGGTAAAAGCGACTGCGGTTAACATTAAAAATAAAATTCCCCACCAAGTAGAAACTGAATTAACGTGCCCTGTCTTTTTAAAACTGGTATCACCGCGACTGCGACGGCGCATTTGTTCTAAGCGTTCCTTAGCTTCTGATTCAGTATACTCACTGGCATACCAAAATTCTTTAGTTTGCCAACCAACCCAGTTATTCATTGTACGCATATATTTAGTTTTGGACGGATTGTCGCGTAAAATTGCTGCAACGTCTGCCGTATATAATTCTGCATTAACAATTCCCGTAAAGTAACCATCCAAAACAAATAATTTACAAGCTAAACGAGTTAAACGGTCAGTCATCAACGCCTTACGTCGTCGCCAACCATTGAATTGACGGTAACCATAAATAATGGGTACACCACTATCCAAATGTTCTTGAACTAAACTTTCTAACAATCCCATCGGATTTTGTATATCAATTTCTGCAATTAAAACCAAATCACCATTTGCAACACTTAAGCCAGCAGTAACCGCAGTATGTTCTCCCGAACGTTCTGCTAAAGTTACTATGCGAAAATTTTTATGTTGGCGCGCATAATCTAACATAATCAAACGAGATTCATCTGAACTACAATCATCAACTGCGATAATCTCCCATTGATACTTTTTTTTAATCCGGATGTTCTCTAAATCGGCAATGTATTTTGCCAAAACGTCACGTAAAACTAATTGTTCGTTATAGATTGGTAGCACTAACGAAATTTTCCCCATATGTATATGATACCCGTAAGCCAGTTTTAAGGCAAATTATTTTTCAATTAGTAAGACCTTGCCGAAGATTAATTTAAGTATTATAATAACCCCAATGATTAACGTTTGGGCAAAGATTGTCATCGACCACAAAGTTAAAAACAGCGTGGTTTTACCAATTGACCCGGATAATTTCTACGACGGGTTAACCCAAATTGCGGCTGCCTTAAAAATTCCAACGCCCGTAATCACGCAAAGTCAAATTGACCATTTTTGGGAATTTAACCTATTAAAATTAAAGCAACGCGACTTTATTGAAAGTATCCCCTTTGATATTTTGGAATTTAATGCTATGATTGAGAAATGAAAACGATTGTCGGAATTGCCACACCAGTTGGCTTTGGTGGAGTTGGGATTGTACGGCTTTCAGGCGTAAACGCACTGGGCATTGTTTTTCAAATGTTTAATCGTCCATTGAAACCGCGCTATGCTACCTTAGGAACAATTAGTGGCAAAAATTTTACTGACACAGCTCTGGTAATTTATTTTCCGGCACCACATAGTTTTACTGGTGAAGATGTTGTTGAAATTCAAGCGCACGGTGGTTGGCATCTCGTCAATCGGATTATGCAAACTGCAATTCAATGCGGAGCAACACCAGCCGAACCAGGTGAATTTACCCGTTTAGCGGTAATGAACAACAAAATGACATTAACCCAGGCCGAAAGCACTTTGGATTTAATTAACGCTGAATCGGATGCGGAATTACAAAACGCTTCACGTTTAATGTCGGGTGAATTACAGACGTTACTTAGCGGATTGGAAAACAACTTAGTAGAAGCACGTGCACAAATTGATGCTTATTTGGACTACCCCGAAGATTTAGATTCTCCCACCATTCCGATGAAACAAATTAATCAAGCCAAAAATATCATTGATGATTTATTATCTACCGCTAAGCACGGACAAATAATTAAAAATGGCATTAACGTCTGTATTATAGGTTGTCCCAATGCTGGCAAAAGCAGTTTGTTTAATGCATTAGTCGGTGATAACCGCAGTATTGTTACCGACATTGCTGGCACCACTACCGATGTCATCGCGGAAAAAATCACTTATCAAGGCATCAAAATTAATTTAATTGATACGGCAGGTATCCACGACGATGTGACATCAGCAATTGAAGAACAAGGTATTGCACGAGCAAAAAACATGCTACAAAATGCTGACATTTTATTAGTTGTCGTTGATGCAACAACGCGGGTAATGGTTGATTTTCCACATGACAAACAACATTTAATCATTTATAACAAAAGCGACCTGTGTCCAAATACTCCACCTGACGGCATAGCCGTTTCAGCTAAAACAGGTCAAAACATTAATTTAATTTTAGCCAAGATTGTCGAAATGGCAACGCGCACTGCCCCGGTCGGGAATTTAGTTAATTTGACCAACGAACGCCAAGCCAATTTATTACGCGAAGCACAAACTTTATTAGCTGCAATTAATTCTAATGAACCATTAGATAAAATTTCGGCCAATATTACCTTGGCATTAAGTTACATTGGTAAAATTACGGGAACAGATGTCGATGAACGGACTTTGGATGAAATTTTTTCTAAATTCTGTTTGGGTAAATAGTAAAGGATGAGGAGATAATAACAATGAGAGATTTTGATGTAGTTGTAGTTGGTGCTGGACACGCAGGTTGCGAAGCCGCGGTTGCCGCAGCAAAATTAGGGAAAAAAGTATTAATTACTACTTTACACGAACGTAGCATTGGTATGCTACCCTGTAATCCGTCAATTGGTGGTACAGCCAAAGGTCATTTGGTTTGTGAAATTGATGCATTGGGTGGTATTATGGGAATTTTAGCGGATAAAGCCGCAATTCAAATCCGAATGTTAAATGCCGCCAAAGGACCAGCCGTTCGCAGTTTACGTGCCCAAATTGATAAAGCCAGTTACCATACCGCAATGTTAGAACTATTAAAGAGCACACCAAACCTAACTTTAGAGATTGGTGAAGTCAACGCAATTCAATGGCAAGGACAACAAATTACTGGCGTAATTTTTAATGGCAAACCAATCAGTTGTCGTGCCGTAATCGTGGCAACCGGAACTTATCTACAGAGTAAAACCTTTGTGGGCAGCGTGGTTAAATTTGAAGGACCAACCGGATTACCAAATTCAACCACTTTGGAACAATCTTTCATTGAGATGGGCATTGAGATTCGTCGCTTCAAAACTGGTACTCCAGCCCGTGTTGATATTGATTCCATCGATTACAGTCAAACTGAAATTCAAAACGGTGATGACAACATCCGTGCTTTTTCGTTTTTGGCCACTCATCCAATTAAAAACATTTGTCCTTGCTATTTGGCTTATACCAATGAAACTACCCACCAAATTATCCGGGACCACATCAAAGAATCTGCCATGTACAGTGGTTTAATTAAAGGTGTTGGTCCGCGCTACTGCCCGAGTATTGAAGATAAAATTACGCGTTTTGCAGATCGTACCCGTCACCAAACTTTCTTGGAACGCGAAAGTATGTCCAGTCGTGAAATTTATTTACAAGGACTTTCTTCATCATTACCTGCGGAAGTACAAAGTCAATTTATC
>JAEEMI010000012.1 GCA_016283155.1 Clostridia bacterium
AGTATTGAAGATAAAATTACGCGTTTTGCAGATCGTACCCGTCACCAAACTTTCTTGGAACGCGAAAGTATGTCCAGTCGTGAAATTTATTTACAAGGACTTTCTTCATCATTACCTGCGGAAGTACAAAGTCAATTTATCCATAGCATCAAGGGTTTAGAACACTGCGACATTATTCGTTCTGGTTACGCAATTGAATATACTTGTATTAATCCATTAGAATTATTAGCCTCTTTGCGCCTAAAAAAATATCAAGGTTTTTACTGTGCAGGACAAATTAACGGCACCAGTGGATACGAAGAAGCTGCTGCGCAAGGCTTAGTCGCTGGAATTAACGCAGCACGCGAAATTGATGGACTTGCGCCAATGATCCTGTCACGTACTAATTCATACATCGGAGTTTTAATTGATGACTTAACTACAGAAGGAACTTTAGAACCATACCGTATGTTTACCGCCCGTGCCGAATACCGTTTGTCATTAAGCCAGGATAATGCTGATGCCCGTTTAACTCCGATTGGGCGCGAAATTGGTTTAGTTGATGATGAACGTTTCCGCGTCTTCACCGAAAAACAAGCCCATTTAGAAAAAATTCGCCAAATGATTACGCCCAAAATTCGCCAAGAAGTTGCTAAACAAGAACATACATTGGCGGACTTTATCCAAAATGAACCAGCCAATTTACTCGACCAAATTACTACTGAAATTAAATATGCAGGTTACATTGCCCGTGAACAAGCCGCGATTGCCGAAATTCGCCGTCAAGAAGCCACTAGTCTTTCACCGGATATGAACTATGATGAAGTTACAGGTTTGCGTCGCGAATCACAAATCAAATTGAACCAAATCAAACCATTAAGCATTGGACAAGCTGCCCGCATCTCGGGTGTTACTCCGGCCGACATCACAGTCTTATTAATCCATTTGCGCAAACAAGGTAAATAACACACAACAAAAGAGCGCTTTATAAGCGCTCTTTTTATATCAAGTAAAAATTAAAGTTCTTTCAAACGTTGGGTTAACAAGTTTTTAGTGGTGCCGGCTTTCATCTTAGAAACAAAGTCAAACAACAAAATAGTTTGTTTGTGGTTTAAGGTTGCTTTCTTAGTGCCGGTTTTACCCATTGATAAAGCGAAAACTGCATCGACCACTGCCATCATTCGTTGTGCAAAATCACCCGAAACATTATTTTTTACCATTTTTAAAATATCTTCAGCTTCGGTAATTTTGGAAGCCACAATTAATGATGCCAAGAATTTTAAGTTAGCACCCGTACAACTATCTTCACTAACACCATAAATTAATTTTTGCAACGCTGGATTACCCAAGATCAAGGCACGTAATTTACTTTCGGAAACACTTTCTAAGAGTTCAAAAATATCTTCACCCGCAAAAGCGTTGATATCTTTCAACATTTTGTATTCCCATAAATCAACCGCCAAGTTAAAATCAATGGTCGCCAATTCCTTAATGGCTGGTGCACCGCCTTGGTTACCAATTTGCACCATCAAATCATATTTACGCACTTCTTTATTGTTCATAATATTTTATTATAAACAATTATGCTTTTTCTTGCAAGAGTTTCAAGTAATCTTGTGGATTGGCAACAGCCAAATAAAGATATAAACGCGGTCCTGCATCACGCCCAAACAACATATTATAGAAAATTTTGAAATAGGCTTGTTGACGTTGTTGGTTTTCTTTCTTGGATAAATTTACATCATTAATAATTTGGTACAAGAAAGTTTGGATTTCTTGTTCAGTGTGAGTGGTTGCCAAAAATTCCGCCAATTGTTTTAAGACGTTCTTTTGTTCATCATTTAAAGTTTGGTAATACGCACCATTAAATTCTGGTAACAATTTATAGATTCGTTCGGGTTGATAATTTTCTAACCAAAATTTAACTTTCTCAAAACGTGATTCAAAATTACCCAAGGTTGTAATACCGGCTTGTTTTAACATTTTCAAAGTCAATGCTTGGTTAAAACCAGTCAAAGGTGCAACTGTAGCTAACGTGCTGAAGTTAACACGACCACCCTGACTATTTGGCATTAAACATAAATCGTAAACTGCTTGATCGTACTCGGGCAAACTGGGATCCTTGGCTAAATATTTTTCCAAGTTACGGTCAAATTCCATATAGTGACGAATGATTGTATCATCAAAACCAAAATCGAACGCATCACCAACGGGATACTTAGCATACAAATAACGTAAGATTTCAGGTTCATAGACTTGTAACAAACGATTCGGTGTAATATTAATTCCAGTACTACTGTGCATATCGCCGATACCACGAATACCAACCCAAGCATAACAAACCGATACAGGTGGTTCAATGCCAAAGATTTCACGGGCGATACGTGAACTGACATCATAACTGCCACCTTCACTGTGGTGGTCAATTCCCGCCGCTTCAAAACAAATATTTTCTTCACGCCAACGCATCGGCCAATCTACTTTCCAGACTAATTTAATGTTGTTAGCTGTTTTTACATCCACACTGTGTTGGTGACCACATTGACATTGATAAGTCAAAACATCGGTTTTGTCATCAAAACTTAAAACCGTGGTAGTATCTTTTCCACAAGTTTGACAATAAACATTAACCGGATAATAGTTTTCGCGTTCGCCTTCATCACCGTCTTGCGTTTTGAAAGACATAATGATGTCATAAATTTGTTTACGTTTTTTAATGGCTTCCGCAATCGATTTACCATAACGACCACTACGATATTCGTCGGCTTGATAAATCATTTGCACCGGAATCTCATTCATCCCTAATTTTTGCAACGCACCTTCAAATTCGCGTTCAAAATATTTCGCACTGCTTTCACCTTGACTATAAGGTGAAGGAATATCAACATAAGGTTTGCCAATGTATTGGGCATAATCAGACGGAAAATTTTTCGGCACCTTACGGAAACGGTCAAATTCGTCCCAAGAAAAAATTTCACGGACTTTTTTGCCCATACTTTTCAGGGCTTTAGCGACATAATACTGAGTAATAAACTCACGATAATTACCAATATGAACACTGCCCGATGGCGAAATACCACTGGCAACCACGTATTCTTTGCGGTCAGGATATTTTTTCAAAACTTCTTGTGCGATTTCATAACTCCAATGCATAACATCAATATATAATTTTTTTTATAAAAATGCAAATATTATCTGTATGGCAGAACCTAAACAATCACCACCAGAACGCAGTTTAACCGAACCACCCACTGGTCAAGTACTGTTAGGTCCGCGTGAAGGTTTTGTTGAAAGTATTGATACTAATGTGGCTTTAATTACAAAACGCATTAAAAGTCCTGATTTAAAATGGATTAAATTGACCATTGGCAAATACACTCAAACTAAAATATTATTAGGTTATCTGGATAGTATTGCTGACCCAACCGTGGTCAAAGCAGTACTATCACGCCTGAAAAAAATTAACTGTGACGGAATTATTGATACTTCATACATTAGTGAATGTCTAAACCCAAATCGCAAGGCTTTATACAGTGCCGCTGCTTCTGAAGAAAAACCCGATGTTATCGTCGCACGATTACTAGAAGGACGTTTGGCAATTCTTGTCGATGGTAGTCCGGTAGTTCTAACCATTCCCCATATATTTCTCGAAAACGTCCAAAATAGTAATGATTATTACAGTGGTAATGCTGGCGTAACTTTGAAACGTACGATTCGCTTGATTGGTGCTTTAATTGCAATTTTGTTACCCGGTTTTTTCTTAGCAGTCAGTTTGTATCATTTATCAATTATTCCTCTAAACACTTTGGCTGCAATCGCCAATGCGACTGACAATGATTTATTTCCACCCATTGTTGAAATGATAATTGTCATTTTGTTGTTTGAAATCATTTACGAAGCCACCTTGGTGATGCCTAAACATTTAGGGTCAGCCACCAGTATCATTGCTGTCTTTGTGGTCGGTGAAGTTGCTGCCTCAGTCGGTTTATTATCTGCCCCAACTGTTTTGGTCGTCGCAATTTCGGGAATTACTTCCTACATTATGCCTAATATGATTGCTCAAATCAGTATGTTACGTTTTATATTTTGCTTAATTGGTGGTTTTTTAGGTTTATACGGCTTAGTGGCAGGATTCATCGTATTACTTGTTTATACTGCTAGTATTGATCATTATGGTGCACCATTTTTGGCACCTTTCGCCCCATATATTGCCAATGACCAAAAAGATGCTTTAGAAAAAGTGCCATTTCCAGAAATGATTGCCCGTCCGCAAAGTATCCCCAATTGTAATCCAATCCGTCAACGCCCAATGGAGGAATCAAGTGGAAAACATTAAACGTCACCAAGTTATTAACCTACGACAATTATGCTTGGGTTATTTCTTATATAGTATTAGTATTAAAGTTTTGACCTTACCATCAACCTTGGCTAAAGGGGCTGGCAACTGGGCTTGGTTATCCGCCCTGCTCGGTATTGTTTTTGAATTAGTATTAGTTATTGTTGCCAGTTTAATTTTAAAGTTTACCGACAATCGTAACCGTTTTTTTCGTGGCTTATGTTGGCTACTATTACCCCTAATTGCTTTAGAAATTATTTTAACGGCCACTCAAATCTTCCAGTTAGCATATACTGATTTATTTACGAATTTAGGCATTACCGTTTTTGTCATTACACTAATTGGTCTAGGTATGTTCTTCTTAACACGTCAACCACGCGCAGTTTTCCGCGCAAGCGAAATTCTCTGGTTGTTTTTTACTTTTGGTTTAATTTTAGCTGTGATTCCGACTTTATATCAAATAAATGTTAATTGGCACGATTTGGTTCGTGGTAATGGTGGTCAAATTTTATCAACAACACTAATTAATTTAGGCTTTTTTGAGACTGCTACTTTTGTTTTAGCATTTGGTTCAGAAACCCGTAAAACTAATCGAGATTTAATCAAGTTAAATTTAACTGCGCTACTCTGTGGTATTGGTTACGTGGTGGTAATGATCTTGTTTGTATTACTTTTTGGCAGTTTGGGCCGCCATCAAACGATGGGACTAGTCGATTTAACTACTGCAGCACAATTCATTACGAATAGTGGCAGTATGGATTGGCTAATTGCAACCGCTATTCTTGCTGCTTTGGTTCTACGTTTTGGCATCCAATTAGTAGCTATGGTTACCTTAGTAAAGAGGGGGTTAAACCACCGTGATTAAACACACATTACATTATTTATGGGGCAAAAAATTTATCATTTTGATTTTAGCATTAGTTTTAATTTTATTACCCAACACAATTGGCCACGGGATGCAAGTCCGCACTACCACGGTTATTACCGAAATGGTGATAGAACGAACTGGTAACGAAATTCAAATTACCGCACAAAAATTCAAGCCAACGGCAGGTGCCGATAGTGCTAGTTACGAAACTGTTACTTACCAAGGTACTAATATTCGCCAAATGCTAAGCAATGTCTCATTGGCTCATTGTACTAAAATTAAATTTACAAGTGAACCAGACTTAGCTATTTTACACGACTTGTACCATTACCAAGATTTACGTGGCAATACACTAATTAACGATGCTGCAACCATTAATGAATTGTTAAAAAATTATGACAACATACTTCATTAAAAATCTTGGTTATTATTATCAATAATTTTTGGTGTGCATAAATTCAAAGTTCCACTAATAATCATAATAATACTAGGAAATAAAGCATTAGATAGGTCCAACAAAAACCAACGCCAAATCGTTACTAACAACAAACCATTAAAGACAATTTGGTATAAAACAAACAAATTATCAGCTTTCCAAATTTGTTTAGCCTCTACACGAATAATCATATTGCCAACGTAATAGATTACGAAGCAAAAACCTAAAATTAATAAGATTGGAAAAACTAAATGATACCACGGATTTTCGGCTGAACCCAATGGCATATCGCTGTTTAATCCTAAATCATTTTTAAACGAATCAAAATTCATAAATAAATAAAGACAACAAGAAAATAATAATCCTAAAGCGGAAATAATTTTCAAAATCACAATGGCTTTATTTGAAATGCGACGATGTTTTGCCATATTAAAAGCATACCTCAATTAATGTATTGTGTACAGTAGAATAAATATAAGTACGGATTTGGTAATTCGGAATTGCTTGTGCATATAGTCTTAATTGTTCACGATATTTTGCAATTAATTTTTCTTGAGGTAAACGCGTAGTTTTATAATCTACAATTATAGCTTCATTGTCCTTAACTGCCAATAAATCCATAATACCTTGCACAATCGTTTGATCTTGTACATACAAGAATGGTAATTCCCGATACACGGTGTAACCGTTCACTAACTCCTGCACCTGTGCTGGTAAATCGCCATATTGCACTTGGCGATGGAAAGCCGTACCAAATTCCTTACCTCCCTCACCTGCAAACTTCATTGGTGCAACATAATCTTGGAAAGGTTCGTCTGTTGTGGCTAATGCAGTAACACTTTGTTTGACCAAAACATTGGGATTACCGACCACCGGACATCGTTTTAATTGTGGTTGTGATTGAACGTGTTGTGCAAAATGTGGTTCAGAAATCTCAACTTCGTCGTGTTGATGAACCCAAGGAAATTGTTGTGGTTGATTAAAAATCAAATCTAACATTGAATTTGGACGCATTGCAAATTGATTGGCTTGCCAATTACCGATAATCGCCATTTGTTTTTTTGCACGTGTTAACGCTACATATAACAAACGCTTCTTTTCTTCTAAAGCACGGTCCTGTTGATATTTTAAAATTCCCAAA
>JAEEMI010000013.1 GCA_016283155.1 Clostridia bacterium
GTTTCTTGAATTAAAAAATTAAAAAAAATTGCCAAGTCACGTGCATAGCATAAACGTGTCAGTGGTGATGTCGTTTGTTCAATTCCTAAAAAAAATGCATTACAAAAAGCCGGTAAATTTTCTAATACACGATTCAGTTGATCAGTATTATGAATGTCACGTTCAGTAACGTATTTCATCAATTATTTTTAACACAAAAACGAAAAATTTTCTATTACTTTTTTCCTTCGCCATCTTCTTACATAATTTGATTTGATTAGCATAAATCCGCCACTGAAAACATATTTATCATATGTCATGGCAGCAATTTTGACTTTTGCGTTTGCTTTTGGTTCAGCGATGTATGCATTTAGCAATAAATACTTGTTGGTTGGGGTCGTTTTATTGTTTTACATCATAATCCAAAAATTATTACATTGGCATCGGCGTCAAAAATTGTTGCATAAAACAATAATTAAATACGGTGGGAAAAGTTTTTGTTTGAACGCTCTTTTAGATTCAGGAAATGCATTAATGGATCCCGTTTCATATACTCCAGTTTCAATTATTTCTTTACCAGTTTTTTTACAAATGTTTCCGGAAATTTCTGCTGATCAAATTTTGTTACATGAACTAGAAACTTGCGTGCAAGGTGGACATTATATTGACTATCAAACTGTTAACGGTAAAAGTCAATTATTTGTTTTTCCTCCGGATAAAATTCAAATTAATGGAATTTCGGTACATAGTTTATTAGGAGTTAGTGCACAAAACTTTGGTAATCAAAAATATGATGCAATTTTAAATGTTAAATTGGGAGGTGCTTTATGAGTTTAATTGCTAAAGCAGTTGCATTTTTTAAACAGATTAATTGGGTCGATGATGATAGTTTTGATGAAGAAAGTATCTATTTCATTAATGGCACCGAGGCTTTGGAACGTCCTTTACCGAAGGAAGAAGAAGAATTATTATTGCAAGAATTAGATCAGGGAAAACCAGAAACACGTCAAAAACTAATTTCACACAATCTGCGTTTGGTGGTTTACATCGCTAAAAAATTTGAAAATACCGGGATTGATATTGAAGATTTAATTAGTATTGGTTCAATCGGTTTAATTAAAGCCGTCAATAGTTTTAAATACGATAAAAATATAAAACTGGCAACCTACAGCAGTCGTTGCATTGAAAATGAAATTTTAATGTACTTACGCAAAGTGCAAAAAACGCGTAGTGACGTTTCAATGGATGAAGCGATTAATGCAGATAGTGATGGTACAGAAATTCGTTTAGGTGATGTAATTTGTACGACCGAAACTAATATTGATGAAGAACTAGATATGAAAGTCGAAAAAAATCTTTTGTGGTTGGCGGTCGATAAATTATCAATTCGCGAACAGGAAATCATGCAATTACGTTTCGGTCTTGGTGGAGGTAAAGAACGTACTCAAAAAGAAGTTGCTAATATGTTAGAAATTTCACAATCTTATATATCGCGATTAGAAAAAAAGATTTTAAATCGATTAAAAAAAGAATTTAACAAAATTGATAACTAATCTAGACAATTTTAAATATATATGATATCATAATTATGATGAATTTCTTACCGTGGTTTATAGCGTTAGTAGTTATTATTGCTTTCTTGTCTTTTTGTTCATTTTTTAATTTGGTACTTTGGATTCGCGCGTTTATTTCGGGTGCACATGTTTCGATTGCGGAATTGATTTCCATGACGGTAAAAAAATTGGATGCACGTAGCATTGTTAATAATTATATTAAGGCTCGTAAAGCGGGGGTTGATATTACAATCGCGCAAATTGAAAATCATATGCAAGCGCATGGTAATATTGAATTAGTAATTAATGCTTTAATTGCGGCGCAAAGTGCTAATTTAAACGAATTGGATTTAAAGACCGCGATTGCTGTGGATCTTTCAGGTCGTGATATTAATGATGCTGTTAAGCATCGCATTATGCCACAAATTATCCAAATCAATAATATTACTGCAATGGCAAAAAATGGAATTGAAGTTTCGGTTAGCGTTAAGGTAACCGTAAGAGTAAATCTAAAAAGAATTATTGGTGGTGCTTTAGAAGAAACCATTATTGCGCGCATCAGTGAAGGCGTTATGACCATTATTGGTAATGCTAATTCGCATAATGAGATTCTGGAAGCACCAAATACAATTACCAAAACAATTATGGCTAATAAAGATTTGGCTGCTGATACCGCTTTTGATGTTTTGTCTTTAGATATAGTAGACATGAAGGTTGGACGTAATATTGGTGCTGAATTAGAAATTGATAAAGCTGAAGCTGTAAAATACATTAGTCAAGCTGATGCTGAAAAACGTCGTGCCGAAGCCGTGGCCGCGGAACAAGAAATGCGTGCTTTAACGCAAGAAATGCGTGCACGTGTTGTTGCTGCTGAATCCGAAGTGCCAAAGGCTTTGGCTGGTGCGCTGAAATACGGTAATATTAACGTTAAAGAATATATGCAAATGGAAAATATGCAAAGTGACACTTTAATGCGTAAAGCGTTAAGTGGTAATGCTAATGCAGATATGTTGACGCCCTCTTTAAATCCACCGAAAAAGAAAACTAAATTACAATAAAGGAGTGTAATGGCAGACAATACTTTTGTTTTTATTATCATTTTGTTGGCTGTCCTAGCTTTTGTATTAGTATTTTTCGCGGTTGTTGACCGATTGTTAAAAGGTGGTACGGCCAAAAAAACACCAGAAAAAAAACCTACATCGAAACCGGTTTCTACTGAAAAAGCGGTTGAGCAGCCAGCGGTGGAAACAAAAATACAGCCAACAATGAAAATTTATAATAGTGAGTTAGCCGACGATTTGAATGCTATGTTAAAGGACGCTAAAATTGATCAATCGTCGCGTTTACAAATTGAAAAACACATTGAACGCGAGAGTAATATTAGTAAATATATTCAAAGTAAAAATTACCACGGTTTTAACTTTGATACGGACACTGCGACTGACAATGACGAAGAACCTTTAACTTTTACGCGCGAAGATTATAAACGCTTTATGGCTTTAAGTAATATTGATGATAAAAAGTAATTATAAATAGTTGTGAAAGATTTTTTTATTCATCAAA
>JAEEMI010000014.1 GCA_016283155.1 Clostridia bacterium
CTATTTGTGTTGGTTTGTATTCTTGTTCAAAATCAGGTTGAATAACTTGAGGAGTAGTTACATCACCCATAACACACTGATTCTCCTTATCAAATGAACGAACACCGCTATTTAACATAATCAACTTTGCTAATTGATATTCATCATTTTCTTTTCTGATAGCACGTGCTTTTTCCGAACCATAATCTGTAATCTGTTTTTGCAAGGCATCAATTTCATTAGGATTTAACGGCATACCCGCACGAACCATCTTGTCGGACAAAACCTCAATGTTACGATGGTTAGCAATAATCGCAGTATTGTCAATATTTTTTTGCTTTGAACCAGAGACCCCCTGCATTATATTAAAAAAACAATTTTCAAAACCTGTCGTTTCAAGTTGTGGTTTTAAGCGTTCATAATCTTTTGGCGACTTAATTAAATGATTTTCTGAGAACATTTTTATAATTGCAATTGCTTTATTAGTTTGAATTAAAAAATCTTCATCTTCACCATCTGTTGATGAATAATGTTGTACTGAATTTAAATGCTCTTTATTGATTAAATCATTAAGTTGTTGATTGCTTTCACCGTCATTCCATGTTTTTTCTCCCACTTCTTCAGCACAATAACCTAATTGTGACAGAAATGGATTAACTAAACCCTTGACACTTTCTCCAACATAACCCAACACATGAACATTTGAATTTTGTTTCTTTATTTTTTCTACTTCATCAATCGGACACAAAATCCAAGCATTTTGAGTCAAGTCAATGCCGCCTCGGGTATATGTATCATTTGAAGTAACAGATGCAACCTTTTCAATTGGAATATCGATAAATGGTTGTAAAATAGCATAAGGTGTTTTGTCCCAATTTCCCTTTTCGTGTGAAGAAACTTCCCCATTTAATGCGAAATGAACAGTATTTCGTTCCGTATGATAACTATATTCATACTCTTGTCCATCTAAAGTTATTTTTTGGTTCTTCATAACCTTATTTTCTTTATGTGTTGATAAACGATTATTAACAGGTACAACATCCGTCTTACGCACAGTTATTAAATCATTCTTACTTTGGAAATGGCGTGGGTGTTCATAAATCATACAATCACTATCATCCAACACAGGCGTAATACCATTATTTTCCAAAATTTCTACTGCATCCGCTGGTGTAATTTCTAACTCAAACAATGTCTTAGCATTTTTAACTCTATCAACGGAACTTTTTTCAGCATTTTGAGATTCTAACTCTTTAAGTAGTAATTGTTGTATATCTCTAAACATAATTTATTATTACACTTCTTCATTTACACTGCAAGTAATTCATAATTTCCCCAACAAGTTGATTCTCAAGTTTATTTTCGACCGTGCTACATTGAATTATTCAATTGGTGCCCAAGTCAAAATAAATCAAGGTTCGACTGTGTTGTTAGTTTGGTGCGTCGTGAGGGAGTCGAACCCCCAACCGTTTGGTTCGAAGCCAAATACTCTATCCAGTTGAGCTAACGACGCAAACACCATATGTTAACAAAAAAAGCCCGCGATGGCAAGGCTTTCTCTTTGACATAATTCAGATTTAGTTAACAATTTACGTCGCTTAAGAATTTTTACTCTTCATAACCGTACGAGCAATGACGGTAACCAAAAGTAATAATGCCGACAATCCAATCAAAGTATAGGCGATTCGACCGATGACACTGATTTCAGTTCCAAACAACATCATCATTAAGTCCACTCCGAACAAACCGGCAATTAAATAATTTAATCCCCCAATCAATAAAATGACAAAGGCGACAACATCAACAACTTTCATTACGTTTTTCATATTTTTACCCCTGAATATAGATTGTGTCGTTTTAATTTTTTTATACAAAATATTTCATAAACGAATTTTGTCGCGTAAATGTTTATGATAGGTAATGGCAAAACGATGGGCTTCATCACGAATTCGTTGTAAAAGTCGCAAAGCATAACTATGATGCGACAAAACTATCGGCTCATTCTGTGTAGTAGTAAACACTAATTCAAAACGCTTAGCCAAAGAAATATAAGTAATACCGTCCACTTTGGGCACTGCACCTAACTGCCCTTTACCACCATCAATCACAATCACATCGGGATAAGTCCATTCTTGATGTTTTAAACGACGAGTCAAAGTTTCTTGCATTGATAAAAAGTCATTATTACCTAAACCGTGTTTAATGCGAAATCGGCGGTATTGACTTTTATCGGCCACACCATCTACAAAGACTACCATCGACGAAACCACATATTCCCCTGCTGTATGTGAAATATCATAACATTCAATCCGTCGTGGTGTTTTTTGCAAATTTAAAATTTCACCTAATTCACGGCAAGCACCTAACGTAAACGCGTTCGCATCCTCAGCCGTAGTTTGCACTCGCGCCCGTGTGCGTAAGCGATTCACCATTTGCAAAACATTGCGATAAGCAATCGCAAGTTCAAATTGTTGCATTGAACTGGCTTGTTGCATCCGGTTAGTCATTACTTCCACCACTTCATCAAACCGCTTGCCCGATAAAAACTCCACCGCTTTAATCGGGTCATCGTGATAAATACTGCGAATAATATCCATTAAATATTTGACATAAATGCCATTAAAGTAAGGACCATAAATTTGACCTTCACCATTATTGATTCGTATTACCTGAATTTTGCCATCGGTAGTAATTTGGATATACGGAAACTTTTTATCGTCCTTTAATAAAATATTGTATTTAGGTTGGTGTTTATGAATCAGATTGGCTTCCAAAAACAACGCATCATTTTCCGTATTCACCACAAACCATTCCAAATCAGCGATGTGTGCTACCATCGCGGTAACCTTCGCGTCGTGTGCGCCAATAAAATATGAAGATACGCGGTTCTTCAAATTTTTCGCTTTGCCAATATAAATAATTGTACCACTGGTATCTTTCATTACGTATACGCCAGGGTCTTTCGGCAAGGTTTTTAACTTTTCCTTAATATTTATCATTGTCATTTGTCTATAAATAGTATATCCTATTATTTATGAACAACCAACAACCTAAAAAAAAGAAATTTAATTGGTGGTGGCTGGTCATCGGATTGATTGCTGTATTCTTATTAGTCAATCTGACCACCCCGTCTACTAAATTAAAATCAATTAGTTTAACTCAATTACGTCAAGATGCCGCGGTTAAATATGACGAAACCGCTGGTGATTATATTGTTGATACCAGTTTAGAAAATAAAATCTACGGTGTTTACAAAGTGGAAAGTAGTTACTACATAATTTATAATTCCACAATGAATGGTACTAACCAACAACATAACCTGACCGCCAAAGAAATTGAAGCCGTAATGCAAAATCCAGCAAATATCAAAACTTATGCTGATGCAATGGTTTACGATACAACCGGAACAGCCTTACGAATTTTAATGACCAACCCAACTATTATCGTTGATGCTGGTGCTGCCCCAGGTAGTTGGACCGATTGGGTTTTACCAGTAATTTACATCGTAATGTTCTTGGGTGTTATTGTGATTTTATGGCGTAGTATGGCAGGACGTAGCGGCCTAGCTAATATGACACAAAATCGTGCGACTGTCGTTTTTAATGGACCAACTCGTTTTACTGATGTTGCCGGAATCGATGAAGAAAAAGAACAAGTTGCAGAAATCGTTGATTTTTTACGATATCCTAAAAAATATATTGAAATGGGTGCCCGTATTCCCAAAGGTGTATTATTAGTTGGTCAACCCGGTACTGGTAAAACCTTACTTGCTAAAGCCATTGCAGGTGAAGCTGGTGTTCCTTTCTTCTCCCTATCAGGTAGCGATTTTTCCGAAATGTTAGTTGGTGTTGGACCAGCACGTATGCGTGATTTATTTGAGCAAGCCAAAGCTCACGCTCCGGCAATCATCTTTCTTGATGAATTGGATTCAATTGCTCGTATGCGTGGCGTTGGTGCTTCAGGTGTTGCTGAAGAGAACGAACAGACATTGAACCAATTATTGGTACAAATGGATGGTTTCTCAAAATCTGAGGGTGTCATTGTGTTAGCAGCTACTAACCGCCCCGACGTACTTGACCCAGCAATTTTGCGTCCAGGTCGTTTCGACCGTCAAATTATTGTACAAATGCCAGATGTTGAGGGGCGTGAAAAAATCTTAAAAGTTCACGCGCGCAACAAACCATTAGGTGATGTTGATTTAAAACGTGTTGCTCAAATTACCAGTGGTTTTTCGGGCGCTGATTTGGAAAACTTATTAAATGAAAGTGCAATTATTGCCGCCAAAGATAACCGTAAGAAAATTTCGATGCAAGATATCACTGAAGGTATTAACAAAGTTTTAATTGGACCACAAAAAAAATCACGCATTATTACTGACGAAGACAAGCGCATCACAGCTTACCACGAATCTGGTCACGCCATTATTTCTAAAATTTTGATGCCAGAACAAACTGTACAAGAAGTTTCAATTATTCCCAGAGGTATGGCAGCTGGTTACACTTTAACTAATAACCAAAATGAAGAACATAACCACCAAAGTTTAACAATGTTAAAAAATCGTTTAGCAATGTTATTAGGTGGCCGAATGGCAGAACAAATTTTCATCGGCGACATTTGTACTGGTGCTTCTAACGATATCAAAGTCGCAACTGAACTGGCTGAAAATATGATTACCAAATGGGGTATGAGCAATAAACTTGGACCTTTGTATTACGGTAAAGAAAATGAAGTTGCCTTACGCATCTATAATCAAAAAAACATTAGTGAATCTGTTCAAGCAACCATTGATGCAGAAGTCAAAGAATTAATTACAGAA
>JAEEMI010000015.1 GCA_016283155.1 Clostridia bacterium
AAATATTGGCGCAAAAATCCGACAAATCGAAAAAAGGATTGAATCTTCGGCATCATCAACAAATTTAAATTCAAATGAAAATCGCGCTAAAAAAACAATTACGAAAGCACTGACAGTAAACGCAATAAAAATTTTTTTAGCAAAGATAAACGTTTGTCGCAAAGTATCAGCCAAACATTCCCACAAATTAGGAAATGATAATTTTATCGTTCGATTAAAATCGGGTTCAGCGGAAACTTCAGGCAGCAACATTACTATTACGATTGCCAAGATAATACAAACTAAATAGATCAATAAAATTGACCAAAATGGAAACCCTAATACAGTAAAAAGTAAAAAAGTTAACATTGGTAATTGTGCTGTACAAGGAATTAACGATAAAAAATACACTAACCTTTTCCGCTGTGGGTTATCTTTCATGGCACATACTGCCATTGTGGTACAATTAAAAGTCAAACAAATCGGCAAAACATTTTTAATTGGTAAATGCAAAACGCGTGCAATTTGTGCTAAAAGTCCACTTTTTTCTAATATCGATAAAATTAAATACAAAAGAAAAACTTGCGGGATAAATTCAATTAAAACACTTAAAATTTTCCATAAAGATGGCACATCATAGTATATTAATTAGGTTTAGCTATTTTGCGTTGTTTTGAATAAAGTCGAGCTGTTTCAAATTGTTTATATAAAGGTGCAATCAAAAATAATGAAGAATAAGTACCAGCAAATAAACCGAAAATAATTGGTAAAGCAAATTCAATTAAAGATGATAGCTGCATCACCAAACTAATTATTGTTAATACAATCAAAGTTGCCAATGTTGTTGCTACAGTTAAAATACTACGACCCAAAGTACGATTAATTGACCGATTTATAATTTGTTCTAATGTGTAATTTTCCGGATTATTTTTCTCATAATTACGCACACGGTCAAAAACAACTAAACTATTATTAATTGAATAAGCCATAACTGTTAAAATAGCTGCGATAAAA
Organism: Clostridia bacterium; assembly: GCA_016283155.1. Taxonomy (GTDB): domain Bacteria; phylum Bacillota; class Clostridia; order Christensenellales; family UBA1242; genus RGIG8050. The sequence goes on from JAEEMI010000015.1 coordinate 994, forward strand.
GAAGCATTAATTTCAATTTGAAAAATTGCCATTAACGCGCAAATCATTAAAACGTCATGAGCTAACGCTAACACTGTTGCCACACCCGCTGTAAACTTAAAACGAATTAACATATAGACAATTAATCCCGCTAACGCGGCTAAAATTGACCAAAAAACCGACATCACTGTTTCGTTTGTAGTGCTAGCTTGAATACTTTCAGCCGAGTTCCAATCATCTTCATTAAAAAAATCTTGTAAATCTTTAATTATTGTTTCAGTATCATTTGAAGCATTGAATTTAATTGAATAATTATTGCCACCACTGGTATTTTGTTCTTTGGTAATTGTATATTTAACATCAAATGTATTCATTTTTTCTTCAATTTCAATTCTGGAATGAGCCCCATCAGCATTCACACTGACAATCGTACCACCAGTAAATTCCAAGCCCAAATTGAAACCCATAATTGCCAACATAATTATTCCCAACACTAAAATTACAGCTGGTGCAATAAAAAACCAACGACCATTACGTGCATAGTTAAAATTTGAATTTTTTAGTTTTTCTGTCAGTTTCATTTAGCACCACCCATATTTAATTTACGTTTTTGCGGCATAGACGGTTTCGTTTCAATAATCTCATTATTTTCTTGTGTCATTTTAATGTTTGCGCGATTAGCGTTATCTGGATTGATATACAAATATAGTTTCGCCAAAGCACGAGTAATCACTAAACCAACAAACATTGAAATTGCAACACCTAACGCTAAAGTAATTGCAAAGCCACGAATTGAACCTGAACTTAATAAATACAAAATCACACTAACAATAATTGTTGTCACGTTAGCATCAAGAATGGTGACAATTGATTTATTAAAGCCCGCATGTGTCGCTGCGGCGAAACGTTTTCCGGCGCGATATTCTTCTTTAATTTGTTCAAAAATTAAGATGTAAGCATCAACCGCCATACCAATTGATAGAATAATACCCGCAATACCAGGCAAAGTTAATTGGATCGAATCAATAATTGCCAAGAAGAACACAAATATTACCGTATAAATTATTAATGACAAATTCGCAATTAAACCGAAGTCACGATATACCACAATCATCAAAATAAATATCAACAACAATCCAATCGCCAACGCAATGAGACCAGCCATAATTGCACCTTCACCCAAAGTTGCCGGAATATAACTCATTTGACTAATTTCTAAACCGACAGTATATAAACCCGATTCAATTTTCAAAGCAAATTCATCGGCACCTTCTTTGGTGTATTTCCCAGTAATTAAGACCTTACCATCAGATCCCAAGGTACCAGCATTTTCTGTCGTAATTTGTGGTGCACTGATTAAATTTTTATTGGAAAAAATTGCTAAATATTGACCACCAGCACTTTGAACTTTTTCGCGAAATTTTGATTTTCCTTCCGCGGTAAAAGTTAATTGTATGGCATAATTAGATGCATCTTCCGGATCTGAAACAACTTTGACCCCAGCGATTCCTTCACCAGTTAAAAATACTTTAGCTGCATCATAATTTTGCGCCGCGGATTGATCGCTGGTTGGCTCCAAAAATTCAATATTAGCAGGAGTACCAATCGCATCCATAATTTCTTCAGTATCACTCATTCCAGGAACTTCAATCCGAATTTTATAATTAGGATTAGTTCCCTGCTTAATAACAGCAGCCTCTAAATACCCTTTTTGTGATAATGTATTTTTAATACGGTTGATAGTTGCATCGACCTCTGCATCTAAATCGACACTGTTGTCAGCTGGTGTCGCCGTGTAAACAGCCAAAACGCCGCCATTCAAATCAATACCCATTTTATTCTTAATTGCTTGATAGCAACCAACGTATTTAGTATTGGTAAATGGGATAGTAAACTCCGCAAAACACAGTACCACCGCGAGCGCGACAATCACACAAATCACACAATATTTAATAATTGCCCGTGTTTTATTCATATAAGATTGAGTATACCACAAATTTTGCATGTCTACAAAGTATTTTATTGCCAAAATTTTAGGCACATACATATACCAAAATATGGAACCAATTTTTACCGGAGTTGCTACGGCATTAGTAACGCCATTCAATGTTAAACAACAAATAGATTTCCCTGCTCTGCGACGACTAATCAAACGACAAATTAAAATGGGAGTCGATGCTTTGGTGGTTTTGGGAACTACTGGCGAAATATCGACATTAGCGAACGAAGAACGACGCACCGTAATTGATTGCGCATTACAAACAATCAACGGACAAATTCCAGTTATTTTTGGCATTGGTGGTAACGACCCAACTAATATAATTTCACTGGGGAAATATGTTGCAGAAGCAGCCAAAACAGTCAAAGGCAAAATTGGCATTATGGTTACTGCACCATACTATAACAAAGGTACCCCTGACGGAATTTATGCTTATTATAAAGCAATTACCGATGCAGTTAAATTACCGACGATTGTTTATAATATTCCAGCGCGTACTGGTGTCAATATTGCTCCAGAAAATATGGCGCGCATTGCAAAGTTACCCTACATCGCAGGAATTAAAGAAGCCAGTGGTGATTTGCACCAAATTATTCAAACAGTTCGTTTATGTCCCAATGTTGCCGTTTACAGTGGTGATGACACCTTGGCTTTACCGTGTTATGCCATTGGCTGCTGTGGTATTATTTCAGTTGCATCAAACCTTGAAGTAACACCAGTTAAAAACATCTGGCAATTATACAATAGTGGTAAAACCTATACTGCGTTAAATAATTTTCAGAAAGAATTACCCTTTTATCAATCCTTGTTTCATGTAGTTAATCCAATCCCAATCAAATATGAACTCGCATCTCA
>JAEEMI010000016.1 GCA_016283155.1 Clostridia bacterium
CAATGTCAAAATTTGTTGATTCTTGTTATTGGTATTTTGTTTAATTGTGTTCGCAATGTTACCATCTGAACTTTCAATCTTAAGAATAACTTTCAAGCCAAGTTCATCAACTTTACCAGCCAAGAATGTAATGGTTTTAAACCTAGCTTCAGTTTCAGCTGAACAACCAATAAACGCTGCATAGTAATCAAGATTGTAATCTTCAACTAAATAACGGAATGGGAAACGGTCGCCGAAAACTAAAGTTTTAACAGCACCGTTATCAACCGCTTGTTCATATTCAGCATCTAATGCGGCTAATTTTTTGTTATAAGTTTTTGCATTATTCAAATATGTATCTTTGTTTGCACTATCAATTTTAGCAATTTGGTTAGCAAATTCAGTAACGAAGATTTCAGCATTTTTCAAAGACAACCAAACATGTTCATCATATTCAGTTTCTTCCTCTTCTTCATCTTCGCCTTCATGTTCGTGCTCTTCTTCGCCTTGCATACCTTCTTTCAACTCTTCTTCTTTGGCTTTATCACCAAGCACATCCATCAAATTAATCACAACCATGTTTTTGTTGGTTGCATTTTTCAAAGCTTCATCAACCCATTCATCAGATTCACCACCGACATAAATAAACAAATCGGCTTTTGCAATTTTTGCAACATCTTTAACAGTTGGTTGATAACTGTGTAAATCGGTTCCATTATTCATTAATAATATTAAATCAAAGTTATCTTTTTGTTCACCAATCACTTCACTTACCCAATCATATTCCGGAAAAATTGTGCAAACCACACTGATTTTATTGTTATGGTTGTTATTACCACAAGCTGTTAATGTGCACAAAGCACCAAAACTAACAACAAGAGCAAGAACAAACATAAATAGTTTTTTTATGTTTTTCATTTTTATCTCCTTAATTTTTTAATATTGAAAAGTCCTAATTATTTAGGCAAAAAATCAGATCAATATTTCAATCTTTAAGGAAACTAAACTTTTGTTTTTTTCTTGGTTATTGTTATTTAAAAATAATTTATCAACAAAGCCAAAAATCATGGCACAAGTAATTATTACGGCAATCACACCTGTACCTAACTCTTCAATAGCTTTTTCTAATACAGTGATCTCTTCACAAATTGGGCAATCTTCACCACAACAATCATGGTCGGCTTCGTGGGCAATAAATAAAATTGAGCATACAAAGAAAGCAATCAACACGATTGATAAAATAATGGCTAAACTCTTTCTTTTCATTGTATCCTCCTTTTATTTTTATTTACGACACTTCTCGCAAACACCATATAAAATGGTGCTATCACTATCAAGATTGAAATTGCTATTCTGCAAAACACTTTTGACAATCTTATTACTATCAGCATCTGGTAAATGTTCAGTCTTACCACATTTAGTACAAGTCAAATGCAAATGACCTTTACATTCATCACAATCAACAAATTGATAAAAGATTTTGCGGTTACCACTCTTGATGTTTTTTCTAATCTTGCCGTCTTTTTCCAATTCGGCCAAATTACGATACACTGCACTAATACTGATCTTTTCACTCTTTAATTGTTCGGCAATCTCTTCCGCAGAAAAAGCTTGGTCGTGATGACTTTCGAAAAAACTCATTAACACTTCTCTCTGCTTAGTATTGTATTGCATTTTCACTCCTAATCAATTTGCGATTAATTCGCAAATTACCACACATCAAACACAATGTCAAGATTAAGTTTTTCAACAAATTACGATCAATAAAAAAGTTTTTACGAATACCCGTAAAAACTTTTTTTTTAATAATTATAAACTTTATTAATAATTTTTGTTTTTATTCATTCTCTTTATATGGTCTAATCCAAACAATCCATAACCGAGAGCGACGAAAATTAAAACTAAAATTGCAATCCAACCGATTACACCACCCAAACCCAATTTTGCTACATTTAAGAAAAAATATGGGTAAAGTAAACCATTATAGTTACTGCCAAGAATAGCGGCTCGAATTAAAATCAAGAGTACATAGATTAATGGCATTACTGTTGCTAATAATGGATAGTACCATTTAGTTTGACAATGTTCGGTAAATAAAGCCCAATCCAATGTAAACATAATTGGCAAGATTAAATGTAGAATTAAATTCTGGATCGATAAGAAATAATCAGCAACTGTGTAATCCTTAGCGAGTAAAATGTTATATACCAAGCAGGTGACTAAAATCATAATCAAACTCATGAATTTAAATTTAGGCAACACATTGCAGTAACCCTCCGGACTACTTTTAAATGATTTAATTGTTTTAATTAATGCATAAAATATCACACCAAAGCAAATGTAATTACTTAGGTTAGTATAATATAAATAAAAGTTCTCATTAAAGTTCTGCTTAAAATATCCTAAACTGCCAATGATACCAATTACACCTAACACTATGTAAATTGTTCTAAAAATAATTTGTGTAAGTTTATTTTTAATCATTTTCTTCCTCCTTTTCAAAAAATGCTACTGCTATTGCCCCTGGTCCAATGTGAGTTCCAATCGTACTACCAATGATGTACTCAGGAACATCATTACATTTTTCTTTCCAAAGTGTTCCACTATCTTCGATATATTTATCCAAGACAACAGTATCAAAATCAGCATATCCTGTTACGAACGGCATGTCAAAATCTATACCACGTGATTTCTTAATCAAAGTATTAAGTAAATTGTTACCGTTCTTAGAGCCTAATGCTTTACCCACTAATTTAATTTCTCCATCTTTAACGGCAATTACTGGCTTAACATTAAGCAAAGCCCCAGCAAAAGCTACTAACGACGAAATTCTACCACCCTTCTTCAAAAATTTAAGTGTCTGCAGCAAACCTAAAACTCTAATTAAACTTTTCTTATGTTCGATTTTTTCAACAATCTTTTCAATAGTTAAATTTTGTTTTACTAAATTGATAGCATACTGTGTTAATATTCTTTCTCCGACACAAGCATTTAAACTATCAATTACAAAAACATTTTCAAAATTCTTAGCAGCCTTGCACGCTTGATGATATGTACTTGATAATTTTGATGATAAACAAATGACAATAACGCTATCACCATCTTTAGTCATCATTTCGAGTTTTTCTTTGTATCGATATTCAGAGATTTGACTTGTTTGTGGAAATGACGAAGTTTCAATTAACTTTTTAAAAAAATCTTCGTGCGATAAATTTGCACCATCAAAGTATGTTACCCCATCAATCATGATTTCCATTGGAATCATTTCAATACCTAATTTTTTAGCTTCAGTTTCTGTAATATCACTGGCCGAATCAACCAATATTTTTATCATTTAGCACCTCTTTTTTACTTGTTGATTTTTCAACAACTTTACCTTACAACCCGGCTTGTTGATTTGTCAACAAGATTTTACAACATAAATTAAATCTTTCGCTTAATGCTATTTACTTTCGCTAATGGTTTTTAGATTGGCATAAATTTTATTAAAGGTTTTATAAAAGGCAACTAATTCTTCACGAGAAATATAGCTTTCATCATAATTAATAATTGACTCAATTTTTTTGCTAATAATTTCAGCGATCTTAACCCCCTGAGCAGTTAATTGCAATATTGCATTGTATTTCTTTTTGTTGTCATCTTTTTCGCAAACAATGTACCCTTGACATTCAAGCTCTTTTAATGTGCGAGAAATTGCCGCTTTATCTTCATCACACAAGATACAAATATCTTTGGCAGAAAGCGAATCTTTACTTTCATAAATATAAAACAAGCAATTAACCTGAGTACCTTTAAGACCATATTTTTTCATTTCATTATTTTTAATTTTGTTAATTGCCCTATTCGCTTGTGAAATTAATAAAGTAAATTCTTTAAACCGATTCTCCATAAATCCTCATTATTAGAGTAGTTACAAATCAGTTGTTTTGTCAACAAGATTACTTTTCTAGCATTGTTTGAATGACTTCGTTTATTTCTTCAAATTTGATACCTTTGTCTCCTACTAAAAATGATTTAATCCCAATTTCAGTTGCAGGCGCAATATCTTCTGTTTCACTATTACCAAAGAAAATTACTTCATCAGCAATTAAATGATTTTGATCCAAAATTTCTTGATAGAACTTCGGATTTGGTTTGGAATAATGCGAAGTTTCGTAAGATGTGATGTAGTCAAAATCTTCTTCGTTTAAGTTGATATAATTCAAACGGTTGATCATTGCACAACGGGGAAAAACTGGATTTGAAGCTAAGATAAGTTTTAACTCTTGTGCTTTAACAAAATCAATCACTCCCCTTGCCTTTGGGTTTTCACCACAAAACACTTTTGCCTGCTTGAATTCGTTACGATAAAAATTAGTAAATAAAGATGCATCTTTCAATTTGTCTTTTCCATATATATCTACAAAGCAATGCCAAAATGCTTGTTCATTTGTTTGCGAACCATCATTCTTAATCATTGCCTTAAAGCCAGCCCAAATCACCTTAACTAACTCTTCACTTTTATATCCATATGGAGCCAATTTCTTACAAAGCATTCCCAAATACCCATTGGTAAATTGATCTTCATTCATTGGCAATAAAGTACCATCTAAATCAAACAAAACTGCTTTCAGCATATCTCCCCCTTTAATACCAATACAATAACACACGTTTTTATAATTCTCCAAACCAAATTCAAAAACAATATTTTTGTGTGCATGCTACCTTTTTTACTTCCAACTTGCAAGTATTACCCAAACACTAAACATTCTAATTCATAAAAAACTCCTAACATCATTTAGGAGCCCTTCTTTAATAATCTTGCGACGTAAGCAGAAAAAACTATATCATGTGTTTTTTGATGTACTTTTACGTCTAACAGGAGACTCTTCTGAACCCTCGTCAAACTCATTTTTATATTCCAGTTAACACAATATGTATTTTCTACATCTGTTAAAAACTTTTAAGGTTATTCCTCTTCGTAATAATACGAATAATCAATACCTTTCATAAACATTTCACGGTCATTGATTTTATCCGTTAGAGCATTTTTTATTAATGCTTTGATTCTCGTTCCGTCGTTAACACTTTCACGCATAGCATTGAGGTAATCGTTTTTATCAATTTGACTCCAATCAACACATTTTTTTAACGAACGCTTTAACATTAAATCCAGCCAAATACGAGTTGAACGACCATTGCCTTCCATAAACGGATGAACAATATTCATTTCAATATATTTATCACAAATATTATCAAAAGTTGTTTCAGGCATCTTTTCTACATTGGGTAAAGTTGTGTCAAAGTATTGGCACGGCGCAAATTTGAAACCACCTTTGGAAATATCTTTGGTGCGAATTTGACCTGCAAAATCATAAAGTCCACCAAATAGATATCCGTGAATTTGTTGTAAACTTTTAATTGTGCCTGGTTCTAAATTATTTAACAATCTACTTTCAAACAAAGCATACGCCTTGGTTTTACTCTTTCCATCAATCGTCTCTGGCGCATAAGTAAACCATTCAATAAAACGATTAGCTTTTGTGCCGGGGAAAGTCTTTGCTAACGTAATAATGCCCTGATTATCCAAACAATCTGTCATATATTGTTTATTATCCTTGGCTGTCAATTTCAGTCCCTTACAATTTGTAAGGACCTGACTGTTGATCTTTTTCAAACGATTCTTCAAAACATACCAGTAATTTTTAGGGTCTTGACTATCGCTTAAAACCGCAACGATATCAACTGCTGCAAACCACCATTGGTTAGTCGAATCGTCCCACACAGCACGAACTTCTTTATTATCAAAAAAGCGAATTGATAATTTTTGCATTAAAATAATATAACATATTTATTGACAGTTTGTGATGTTATTTTTTTAACATAAAGAATATCGCATCGTATAATGCACGATATTTTAGAATAATAAAGTTATTTTACAGAGAAATACCCAAAATACTATAACCAAAACTATGACTAAACTATGACCAAAAATGTTTTTATACAATTTCTATAGAATTATCCTAATGCAACGTCCAAAGTCATCATTAACACAAAACTAACAATAAATGACCAAACACCGTGATGATGAATTGAATCACCTTTCATATCTGGTATCATTTCTTCGGCAATCACATATAGCATACAACCTGCTGCAAATGCCAAAGCCCAAGGCATAATCATTTTTATTTGCATTGCTAAAAACAGTCCTATTACTGCAGCAATTGGTTCAACTGCACCAGATAAAACGCCCAAGAAAAATGATTTTTTATTATTTACATTCTCACTTTTATACATTAACGATACTACCGCGCCTTCAGGAATATTTTGAATTCCAATACCAATAGCCAACATTAATGCACCCATAATTGCAGTAGTTGGATTTGTGTTCCAACTTGCCAGTGCAATACCATACGCAATTCCAACTGACAAACCTTCTGGTATATTGTGAATTGTAACTGCTAAAAACATTTTAAATGTTTTATTAATCTTGTTAGTTTTAATTCCTTCCTCTTTACCTTCTTTATGTAAATGTGGAATCAGTTTATCAATTCCCCAAATAAATAATCCACCTAAAATGATAGCTATTCCAACAATCAACCATATCGGTAAAACTGTAATCCCTGAATTTTCAATTGCCGGTATTATTAAAGAAAATATCGATGCTGATAACATTACCCCACTAGCAAAGCCTAAAAAGATTTGATTTACCTTGGGTGAAATATCTTTTCCTTTAAAGAAAAAGACAAACGCCGCTCCAATTGCTGTGCAGAAAAAGATAAACGAAATACCAATAATTGCCAGCCAAATTGAGTTCATCGTGACGTCCTATTCTACACCTTTCAATGCTTCAACCATATCAATCTTACGGTTCTTGCGGCTGATTAAGAAACTAACTAAAAGCGAAACACCCAATGTTGCCACGATACCAACAATAAAAGTTACCGGTCCCAAAACCAAAACCATTTCGTATTCAGACGCCAAGGCTTTAATTAAAATATTCAAAACGCCAACACCAACCGGAATGCCAACGATAATTCCTAAGACTGTCAACCACAGATTTTGACTAATCAAAATTTTGCCAATTTGTTTATCCTTAAAACCAACAACTTTCAAGGTAGCGAGTTCACGATAACGCTCAACATAACTCATTACACCGAGGTTGTATAAAACAATTAACCCAAGCAAGACCGCAGCAATGACTAACAAATAAATCATTTTATTCATAACGTCCATAAAGGTATCAAATGATTTCAAAATTGACGTTTTGGATAAGGTGCTGGCAATCACACTATCTTGCGCGATGTCTTTGGCTTTGGTATAGATAGTGTTGATTTTGTAATTATAACCAATTCGGTTAGCATAGGCTGGCGTCATCACAATACTTTCCGACATGGAATTATTGATACCAACAATTGTAGCCGTATAACTTTGGTTAATACCGTATGGACTAAAAGTAATTTCATCACCGACACATAAATGATTATCATCAGCAATACGTTGACAAATTAAGACACCATCATCGGATAATTCAATAAATTTTAAATGACTATCGACAAAACGCACATAGTTATGTTCGACGTAATAAACCTCAACCGACAAGGTTTTATCGTTAACTTGAACACTAGATTTAGCCGCCCAATCGCCTTGGTATAAATCACAAATCGCTAATGCTTGGTCATTCGTAGTGGTTTCAGCAATGTTAATCGCATTTTCATAATTGATTGCTTGGTTATAGAAAACATCAATAAAAGCGTCCATTGTATCTTTCATTCCGAAAGAAGCCACCGTCAACAACACGCAACCCAACACACCAAACAATGTCATTAAACTGCGTGATTTATGACGGAAGATATCACGCAAGTTCCATTTAGTACCAAAACTAAAGCGGTTCCACAATTTAGTCTTTTCAATCTTCAGGTTTTTGATTTTGGTCGGCACATACGGTCGCAAAACTTCACAAGGTGTCCCGCGTAACATTTTACGCACCGACAAGTAGCCAACAAACACTAACACGGCATTAATCAGCAATAACACTACCCAACCAAAACACGGCATGTATAAATTCCACTGTGGCATGTCAAAGTACGTTCCCATTGCGCCATGCGGATTCATAATGTAATATGCTAATCCATAGCCAATACCAATTCCCAGCAATGACCCCATCAAACCAATCATCAAAGCATACGATGTATAATGCAACTTAATCGTACAGTCCTTAAATCCCAATGCTTTCAAAGTTCCAATTTGAGTTTTCTCGTTGGTTGTGATGCGATGCATCGTGGTAATCATGGTTAAAATCGCAATTGCCAAAAACAACACCGGTAAAATTGCCCCCATCGTTTTACCTTCGTTACTTTCCCCCATGGCTTCGCTATAAGAAATGGTTTCATCTTTTGTCAACAGCAAGGTTGTTTTACCCAAAACCGCATTTGCTTTTTCACTAAACTCTTTTTTATCCAAATTAGAAATCACATTAATTTGCGGATAGTATTCATAACCAAGTGCGTTTTTCAGCATCACTGGCGAAACATAAGCAAAACCAGAAGTTTTAAAATCCGGCATGACTTGACTTTCGTCGGGAATGTAAATCAAGCATTCCCCAGATTTAATTAACCCTTCAATTTTCCCAGTAATTTCAATGGTTTGATAAACCAAAGTATAATCATCACCAACATGTAAATGATTGCGTTCAGCATATTGGTCAGATAACCAAATACCATTGGTACTGTCCGGATTGTAAGTATTTCCGTTAATTACCATAAAACCCGACACTTCCGGATTGGTGGTAACCGTTAAAGTAATCACATTAGAACTGTCCTTGACCGCGGTATTAACCGATAAATAGCGTGCAGCTTTTTCGACACCATCAATGCCAACAATTTGATTGTAATCGTCAAGCGAAAAACCAGCTTTATTAACTAAGCGATAATCAGCAAAGCCTGTTTGAGTAAATGCATAGTCAATATTTTTTTCAATACTGTACCATTCCATATTGAAGCCAACAAAGACTCCAACACCCAACGCAATCATAATCACCATTGAAATGAATTGTGCACGGTATTGCCACATTGTTCGCCAAAGTTTTCTTGTTAACATTACCAGTCCACCTCATCAACCGTTAACGGTTTCTTTTGTTCATCGACAGATACGATTTGTCCGTTTTTAACCTTCACTACGACATCAGCCATTTTGGCAATGTTTTGGTTATGGGTAACAATGATAATTGTTTTGTTGTAATCTCTTGCCATTGAAAGCAATAACTTCAAAATCATTACACCAGTTTCACTATCCAAAGCACCGGTCGGTTCATCACATAAAATCACTTCCGGATTCTTTGCCAATGCACGGGCAATCGAAACTCTTTGTTGTTCCCCGCCAGAAAGTTGCACCGGAAATTTGTTGTAATGATCTGCTAAGCCAACTTTATTAAGCAATTCCTTTGCATCTAAAGCATCAGGTGCAATTTCTTTAATCAAGGCAACATTTTCATAAACCGTTAGAGTTGGCACCAGGTTATAAAACTGGAAGACAAAACCAACTTTATCAGCACGGTATTCTGCCAACTCATCTGCCGAATAAGTGGCAATGTCTTTGCCGTCAACAATGATTGTTCCACTGCTCGGACTATCCAAACCACCAAGCAAATTTAACAAAGTACTTTTACCTGCACCACTTGGTCCCAGGATAACTACGAACTTTCCTTGTTCGATTTCAAGATTGACATCATTCAAAGCTTTTACTTCGTGTTCACCTGATTGATAAACCTTGGATACATTTTTTAATTCAACTATATTCATACCTCTCCTTAATATGAAATTTATTTCATATTGGCGATTATATTTTATTTGTTATTTATTGTCAACTAATATGAAAGATTTTTCATATTAAATTTTGACATAAAGGCAAAAACATTGTTATAATTAAGAGAGGTAAATATGGGAATTGTTCGTGAACCACAAAAAGTAACTTCGATCGAAAAGAAAAAAAAGATCATTGAAGCTGGTTTAAAAGTTTTTGGCAAAAAAGGATATTACAATACTAACACTGCAGAAATCGCCAAAGTTGCTGGAGTTTCAACAGGTATTGTTTATAGTTACTTTAATGACAAGAAAGATATTCTTTTGCAAGTAATCGAATTATATTTCCAAAATATTTTCCAACCGATTCAATCATTTTTATTCAATTTACAAAATACTAAATTAGACCACAAAATTATCGAACAGTTTTTGCAAATTGCCATTAAATCACACCAAGATAATTACACCCTACACGAAGAAGTAATTGCTCTTAGCCATCTCGACAAAGACGTGCATAAACAATTTTTAAACTTTGAAATTCTGGTTAGTGGTACAATTGAAAAAATTCTATTACAACATAATGTCAAAGTCGATAATATAACCGAACGTGTTCATTTAGCCTACAACATTGTCGAAAATCTATGCCACGAATGCGTTTATCACAAGCACGCAAATATCAACTACAACGCTATGATTAGTTTAACAACGAAAACATTATTATCACTTTTTAATTAATAAAGAAATTATTTTATCATCTCGACATCTGATAAATTTTGAATCGATTGTTTATTCTCTAGTTCCATAAAACAACGTAAACGGGGTTCACCGCGGCGGTTAAAAACGAATGAATTGGTAAAATTATCGTCACCACCATCGACACTTTTACCGGATTCTCGAATGGTTGCATAACGCGTATAAGCACCACTGTCGCATTCTTGCAAAATCACACATATATGACGCAAAGCATTAACTTCTTCATTGGTCGGGTTTTTGCCAAAAGCGTTAACATATGCAATCTGGCAAGCATCTTTTAATTGAGTATAGAGAGCTTTACGATCACCATTTGCCAAAACGATGTTGCTTGTAAATGATTGTGAATCAGCAATCACAAAATTAATCAACTTACGATATTCGGGTGCCAGTCGTAAAGCATCAAAAACAGCCGGTGCAGATTGTAAATTAAGTTGAGTTTCTATTGTTTTACAATCAATAAAATCGCGATACAAATTTTTATCCAAGTTACCTTTACCAATATCGTGTGTTAACAAACATAACTTAATAAATGGTCTTAATCTTTCGTCAACATCAATTTGATAATAATCATCAAAAAAATTAAGAACAGCTTGTGTATGTTGTCCTACGTTCCAGCCTTGCCAAACGTGTGCACTCTTTTCAAATAGTTCTTTGCAACGATGGTCCTGTTTAATAAAAGCCAAAATTTCTTCCGAATTACCAATTGCAAACAATTTTTCAATTTCACGGTTACCACCAAAAAGATTAGCTAAGGTATTTGTTATTTCGCCATAATTTTGGAACATATTAGATAACATTATGCCATACTGTTTTTCCGTCATAATTTTTTTTAAATCAAAAATATGACAGGCTTGAAATGGAATTCCAATGCGTGATTGTGTAGTTTCATACCTAGTTCCAATAATTCCATTTTCAGCACACCAAGCCGAAATATAATCGTGATTTATCGGAATATTAGTTTTTTCATTCGTAATTGGATCTTCAAATTGATACTCAGTTTCCCCATCTTGATATGCATAAAAAACCTTTTTTAATAAACTTGGCACACGCTCAAAAGTAATTTTTGTATTTAAAGCCCCAACACTATCCAAAACGAATTTTTCCAATTTGTTTATTTGATTACCAAAAACCTGTTTTAAAATGTCACCATTCTTTAGATCATTTGTAATGCCTTTAATATCATTTACATTAAGTAGACTAAAATGATTCTTAATTTTACATTGTTCAATTTTTTGTTTAACAGGTTCTACCGCATCTTTGTATTCATATTTTATTGGATTAGCTTGAGAAATACCAAAATTTCCTAATACTTTCATCGCTTGGCGAAATTCTTGTCTTTGTTCATCAGTCAAAGTTGCATACTCAAAAGTCAGATCAAGGATAATCGCATTATCATCATAACTAACAATTTTATGAACTTCGGCAGTCAAATCGGGATTACTCGATTCTTCATAATTTGCATAAAAAGTAGCTAATCTTTGATCGCCAACATAAAGTCCACTTTGTTTGTTAATATTAAAATTTCCATTTTTAGTATTATCATAACTTGGATCAACTTTCCATTCTTCACCACTTCCAGCACGACCGTGATACATATTTTTGGCATACTCTGCTACACCAAGTTCAACAAGTTTTGCTCGTGCCGCGCGAAGTCTTTCTTCTCGTAAAACCATATAGAATTATATAACACACTTATTAATAAATCAATCTTGGTTAAAATGATTGTGAGAATGATAACTATCATTTATATTCTTTAATTTGATTTCCAAATACAAAGTAGCCTTTTTCTGCTAACTGCATCATCGGAATATCACTTTTCGAATCCGAATAAAATGCTTTCAATTTCACGTCGCTACCAAAAAATTGTTTGAAAAACTTAACTTTACTTTCTTTATAGCAATTATCACCATTAATTTTTCCTGTCCTCATATCCATATCGGTTGCAATTAGATATTTAACTCCTAACATCGCACATGCTGGTTGTAAAAAAAACTTAGGAGTTGCGCTTACAATAACGTCATCTTCACGCTTTTGATGTAAATACCATTGCTTAACCTTTTGAATGTGAGTTCGCCAAAATTTAGTTATCAAATTCTCTTTTCCAAAGATAAAAAATAAATAACAATGAAATAACTGTTTACATATTTTTCGGTCAATGATACGTATAATATACATTAAACCAATCATAGCTTGATATGGTAATAAAAGCACAATGTACATACGACGCAGTAAACAATAAAAATAAAAATCGACAAAACAGTTACCATCATAAATTGTTTTATCAAAATCATAACCTGTCATAAATTTATATCCTTACCTTTTAATAATAATCAAAAATATCAATGACAAACATTTCTGTCAATAAAAACCTGTTGTTGACAATTAGATAAAAACCATGCTAATATGAAACGGGTTTCATATGTTAGAATTACATAATATTAATTACTCTGTTCAAGAAAACGGAGTTGAAAAACACATTTTAAAATCCATATCCCTAACCATTAACGACAATCAAAATGTCGTAATAACTGGACAAAACGGGAGTGGTAAATCTACACTGGCAAAAATCATAATGGGTATTATAAAACCCACCAGCGGTAAAATTATTTTCAATGGTGAAGATATCACAAATTTATCAATCACGGAACGAGCCCAAAAAGGCATTGCCTTTGGTTTTCAACAACCAGTAACATTCAAAGGATTAAAGGTCAAAGACCTGTTAAAAATTATTCTTCGCCAGAAGCTCGATTGCAATGAATGCTGCACTTACCTTTCAAAAGTCGGACTATGCGCCAAGGACTATCTAGAACGACCATTAGATAATAAACTTTCTGGTGGTGAATTAAAACGCATTGAAATCGCTACTGTTTTAGCGCGAAAAGCCCAACTCAATATTTTCGATGAACCGGAAGCAGGCATTGATTTATGGAGTTTCGACAATTTGGTTAATATCTTCCAACAAGAGCAAACTACCAATATTATTATCAGCCACCAACATAAAATTATTGCGATTGCCGATATGGTTGTTTTGTTGAATAATTCCCAAATTGATAAAATTGGCACACCAGATGAAATCATTCAATTTATTAACACAACCAAGCAATGTGCCAAATTAGGAGGTACCAACTGATGGATGAAATTACAAAAGAATTGTTAAGCAAAACATCTGATTTGCACGAGATACCACAAGGTGCCTACAACATTCGCAAAGATGGTCAACTGCTTTCGCGCAACACAACTGATGCAATTCAAATTATTTCCAAAGCAGATAAAGATGGTATCGATATTATCATCGCACCAAACACCAAAAATCAAAGTGTACATATTCCAGTAGTTATTACGCAAGGCGGACTTACCGATTTGGTTTACAATGATTTCTACATTGGCGAAAACAGCGACGTCTTAATTGTGGCTGGTTGCGGTATACATAACAATAGCGACCAAGACAGCAGCCATAACGGTATCCATACTTTTCACATTGGTAAAAATGCCAAAGTAAAATACGTTGAAAAACATATTGGTTTAGGTGATAATATTGGCGAAAAAAACCTTAACCCTACAACCGAAATTTTAATGGAAAACAACAGTTACTTCGAAATGGAAACTATCCAATTAGGTGGTGTAAATTATGCCGACCGCAACACTAACGCAACTCTGAAAGCCAATGCTACTTTAATTATTAACGAAAAAATTTTAACTACTGGTCAACAAGAAGCAATGACCAACTTTAATGTCGAACTAATTGGCGACGATTCTAAAGTTGAGGTAACTTCACGTTCAGTGGCTAAAAACCAAAGTTTCCAAGAATTCAATTCCAATATTATTGGTAAAGCCAAGTGCTTTGGCCACGTTGAATGCGATGGTATTTTATCCGATAATGCGGTAATTAATTCAACACCAAAAATTTCCGCTCAAAACATTAATGCAATGCTAGTGCACGAAGCCGCGATTGGTAAAATTTCTGAAGACCAAATCATCAAATTAATGACATTAGGTTTAACACAAGAAGAAGCTGAAAAACACATTATCAGCGGTTTCTTAAGTTAACGACAAAACAAATTCACAATTTATTTCAACAAATAAAATTCGGAGGAAAAATGAAAATTTACGTAATGCGTCACGGAAGAACCAACTGGAACGAAAAGTTGATTACTCAAGGCAGAAGTCAAAATATGCTAAGTAAAACCGGTAAAGCTGAGGCAATGGAAATTGCTAAAAATTTTGCCAGTACCAAAATTGATTTAATAGTCTGTTCACCACTAAAACGTACAATGCAGACAGCAAATCTTGTTAATCAATACCACCACGTGAAAATTATTCGTGACAAACGTTTAATTGAAATTGACCAAGGTGTCTTTACTGGGCGTCCTTGTCAAAAACAAACGGTTGCAGAACAAGAAGCCAAACGATTACGTTTAGCTGGTTACGGCTTAGAATCTTTTTTAAGTGTATATCAACGCATCAATGATTTTATAAAAAACATTAAACGCGAGTACCCCTATGAAAACATTCTCGTCGTTACCCACGAAGCTCCCGCCGTTTATCTCAGCGAAATTTTAGCTGGCCATCCAATTGATAAACAAAACCCATTTACAATGAGCCGTTTTGCTAATGCAGAAATTCGCCACTTCGAAATTTAAAACTCTATCAATCCAATCTAATATCATTCTTGATCAAAATGGTCGTGAGCGTGACAACAAGCGCAGTTGCCTGAACAATATTGTTCTTCATTGTATGCTATATTATGTTTTTCATAATAGTCCTTAATTGCAGCTTTGACAGCCTCTTCTGCCAACACCGAACAATGCAATTTATACGCTGGTAAGCCGTCTAAGGCCTCTACAACAGCCTGATTGGTTAAAGTCAGTGCTTCATCCAATGAACGTCCCTTAATTAATTCAGTTGCCATTGAACTAGTAGCAATAGCACTACCACACCCAAATGTCATAAATTTTACATCAGTAATAATGTTATCTTTTACCTTGATATACATTCGCATAATGTCACCACATTTTGCATTACCGACTTCACCAATTCCATCCGCATCTGGAATTTCACCCACGTTACGTGGATTACGGAAATGATCCATTACTTTTTCACTATAAAGCATATTTTCTTTCTCCTTTCTGTAATTCATCCCAAACTGGTGACATTTTACGTAGGTAATCAACAATCTCGGGAACTTTTTTAATAACATAATCAATTTCTTCTTCGGTGGTATATTTACTTAATGTTAATCGCAAAGAACCGTGTGCAACTTCGTGTGGCCGACCAATTGCCAATAAGACGTGCGAAGGATCCAATGAACCTGAAGTACACGCACTGCCAGATGAAGCGCACACACCAGCATCATCCAACAATAATAACAAACTTTCACCTTCGATTCCTTCAAAACACATATTAAAATTATTTGGTAAACGCATTTTACGATTACCATTAATTGCGCTATGTGAAATCTGACTTAACGCATCAAATAATTTATTACGTAATCTAGTCTCACGTTCTGATACCTCTTTCATTTCTGTAACAGCATCTTGTAACGCGATAGCCATACCATAAATTCCAGGTAAATTTTCTGTACCAGCGCGCTTACCACGCTCTTGTGCACCGCCTTCAATTAAATTAGCCAAAACAATACCTTTACGCACATACAAAGCACCAACACCTTTTGGTCCGTGAAATTTATGACTCGACAAACTTAACATATCAATGTTCATAGCCACAACATCAATTGCAACGTGTCCAGCAGCTTGTACAGCATCGGTATGAAATAACACTTTTTTCTCACGACAAATTTTTCCAATTTCAGCTATGGGTTGAATTGTACCAATTTCATTGTTGGCAAACATTATCGTCACTAAACAAGTATCATCACGCATCGCTTTCTTCAAATCTTCAACTTTAACGATACCGTCTGAATTAACTGGTAAATATGTAACCTCAAAGCCCTGACTTTCTAATTTTTTTAATGTATGTAAAACCGCGTGGTGCTCAAAAGTAGTAGAGATAATGTGTTTTTTATTTTGTTTTGCACCAATTTGTGCAGCGGCATTAATTGCCCAATTATCACTCTCACTTCCACCCGATGTAAAATATATTTCGCGCGGTTGAGCATTTAAACACTTTGCAACCATTTCACGGGCAATCTCTAAGTGTTCTTTAGCCCGTTGCCCAAATGTGTATAAACTAGATGCATTACCATACATCTCATCAAAAAATGGCAACATAGCTTGTTTAACTTTTTCACTAACTTTAGTTGTGCCAGCATTGTCCAAGTATATCATCTTTATTTCCTACCTTTTTACTATGAAATAGTATAATTAACCAACACACATTTGTAAATATCTTTTTTCATTTATTCAATAAATCAGTCAAAGCAACATTGTGTAAATAATCATCAATTAATCGATTTAATTTATCCCAACACTTACGTACATTACAATGACCAATTTTCGTACAATTAGTTCGACAAGTTACTACTGATAGATTTCCTTCAGTGGCACTTAAAATTTCCGCCACTGTAACATCAGATGGTTTCTTTACTAATTTATAACCACCGCTTGCCCCGCGAAAACTTAATAGCAAATTATGTTTAACCAACATTTGCACAATTTGTTCCAAATATTTTAAAGAGATGCCCTGAGACTCAGCAACTGATTTTAAAGATAAAACTTCGCCATTGTGTGAAGCAAACTCGACCATTATTTGTAAAGCATAACGCCCCTTTGTTGAAATTTTCATCGCATAATCATAACACAAAATGAGACAAAAGACCACCTGATATTTACTTTCAAATAAACATTTATCCGTGTATAATTTCAATATGAATTGGTTTCCCAATTATACCTGTATGGCGTGCAGCTGCGAAATACAAAATTCGACTAATGACTACCTTTGTCAAAAATGTATGGATCATTTACCAATTATCACTGAAGCGCAAACCGGCCATTATTCACCTTTCGCATATGAAGAGCCAATTCGCAGTATGATTCTCAAATTGAAATATGCCGACAATGGTTTCATTGCCAAAGCATTGGCACCGTATCTCGCAGCTGTTTATTTAAAAGAAATCGCACCAAAGACGAAACAACCACCAATCATTATTCCTGTACCACTTCATCGCAGTCGCCAACGCGAACGAGGTTATAATCAAAGTGAAACTCTTGCCAACGAATTAGCAACATACCTAAACTTATCAGTAGTTAATAATGCACTCATTCGTAATCGTAAAACTGTAATTCAGAAACATATGGATGCAACCACACGTGCTAACAATTTACACGGTGCATTTTCCATTGAACCAACACAACTATCGCGAATACAAAACCAAAATATTTTATTAATTGATGACGTATACACAACCGGAGCCACTACACAGGAATGTACCGCGATATTAAAGGCTAATAAAGTTAAAAACGTAATTATTTTAACTATTGCTAGTGTTTGTTAAATAATTAATTAAAAATAAAAAACACGCTAAAAGCATTTTACCAGCCACCTTTAATAAAATATAGATTTTGCATTACATCTTTTATTTATGAATTTTTAACGTTTTACGTGCTTAAAATTAACAATGATGATTCAAAACACAACGTATCATTGCATTTAGCGTATTTTCCGGATATGCAACTTCACCTGTTAAGATATCTTGGCATTCAACCATTGTACGTTCACAAATATTTGCAAAAACATTACGAGCACCATAAATTTGATCAAAATTACCACCAGAAAAATAAATTACACGCGCGGTTTCAAAATTATTTAAACGAGCAGCAAATTCGTTTAAACGGTCCATCACAAATTTATTAAAAATACTAGCAGGAATTTGAATTCCATTAGCTGTATATTTTTCTTCAACCAATACTTCGTAAGTGGGCGTACATTGTGCCAATAATTGCATTGCCGTATCATAATCTACATTAAAACAGTCAACAATTTCCCCAACTAAATACCCAGAGCCCAAATCAAAATGAGACAACTGAGTTAAACCATCACCCAAAATATTTGCTACAGATGTTGAAAAGAAATCACAGCGCACTAAAGTACAGCCAGCATCACGAACTTTTTCCGGAATCATAAACAATTCACAAGCTGCAATCGATACAAATTTATAATCCATAAAACCTGCATTTTGAATTGTGTTTAAATCAAACAAATAATGGAATTCTTGATTAACTGCTAACGCGGACGAAACCATTTCTACACCCTTCGTTGCCGTACCTAAAACATCGATTAAAACTTCATCGTATTCTGCTAATTTATAGTAAAGTGCCTGTTGATGGATAATTTCTGAATTGGTCGTATCAAATTGAGTCTCATTCCACAATTGTTGCAAGTGTTGACGATTAATTTTAGTCATTCGATCAAATGATAACGAACTACATTGTGTCTGTACCTGACAAAACTGATTTGCTACACCAACATATAAAGTTGCAGGAACACGGTTAACACCTTCTACCATTTCTGTTACTACTGCGTTAACTGTATTAGTAAAGTCATTACGGTCATTAAATTGACTATCCATAATTCCAGTATATTCTTTACGAACCGTCGTTAAAGGCGTTAAATTTTGTCCATAATTTACCCGAGCGATTCGTCCTACAACTTGGGTATCATCAAAATACAACACAGCGATTAAATCATTTTTCATTGTAAACTATATCCTTTCCATTTCCATCTTTTTTGGGACTACTACCGTCCGCCATATAAAGTTTTGTATAAACCTTACGAGAATTATCTTCTTGAAACAAAGTACGATATTCACCTTCGGCATAATTTTCTTCGGTTGTGTATATAAAATTTGTAAAATCAAGTGCGTGCCAAAAATTAGCAGTTGGTTTAACTTTAATTACAAATTTTACATTTGTTTTAATTTGTAGTTTCAAGCAAAGCAATTTACTATCAACTACACCCTTACTATCATCATACGAAATTTGAAATCCATTTAAATCGTTAAAATAACTGCCAATAATTTTTAATTGATCAATTTTACCTTGTGTACGAGCATCTTTCCCAACCGCTAAATCACCAACCATTAATCCATCATTTAATGTTAAATTCGCACCAGTAATGTTAATACAAGCCGATTTATTGCCTTCAACTACACACATATCCGAATCGAACAATAAATCACTAGTACTATCATAGTAGATAGGCACCCGACGTGAAACTGTCAATACTATACGGTTAGGAAATTTAGCCGTAACACTTTGTAATTTAAACATCGGATCAACCAATTTAATGTTCTTAGTAATTTGGTCTTGATGAATACTAAACAAAATATTTTTTCCTTTAAGACCACTATGTGCAATAATTTCATTGACTTCAGATTCTGATAAAGCTTCCGCAGTTTGCACTTTCATATCAACGACATCAATTTCACGAACGACAAAGATTGTTCCACAAGTAATCCAAACACCTGACAAAACGATAAAGATAATTAACATCGTCAATAAAACGCGAGTTTTCATTCTGTTAATAGTATAAGTCACACCGCTTACTTGGTCAAACATAATATGAATTAATGTTACAAATTCAAATTACTGGCGGTAACCGATTAAATGGATGTATACGTTTAAGCGGAGCAAAAAACAGTCTGTTACCGATTATGACGGCCACCTTAATGGTTCACGGGACGGTTTGTCTCCACGATGTACCCAAATTATCCGACTTAACACAAATGTTACATATTCTTGCTGATTTAGGTTGTACAGTAAATATTCAAGGTGACACTGTTAAAATTGATGTTAATGAATTAAACACTCACATTATCAATCGGCAAGCCGCACCAAAAATTCGTGGTAGTATTTTTGTTATGGGAGCATTACTCTCACGTCTTGGCAAGGTTGAATTACCATTTCCAGGTGGTTGCGCTATTGGTAGTCGCCCAATTGATATACATTTAACCCTACTGCGTCAAATTGGTGTGAAATGTCATTGTCAACATAACTGCATTATCGCTACTTATCAACCACGACATCATCACAAACCAGTAATATTAACACTTGATTTTCCTTCAGTTGGTGCAACCGAAAATATTATTCAAGCTACCGCTTTGGGAATTGACGGTAATATATACATTGTTCACGGGGTCGCCAAAGAACCTGAAGTAGTTGATTTATGCAATTTTTTAAATCAATGTGGTGCAAGGATTCAAGGTGCTGGCACGGATACATTAATTATCAAAAGTGTTTCTCAATTACACGGTACCACCTACACACCAATTCCCGACCGCATCAATACTGGATCATATTTAATTGCAGTTGCAGTAACCGGCGGCGACGTAACATTAACCAATGTTATACCAACTCATCAAATTAATTTAATAAATAAATTGAAAGCAATCGGTGCCAAAATTACAACCACAAATGATACGATACGTATTATTGTTAATCACCGTCTTTCACATCATTTTAATGTTCATACAGCACCATATCCTGGTTTTCCAACTGACCTGCAAAGTCAATTTTGTGTGCTTGCAGCATTAACAAAAGGTCGTTCAACGATTACAGAAAACTTGTTTGAAAATCGTTTCCGTTATGTTGCTGAATTATCTAAATTAGGTACAAAAATTACGCTCAATCGCAACCAAGCCCTTATTAAGGGTGTATCCACACTTTCTGCCACACCCACATCGATTTTATGTCCCTGTTCTTACCGAATTCCTACTACACAAAAATGTCTTGGCACAACACTTATCGCGCAAGATTTGCGTGGTGGCGTTGCACTGGTAATTGCAGCATTGGCCGCACAAGGAACAACAACAATTATTAATGCTGATTATATTTACCGTGGCCACCAAGATATTGTTAAAGATTTACGTCAGTTGGGGGCGAATATTGTGGCAATTGACCAGTAAGTTTTAATACAACCTGACGAAATTCATCACCACGATGTTCATAATTAACGAATTGATCAAAACTGCTACCACTTGGACTAAACAACACAACGCCAGGATGTTGTACAATTTGTATTGCACGATTAACCGCCGACGATAAATCAGATAACGCAACAATGTTTTTCAAACCTAAAGTCTTCGCTACCATCATTACCGGTTCACGGATTGCCCCAAAAACGATAATCTGTTTTACCGTATCCGGCAGCTCTTGTAAAAGTTCAATATAATTTTGTCCCTTGCTTAAACCACATAAAATCAAACAAGTTGGTATTTTTATTGCACGTGTTGCTGCTAATGTTGCCGCCATATTAGTCGCTTTACTGTCATTGTAAAAAACAACTCCATTATAATCTGCCACTAATTCCATTCGATGTGGTTGTTGCTGATAACGACAAGCTTGCCAAATTATTTGCGTTGATATACCTAGATATCGTCCAACTGCAATAACTGCCAAAGCATTCGACAACGTGTGTGCCATACCGCCTAAATCATTTACTGTACCTAACATTTTCGCTCGTCGCTTCAATTTCTCCCAAACATACCCATTTTGAATGTAATAACCAACCACAACATTTTTTGTGCTATACCAAATTACTTTGGGGCCTGAAGTCGAACCCTCAATTTCCTCACCAACTAAACGAGCATTACAATCATCATAATTGACCACTAACCAGTCGCTCCTTGTTTGTTGTGCCGCAATTTTTGCTTTACATCGCCGATAATTTTCAAGATTTTGGTGACGATCTAAGTGATCAGCCGTAATGTTAGTTAACACTGCGATATTTGGATGCAGCAACCGTGTTTGTTCTAACATAAACGATGAAACTTCAACCACTGTAATTGCATCATTAATTTTATTTGCCACACGTGACACGGGAATTCCCACATTTCCGCACAAGACAGTCTTTTCTTTGGCTAGGTTACACATCTTAAAAATCTGATTCACAATCGTAGTTTTACCATTCGTTCCTGTAACTGCAATTAAACAACTCGGGTGTAAATTGGGTTCACAATAGAATGGCAACTCGACTTCGGGAACGACTGGCACGTTTTCCCGACATATTTGTTCTGCTGGTACACCTGGTGAAACAACACAAAAATCATAATCGCTCGCCACTTTTTCGTTAGCATCAGCTACAACAACTGTCTCAATTCCACGTGCGACTAAATAACTTTCGGCAGCTTTACCACTAACACCATAACCAATAATTTTTGCTCTCATAGTTATGCTTATGAAAACACATAACTAAACATACATCACAGACAATACTAAAACGATTCCCATAATAATCGTTACTACAGCATATACAGCAACAATTTTTGATTCGTGCATTCCAATTTTTTCCAAGTGATGATGAAATGGTGCCATTTTAAAAATTCGTTTACCTTTAGTGATTTTAAAACAAAAAACTTGCAAAATTGTACTTAACGCTGACCAAACAAAAACAATACCTAAAAAAATTAAAGCAAAACCTAACCCAGTAAACAAGGAAATCATTGCAATAAAACCACCTAAAAACAATGAACCAGTATCACCCATAAACACTGATGCAGTTTTTGTATTAAATAATAAATATCCAAGTAAACTGCCAACTGCAACTGCCGTTAAATTTCCAATTGTTGTAATTTCATCACCAATATCTGTTAAAGCAATCAATGCATAAATAAATAATAAATAAATTAATGCCGTAGTTCCTGCCAACCCATCTAAACCATCGGTTAAATTTACTGCATTAGTGGTTGCGATTAAAACTAATAAAGTTAACAAAAAAATGCCAACACCACCCAATTGCCAAAACACATTCAAAAACGGAACCCAAATTTCACCTGTCGGATTAACGCGTAAATAAAACACAGCAACTAATAGTGCGATTCCCAATTGTCCAATGACTTTTTGATAAGCCCGTAAACCCAAATTATGATGATGTTTAATTTTCAAGAAATCATCCAAGAAACCAACAATTGCATAGCCACAACTGGCAACGACAATAATTAAACTTAATGGTGTATCCAAACCAATAAAGATAAACGCAATCAAAATTATTGGTAAAATAAAAATCAAACCACCCATCGTCGGCGTTCCCGCTTTAGCAGCGTGCATCTCAACGTATTTCAAAATAGATTGTCCAGCTTTGATACGACGCAACCACGGAATTAAAACCAGTCCCGTAATTAAAGCCATTACAAACGCAATTAAGACCAACCATAAATCCGTTTTGAAATCCACATTACCTCCGTAAAATATTATCTAACACTTTGCTATCCATATACGGAATTTTTTGATGATTAATATCCATATAGTTTTCGTGACCTTTACCTGCTATTACCACCATATCACCAATTTGCACTTGTGCAATTGCATACTCAATCGCCTGTGTTCTATCAACAATACGTGTATATTTATTCATAGCAACATCATTATCCAAGTACCGATTTAATGTATCAACATTCATCGTTTTAATTCCCCGTTCAATTTCATCAATAATTACCTCGGGATCTTCCGTACGTGGATTATCACTAGTTAAAATTACAAAATCAGCCAAACGATATGCAATAGCACCCATTTGCGGACGTTTAGAACGGTCACGATCACCGCCACACCCAAATACAACCACCAATTTTGCTTTTGGGCGTAATATTGCCCGAGCATTTTGCAAAAGTTTTTCTAAACCATCAGGTGTATGTGCATAATCAATTACCACATTTACACCGTGAATATCATAAAGATTAAAACGTCCAGGTACAGGTGGCATTGTATTTAAACCTTCTTTAATAATTTGCCAACTAACACCATAATGATTACATAGCAAAGCCGCTCCAACAGCATTGTAGACATTAAATAATCCAGGTAAAGCTAAATGACATTTTACATCTTTACCTAAAATAAAATCACTGCCGTGCACTGATAAACGTACATCATCCACAAATGCCCATTGAGCTGTACCAACAATTGTATCGTGCTTCAGTGAAAAAGAAATTGTATAAAGATTCGTTTTGTTTTGAACTGCATCAGCAACTGCCAAACCATAGTTATCATCAGCATTAATTACAACCACACCATTCTGTAAGTTCTGAAAAAAACTTAGTTTAGTATTTTTATAACATTCAAAAGTTTTAAAAAAATCCAGATGATCTTGTGTAATATTAGTAAAAATCACGCCTGAAAAATTAATGCCAGCCAATTTACGATAAAAAATTGCGTGAGCTGAAACTTCCATTACTACATCGCGTACTCCGTTTTTGTACATACAAGCCAATGCTCGATGTAAATCAATCGGATCTGGCGTTGTCAAAGTGGTAATACCTTCCCATTGTTTTCCAGCATTCAAAACACCTGTCGTACCAATCACTCCAACATTTTTTCCCGTAGCCATTTCTAAAAGATGACGCACAATATATGTTGTCGTGGTTTTGCCATTTGTTCCCACAACACCAGTTACGCGCATCTTGTCGACTACATTGCCATAAAATTTTTTTGCGACAGAAGCCATTGTCGCGCGCACATCGGTCACAGTAATGTGTGTAATATTTTCTGGCACATCAATTAAAGTTCCTTTTTCACTGACAACTACAATAGCACCATTATTAATTGCTTCGGCAACATAAGTTCCATCTTTTAAAACAAAAAACAAACCGCCAGGTTGTACCTGTCGGCTGTGATGATATAATCCTGTTACGGCTACGGAAACATTGGCTATGTTAAGCTTAATTTTACGGTTTTGCATAACTAAAACTATGCCGTAAGCAAATTAAAAATTTGTCGAATATTAAAATTTTATTCCAAAGCAATTAAGTAGTAATAGATATTTTGTCCACCGTTCACAACTGTTACATCAACTGCTGGAAATTTGTTTTGAATTTTTTCAGCGACAAATTGTGCATCTGATTCTTTAACATCTTCACCATAGTAAATGGTAATAGAACCCATTGTATCTTTCATCAAAATTTCACACAATTTCATTGCAACTTCATTTGGATTTTTGCCTTTGGTAATAATTGATTTTTCATCCAAACCAATAATATCACCTTTTTTGATATCCAAATTATCCATCTTAGTATCACGCACTGCATAAGTAACTGAGGCAGAAACCACACTTTCCATAGTCGCTAAGAAAGTTTGCGTATTTTCATCAACACTGGCATCCGGCGAGAAAGCAATTGCTGAAGAAATACCTTCACAAACACTCTTAGTTGGAATAATAACGATATTTTTTTTCGTTAAAGATTGTGCATTCATTGCAGCCAAAACAATGTTCTTATTATTAGGGAATACGAAAATTGTTTTTGCGTGAACACGGTCGCAAGCCGTAGCAATTTCTTCCGCACTTGGATTACTGGTTTGTCCACCTTTAATTACAAAATCAACACCCAAATCACGTAATAAAGTGCAAACACCTTCACCGGTTGCAACTTGGACCATACCTTGTTCCTTATCAGGAATATTGCGGCTGTTACGCAATTCACGGTTTTGTTCCAACATATTTTCAATCTTAATTTTGGTGATTTCACCTAGCTCCAAAGCAGCACCCAAAGCCAAATTAGGTGTATTAGTATGTACGTGAACTTTAACCATTGTTAAATCACCAACACAAATTACGCTATCACCCAATTCCATCAAACGAACGCGGAATTTATCGATACTTGCCATCGTAGTTGTTTTCTTAATATTAACGACAAAAAATTCGGTACAATAAGCAAATTCAATTTCACTAATATCTTCAATTTCAGCAACTTCATCAGCTGTATCACGGAAAACCGTTGTATCACGGTCGTTCTTTAATTCCATAACTTCTAAATTACCTTCTAAGGTAGCCAACAAACCCATAAAAATGGTAATTAAACCACGTCCACCAGAATCAACAACACCCGCTTTCTTTAAAACAGGTAACATTTCTGGAGTTTTTGCCAAAATAACTTCACCAGCATCAATAACTTTTTGCAAAAAAGATACAAAATCAGTCGTATTACGAGCAATTTTTTCAGCTTCTTCCGCCATAACACGGACAACTGTCAAAATTGTACCTTCCTTTGGTAAAGTAACTGCAGCATATGCAGTTTTTGCACCTTCAGTCATTGCCGCAGCAAAAACACGAGTTGTAATTTTGCCAGTGCTGGTTTTACCAAAAACTGACATCATACCTTTCAAAATTTGGCTAGTAATCACGCCACTGTTACCACGTGCACCTTTTAAAGCGCCACGTGCAATACCTTCAGTTAATTCAACTAAATTATTTGCTACGTGTTCAACTTCAGCCATTGCTGTACGCATTGTTAAACTCATATTTAAGCCAGTATCACCATCCGGGACCGGGAAAACATTCATACTGTTAATATATTCTTTATTTTTGTCCAACAAATTGTAAGCACCAAGGAACATACGTTTTAACATTGCTACAGAAATTGTTGTAACGGGTGCTTTATCCTTAGATTCATTTACCTCAGTAGTAACTTTTGCAGTCCCATTATTTTTTGTTTTTTCAGTTGATTTTTTATTAGTTGTCGTTGTTGATTTTTTCACTATTGTTTTGCTCATTTTAACTTTCCTTTCTTGTTATTTACGGATACCCATCACGCGGATATCAACAAAGATGACCTCCATACCTGTAAAATTTTCAACGCGATATTTAATCGTATTACGAACTGAATTAATAATCGCATCAATTGGCATTCCAAAACAAATAATTAAGTCGATATAAATACCGACTTTGTTTTTACTTGCCCATACACGCACACCATTGCGTAAACGAATTTTACTGGCAACATTACGCACAATGCGTTTACGTCCAATACCCCAAATTCCATAACACTCCAAAGCTGCGACACCCGCAACTGTACGAATGGCTTTACGTGAAATCGCAATGTTACCGTATAAATTCGAAGTACTAACTGCCATTAAAATTACCCAACTTTATTTAAAGTTTTTTTGCATTTGGTACAAACTTTTAAAGTAACCTTAGCTCCATCATCAAACGTGATGGTTTCTTTTTGTAAATTTGGCACACTTTTTTTTGGTGCACGACGGTTACTGTGAGAAACAGTGTTACCCGCCAACTTATCTTTTCCGCATAAATCACAAACTCTGCTCATAAACGCAATATAACACAGAAAATTTAATTATGCAACAACCTATTTATACCTATTGCCAAATTTCCATTTTCATAACATTTTTTCGCATAACTTCCGACGACTACCACCTCAACATCAGCGTTTTTCAGCAATTGAATGTTGTTTTCATTAACACCACCATCAATAATAATTATTGCATTTGGATTCAAACGACGTACTTGCGGAAGTAATTGTAAAGCTGATGCCTGAAATTTTTGTCCAGATTTACCACATTTTACTGTCATAACCATAATAAAATTTGCTTTAGATATTAAATCTTTATATTGATCAATATCACAACCTAAATCTAGAACTAAACCGCGTTGTAATTCTCCAACAGCACTGAGATTATCAGTTAACCGATTATTTTGGTTCTTAAAATCTGTAATATCAAAAGAAACTGACCGAAAACCATTAACAGACGGCACAGGTTCTTGCATCAAATGCAAATCAATGTCTATTTGATTAGTATAACTTTGTACCAAATTAAAAATTTCCAAATTTGGTTTAAAATAATCAAAATGCAAACCTACCTGTCCGCGTCCAAATTGACGGCTAATTTTAACAATATTATCAATATATTGTATTAGTTTTGTTTTTTCTAACGCTAGATATGGTTCGATTGAAATCGAAATCTGCATAAAAACCCCTCCGAAATTATATAACACATTTTACAATAAACATAAAGCAAATTTATTTCATAAATTAACATATGAACACATTGACGCAAATTTCCCCATTTACTCTGTTAATTATAGCGTCATTATTTACTTATCTTCTAACCGCAATAGGTGCGGCCGTTGTGTTTTGTTTCAAATCTATTAACCAACGAGCTCTTGACATTATGTTAAGTACTAGCGCCGGAGTTATGGTTGCTGCATCATTTTGGTCATTAATCATTCCCGCAACAACACTAGCCGAAGAACTTTGGCACAATTCCTGGCTATTTCCTTCACTCGGCTTCCTGCTTGGTAGTTCATTCATCGCCATCAGTAGTCTGATTATTGATAATAAGTTACCTAAGGCTATCAATAAAAAACATATAATTTTAATCACAGGCGTAATGCCAATACATAATATACCCGAAGGTTTAGCAGTTGGTGTCAGTTTTAGTGCCTTAAGAATGGGAATCAATAGTTGTACACTATCCAGTGCTTTAATGATGGCACTTGGTATCGGAATACAAAACATTCCTGACGGAATTGCAGTTTCCACACCCCTTTATCGCAATGGAATGAGCAAACAAAAAGCATTTCTTATCGGACAATCCAGCGGTATTATGGAATTTTTAGCCGCTATCATCGGTTATTTTATCGCTATTACTGTCCGCAACACCTTACCACTATTATTCGCCTTCGCTGCCGGAGCAATGATTACCGTAGTCATTAGTGAGCTTATTCCTGATGTTAACCAAGAAAATCGCACATTAGGAATTTTTGGCTTCATCATTGGTTTTACCATAATGATGGTACTTGATTTAACTATTACAATTTAAATTTGATTAATTTAACTGATTTAAATGACGCAAACGCAACTGACCACAAGCCCCATCAATATCGTCGCCTTTATTTTTACGCATCGTACAAGATACACCGTTTTTAATCACTGCATCCATAAAAGTCATCGCAATTTCCCTACTCGGAGGAGTTAACACAGCATTTGCATCAAAATGTAACGGATTTAGATTTATTAAATTAATATGTGCAGGGAATCCACGTACTAAATTTGCCAACTCACGTGCTTGACCAACCGCGCAGTTGAATGTTTTTCCGTCTTTCATCATCAAAGAATATTCAAAAATCACACGCCGATGCGTTTTTTCAAAATAATATTTAGCTGCATCAACTAATTCACGAATCGTATAACGCTTAGCAATCGGCATTATTTGTTGACGCAATTCATCATTTGGAGCGTGTAAAGAAATACACAAATTGACTTGTGTATTTTCATCAGCAAATTTCTTAATTTGAGGAACCAATCCAGATGTTGATAAACTAATATTACGTGCACTAATATTAATTCCCGTAGGTGCCGTAACTAACCGCAAAAATTGCATTACATTATCATAATTATCCAACGGCTCGCCGGACCCCATCAAAACTATATTTGTAACACCTCGAGTTGTTGATGTACTGTTCAAACGATTAATTAATAAAACTTCAGCCAGAATTTCACCCGCAGTTAAATTACGCACTAATCCATTTTTTCCACTAGCACAAAAACGACATCCCATTCGACAACCAACCTGTGATGATACACACAAAGTATTGCCGTAATTTTGATTCAACAACACACATTCAATGAGATCTGTCTGTAGATTTTCACTATTTTCTCGCTCAGAATTTAGGTTTTGCTTATACGCCAATAAATACTTTTTTGTTCCATCTTTAGATGTTTGCACAGTAACTATTTCCGGTAAGTTACAGTTAAAATTTTCATTTAACCACACACGTAAATCTTTAGGAATGTTAGTAATATCCGGTACCGGTATGCCTTGATGTAAAGCAGTAAAAATTTGCCCTGCTCGAAATTGAGGTGCATTTAACGGCTTTAAAACATCTTTTAGTTCATCTAAAGTTAAATCGTAAATGTATTTCATCATTACTCCAATACCATTGATAATAAATTCCGTCCATTACAGAAATCCCTACCCGACATTACTTTTTTTCCTGGTATTTGTAGTTCATCAATTTGTAATGCACCCTCACCACAACCTACAATTAAGCCATTACGGGCATCGCAACGCACCACTAATCCAGGCTCAGTCTGCACATCATTTAAAGCCGTGGCACGATAGACCTTAATTGGCTCATTGTTTAAGATAAAATATGCCATTGGCCAAGGATTTAAACCTCGAACAAAGTTTACTAAATCCGTTACATTGCGTCGCCAATCAATTTTAGCCATATTTTTATTCAACATTGGTGCTATCGTTGCCAAATTATTATCCTGAGGTACAAATTGAGCAGTTCCTTGCTCTATTTGTTTTAAAGCATATAACAAAGCTTGAATTGCAATCGGAGTCATTGCCTGAAGAACTTCTCCGGCCGTTGCTCCGGAGCTAATTTTCATCGGTAATGAATAAATTATTGGACCAGAATCTAAACCTAATTCTGTTTTTAGAATTGTCACACCCGTTGTTTTATCACCGTTAATTACTGCCCATTGCACAGGAGCTGCACCACGATAATGTGGCAATAAACTACCGTGAACATTAATCACTCCATTCGGAGTAGCATCTAAAATACTTTGTTTTAGTATTTGCCCAAAAGCACAGGTTACAATAATATCCGCTTGATATTCACTTAATAATTGGACTTCATTACTGATTTTAGTTGGTTGCAGAACCGGAATTTTATGTTCTATTGCAAATTCTTTAACCGCACTCATATGTATTTGATGTCCACGACCTGCCAACGTATCCGGCTGCGTAACAACACATACAACTTGATGTTTATCTAAAATACCTGATAATACATCAGCGGCAAACTTTGGTG
The DNA here is from genome assembly GCA_016283155.1 of Clostridia bacterium. Taxonomy (GTDB): domain Bacteria; phylum Bacillota; class Clostridia; order Christensenellales; family UBA1242; genus RGIG8050. The sequence goes on from JAEEMI010000016.1 coordinate 31,011, forward strand.
AACCCATAAAAATTATTTTCACATCTACACTATAACACAGAAAATAAATTTTTCAAATAAAATACATCCTATTATCTTTAAATCGTTCATTAAAACAAATCTATATATAGATATTGTTATTATAATAATAAATACAATATATAGTATTTTATAAAAACTAGACAAAATAACACTACTTTGCTATAATATCAATATGGCTCGGTTAACAATTATTAAACAAGATAATCCATTAATTCGTAAAACAAGTAAAACCGTTGATGATTTTTCACCACGATTACACGAAATTTTAGACAATATGTACGAAACATTACTCCACGCTAATGGAATGGGATTGGCAGCTGTTCAAGTTGGCATCTTATATCGTATGGCAATAATTCTAACTGAAGAATATGGTGTTATTGAAATTATCAATCCCATCATTAAAACAGCCAAAAATCAACGCATTGATACCGAAGGTTGTCTTTCCTGTCCCGGTATCAGTGGCCGTGTTCGTCGTCCACATTTTCTTATCCTAGAATACCAAGATCGTAACGGCGCTAAACAAACCAGAACTTTTCATAATATGGATGCTGTTTGTTGTTGTCACGAAATTGATCATATGAATGGCATACTTTTCATTGATAAATTAGAAAAATAATTAATTCGGAATCTCTACATCCGACATCTTTTCTATAAACACATCTAACTCATCAAAACTATATGGAAAAATAAACTTATAACCTGTTTGCCGACGTTTAATTTCGTATTCACCATCCCAAATACTATTAAGCCGAATAATTTCTTTCCCAGAGCTAGCATCAGTATACTCCACCCCATATTTCTTTCGTAAATATTCATCATCACGACGCGTTGTTTCGTAAATATCAATCCCAACCTGTTTGCCACATTTTTGTCCTTGCATATAATTTTTCAGAAAAACATTGTAAAATTCATAATCAACATAAAGGTGTAGATACTGTCCCTTGTTTAAATCGTTATTCATATTGTGAGCTTCAACAAATTTCCACGGATTAACTTTTTCACGATTATACTTCAAAATATCATTCGTTTCAGTTCGTACTCCACAATGCGAAATTGCCTTATCAGGGTTCAAATCAGGCAAGACATTACCATCAAGAAAATCCTGCACATTCTTAATCAAATGTGAGTGTTTCTCTAAAAATCTCTTTGCCACCGCCAAATGAGTCAACGCTGAAGGCATACTCCCATTATGCCCCTTCCGTTTTTATTTGTCTACAATTTACATTACTCGGTCATTAATAATGTTTTTTTGTCGTTCTAAATTTTTAAAGTCCAAAACTAACGGCTTTCCTCCGTGCGGTAATTCAAATGACAAATAATCACCATTTTGTGGAATTCCATTAAAGTAACTCATTACAATACAACCAACTCCCCCGTGCGAAACAATTAAAACATTTTTATCGGGATTTTTAGCACTCCAGGCTCTTAATTCATCCAAAAAATTAAACACGCGTTTTTCAACGTCTTGAATACTTTCTGCGCGTTTAAATTTTTGGCTTGCATTACGATTCCAAAATGCCTTGAAATCGAATTCAGAACGCGTTTTACCTTCAAACTCACCAAAGTTTCTTTCAATAATTCGTGGATCAATTTCAACCGGTGTTTTTCCTTTGTACATTAAATAACACGTTTGTTTTGTACGTCCCAATGGCGAACAAATAACACGATCAAAGTTTATATCTTTAATGTTGTTACCCATCTCCCGTGCAACTTGTTGTCCCTTGTCATCTAATAAAATATCAACAACACCTTGACACAAAGGGTCTTTTTCTCCATTCGCATTTTTATGTTCATTCCACGGCGTTGGTGCGTGTCTAACAAAATAAATCATATACTATATTTTACTATACCAATTTTAATTTGTACATCATTTATCTTTCCACAATTACACTACTAGTTCATTTATTCAACATCAACAATTATAATAAAAATTATTTTTTCTTACATATGTATGATAGTTCATTCTGCTTTTTAACATTCAACACTACTCCAATCGCCATCATGAACACCAGTAAACTGGTGCCGCCGAACGAGATAAACGGCAGTGGTAACCCTGTTGGCGGAATTGAACCAGTTGCCACGGCAAAATTCAAACTGGTTTGTACCATAATCACCGTTGCAATACCATAACAAAGATAACGTCCAAAAGCATCTTTGCTTTGCCGACCTATGCTAAAAATCCGATAAATAATCCAACCAAAGACAAAAAATAACATTAAGCACCCAATCAAGCCAAATTCCTCAGCAATAATCGCGAAGATAAAATCACTTTCCGCAAAAGGCAAAAACATATTTTTTTGTATACTATGACCATAGCCTACACCCCAAAAACCACCATTTGCAATGGCATATAAACTTTCAATTAATTGGAAACCCTCACCTTTTGGGTTTGCCCACGGATCAATAAAGGCTGACAAACGTTTCAAACGATATGGCGCCGCAATTAACATTACCACAACTGCCGCTAACGCTAGTAATAAAATTAAACCTAAAGTTTTCAATCTTACGCCACACAAAAACAACAATACAAACATAATAATACCAACAGTCATTGTAATTGACATATTTGGTTCCAAAATAATCAAAACACACATTACCCCACCAGCCAATAATACCGCCAAAACTTGCCACCATTTAGGTACAGGTAAACGTTGTTCAACCGATTTAATCGCATTATCAGCATTAAATTTCCCAGTAAAAATTCTTGCAATAAAAATTACTAAAGCAAATTTAGCAATTTCACTAGGTTGAATTGAGAAACTACCAATACTAATCCAACGAGTTGCACCCAACTTTGAACTCCCGATACCTGGAATAAAAACCGCAATTAATAATATCAACGCAATAACTAAAATTACATAAGCTAAACGCTGTAACCTATGATAATCAATAAAATACATTAATCCCAAACCGACCGTACCTAAAAATACCCCAATTAATTGTTTAATAGTATAATAAAAAGCATCACCATAATATATTTGTGCGTTATAATTCGAGGCCGAATAAATCATAAAAGCACCAAATATGACCAAACCCAAGATAACAGATAATAGACTTACATCACAATATTTAGGGGTTATTTTATGTATTAACCCCACAATTTTATTCACATTGATATTTTTCGGTAAACGGTTACGTTTTATTTTCGGTTTATGCAAACGACGATACCGTTGTTTTTTTACACCCCCATTTACCGACACAGATAACATATTTCATATTTACGACAAACTGGATGGATTTATCTCAAAAAATATCTTAACACTACGCGCAATTGGCTGTTGCTCAATTTGTTTTATACATTTATCCATAAAATTTACCGTTTGTTCAACTACATCTTGTTTGATTCGCGCTAAAATTTGATAACGATATTTATTTTGCAAACGGCCATATGGACATTTCATTGCCCCTAAGTATATAAATGCCTGCTTTTCGCCATCATATTGCCGTAAAGGTTGCATCATTTGCTTAATAACTTCAATAATTTTTGTATCCACCATTCCAGATACCAACACACGAACTATTGTTGCAAAAGGTGGATACTTTGTCGCTTGACGAGCTGCAATTTCACGTTGATAGAAGCCATTATAATCATAATTTTGAATAAATTTATAGACATAATGATTTGGCATATAAGTTTGTAAATATGCCTTTCCTGCACTACCAATTTCACGACCTGCACGACCAGCAACTTGTGTTAACAAAGCAAAGGTTCGTTCCGCCGAACGATAATCAGAAACAAAACCACCATCCGCATTAACAACAATTACCAAATTAACCTGCGGAAAATGATGTCCTTTAGCAATCATTTGTGTTCCGACTAAAATTGATGGTGCCGTAGAAGCAAACTTTTCCAATATTTTTACCAACGCGCCTTTTGCTTGCGTATTATCTGTATCCATTCTTAAAACTGGTACATACAAATTAGATTGTGCTAACAACTTTTCTAACTCAGCACAAATTTTTTGCGTCCCCATTGCCCCGTGTTTAATGTAAGTACTACCGCATTGAGGACAACGCGACGGAAATGGCATTCGTGCAGCACAATAATGACATTTTAATTGTTCGTCATCTTTATGGTAAACCATTGAAACATCACAATTTTCACATTTTGCACTCCATCCACACTGCAAACAACGTACTGTTTGTGAATAGCCACGTCGATTCAAGAATATCATTACAGAGCGTCTTTGACGCAAAGTTTGTAATAATTCTGCCAATACTTCATTACCGAAAATACCACCATTTCCTGAACGGATTTCGTTTGCCATATCCACAAGTTCAATTTTCGGCAATGGTACATTATTAACCCGTTTAGTTAATTCTAGTAACTGGTACTGCCCCTGTTGTGTCAAATAAAAGCTTTGCACCGATGGAGTTGCAGACCCCAAAACCACAGGACAATGATTTGCTTTGGCGCGCATAATCGCAATATCGTGAGTTAAATAACGCGGATTACTATCACTTTGATAACTTCCATCGTGTTCTTCATCAATAATAATTGCTCCAATATTTTCCAACGGCGCAAATATTGCCGAACGCGCCCCTATCACTATCCGCGCTGTACCCTGTTCTACACGCAGCCATTCATCAAATTTTTCACCACCATACAGTTTACTATGCAACATTGCTACAACATCACCAAAACGAGCCTTAAAATTTGCCAAGACTTGTGGTGTTAAACCAATTTCCGGTACCAACATTAAAGCAGTTTTTCCAGCCTCTAACACTTTTTTAATAATGTGCATATAGACCTCGGTCTTACCACTTCCTGTCACACCCTTTAATAAAAAAACTTTATCCGGTTGAGATAAAACAGTATCAACACAATGTTGTTGTTCTGCATTCAATACTACATTATGGTCTGTCTTTTCAATTCCAATCGGTACTCGACGTTTCCCATTACGTTTCGGCTTTCCTTTTCGAATTGTACTTGGTAAGTATAATTTTAAAACATCAATCGCCCGTAATTTAAAACGGTCACATATTTGTGGTAATAAATCTAATAATTCTGTTTTAATCACAAAATTAGTTGCCAAACGTTTAATTGGTTTTAATAAATCAAGCGCAATATCAGTTTGCTCTTTAACATCAACGACAAAGCCATCAATCTCGCGTTTACCAAACGGCACAATCACACACGAACCTCTTATCACATTTAAATTAGGAGGAACCAAATAATCCCACGCACAATCTAATGTCGAAGTTGTATTTGTATTTAAGGCTGCGTCAATAATAACTTTGGCATATTTCATCATTAATTAGTGTGAATTTTTGCTAACAGCCGTTGATGGAATAATTTTACCGTCAACAACTTCGCGCATAGCACAAGAAATTTGTTTTTCTTTACCAACTGTATTTTGCCCCATATTATGAGCAATTAAATCTTTGGCACGTTTCGCCACCATTGCCGTTAAAACATACTTATTGTGGTCGGCTCTTGCAATACAATCTTCAATCTTAGGATAAATCATAATATTTATTATAACATTATATTGTTTTAGATACCAACTAATTTTCTATGATTTTTAATGCATTGAAATTTCATCTTTATCGTCACGTAAACATTTAAAAGTTGGGAAACGTAAAGAATAGCCATCATCATTTTGATTTTGTGACAATTCGAAATAACCAATTTCAATAATATGACCAACAATTTTCTCTGGATGAGCAAAGAATTCTTCTCGCTCTTCTTTTTCAAAGCCACTACCCACTTTACAAGTATAATGTTTATTATCGGGCGCAATAAACTCCACAGTCACCGCTCCCAATTTACCTTGATTTGCTCCTGAACCTTCTTCCCAATCCAATACACGAACATCAGCTGCATTAAAGCGTTTTACTTTTAACAAATTTTTAGTACGTTTACATTCATAAGGTGCATCAGCAATATTTACCATAATACCTTCACGTCCCATATTGGTATATTCATCGCAGATTGTATCTATTTTAGCAACATCATTACCAATATATAGCATTGGAACTTCTTTCACGTGAGGTAATTTTAGATTTTTCAATTGTCTACTTAAATCTGTTTTACGTTTTTCACACGGAATAGCACTACCACCATTTAATAAATCCGCCTTTGGTAAACAATCAAAAACGTTATAAACTAAACCCGTTTTTGCACCATCACTATTAGTAACTTTAACAGTCATTCGGTATAAATCAGCACTATCAATTGGCTGATTGACACCTAATAATAATTCCCCGTCATAAACCATTTTTGGATCTAATTGACGAACTTCCTCACTTAGTTCAACCATATCATCAAACGACTTCCCCGCACGAGAAAAGAACGTTGGTTCGCCTGCATCATTAAATATTAACATACAGCGCACACCATCAAATTTTTCCGTAATAATAAAGCGTTTTCCGACCACAAAAGCTGTATTTTCCATATATTTTTCAGCTAACATTACATCAAAAGCAGGAATAAAATCCGCACCAAACACTTTATTTAAAGTTTTCTCGTTAGCTCCCAAAGTTAAATCCTTTTTTATAATACTATTCACTAAATCAATTTGCGCTTCATTTAACTCTGCAGTAAATTGTTTTAAGACTGCGATATCTTCATCACGTCCCGTATTATGCATTTGGAAATAAGCTAACAATTCGTGTAAATTTGTACATTTTTGCACCGATAAAGTAACATTTTTGGTTAACTTTTTTTTACTAATTCCCGTAACAATAAATGGATTAAATAAAAAATGTAAGACCTCTTTAACCTCTTCATTATTTTTATAATCATTTAAAATCGATTCTTTTTCCAAACGGGAATTCGTACTAGTAATTTTCTGATAAAAAATTTCGAAATCATTTATTGCATTAATCATTGATAAATTATCCTACCACATTCGTCGCAAGTTACCCAACCATCTGTTTTAATTTTATTTACTAAAGCACTTGGTACATCCATAAAACATCCCTGACAACGATTATCAACCGTTAGGGGTACTACCACATCTTTAATATCACTTCCCTTACTTTTACGGATTGCACGATATTTAGCTAATAATTTTTCATCAATTCCCTGTACTTTTTCATTAAATTGTTGTTCCATTGCTTGAATTTTGGGAGCCACTGCTTTTTGAGCCTCTTCATACATCTTGGAAATATTTTTCAACATTGCACTGGCTTTTGCACCTTCCATTGAAGTTGTTTTAAACAAGTTAGTTTTTTGAATGATTCGTCGTTCTATATCAGCCAATTGACTTTCTAATTTAGTCAGTTTTGATAAAAACTCATCATATAAATCTGGATCTTCACTATGATTATTTTGCGCTTTTTCAATTTGAGTCAAAGTATCACTAATGATTTTAGAAAACTTTTGATAATTATCTTGTAACATTTTAGCATCTGATTCCAACTGCAATAAACTATTCTTGGAATTATCAATTGTCTGACTCGCTCGATCTAATTCCGTTTTAATTTTGCCTTTTTCTAAATTTTGGACTAATTGTAAACGCTCTTTATCAATTTTTTGCGCTACTAACAATTTTTCGATATCTGCATTCATACCGATATAATATCATACCCAACCACATTAAGCAATCACAACATTTCACTAAATGTTATTTTACGACTGCATAAAATCATACAAACGACGTGTACGATTCGGATTACGCAGTTTACGTAAAGCCTTGGCTTCAATCTGACGAATACGTTCACGTGTAACTTTAAACAAATGACCAACTTCTTCCAAAGTACGTGGGCGACCATCATCAAGACCATAACGTAAACGAATAACTTTTTGTTCACGTGGCGTTAATGATGCCAAAATTGACAATAATTGAGTTTTCAAACCTTTTTTATAGGTTTCTTCCTCCGGTAACATAATTGAAGGATCCGCAATTGTATCCATAATCGTACCATCACCTTCATCTCCCAACGGTGAATCAATACTAGTGGTATCTTGACTAATACGACGAATTTCTTCTATTTTATCTTCGCTAACTTCCATTCTTTCCGCTAATTCTGCGGTTGTTGGTTCGCGGCCTAATTCTTGTTGTAATACTTTGGTTGTTTTTAACAAACGGTTAATCGTTTCTACCATATGTACTGGCAAACGCACAATACGACTTTGGTCGGCCATTGCACGCGTAATGGACTGTCGAATCCACCAAGTTGCATAAGTCGAAAAACGGAAACCCTTACTGTAATCAAATTTCTCCACCGCTTTCATCAAACCCAAATTACCTTCTTGGATTAAATCCAATAATTTTAATGGAGTACGATCAATATAACGTTTAGCGATGTGCACCACCAAACGTAAATTACTTTGGTTTAAAATTACCTTTGCTTCCTCATCGCCAGCCGCCATACGTTTTGCAATTTCAACTTCTTCTTCCGCAGTTAATAGTTTATAACGGCCAATATCGCGCAAATAAATTTTTATTGGGTCATCAACTGACGCCTCAGAAATCATTTTTTCAATTGCACCAACACGCATTTTTTCATCATCATTGACTTTCTTAATTGCAATTCCTGCTTTTGTTAAAATTTCTTTTGCTTTTTCCACATCAACAGCCGTTGCATCGTGCTCAATTAAAGCCATTGTTAAATTGTCTTCACTAACTTCACGATTGCGTCCTGATTCCAAAAAACGTTTAATTAAATCACTAATTTCTGGTCGTAATCCCTCAAAATTTACATCATTGGATGTGTTACTGGCTTGTGTAGTCGAATTATCTAATTTCATCGCAACTTGCTTAGGTTCGGGTGTTAATTTACCAGATTTAACCGTTTTAGTTGCAACTTTTTTTGCCGATACAGTTGATTTAACCGGAGTTTTCACATTTTTGGCAATTTTTATATCAGCAACTGCCGTTTTTTGCGTTTTCACAGTGCTTGCAGTTTTTTTTGGTGTTTTCGCTGCCGAACTCGGTGTAGCCTTTGGCGCAACTTTAGTTGTTTTTGTATCCGTTGGCTTCACTACCTTTGTGTTTTTTTTAACAGTCGCTGTTTTCACTGCTGTTTTTACTTCCTTTTTTACGTCTTTACTCTGTTTCGTTGTCATCTTACTTATTCTTCCTCCGTGGTGTGTTTTTCTGATTTTGTGTTTTTTAATTGTTCAATCCGTTTCTGTAATTGCTGAACTTCTACTATATTACTATTGTTCAATGCTTGTTTCTTTTTCCGCTCAAGAGCATCAATCAACAAAACTCGATAACAATCATTCCATTTTCTTTCTTTTTCCTCTGCAGTTAATTCGGTACTTATTTCCCGTAAAGGTGCAATTTCTTGCAATTCTTTTTCATCTAATTTATCATCAATTTCATTCAATTTCAAGTTCTCAGTATAAATTTTTTGGAAAAGTTGATTTGAAAACATAATTTCATCATTTAAATTAATTTCAGCATAAGGTTGATTGTGCAATATTCCCGTAATAACAGTTTTTTCAGCATCTAGTAACCGACTATTATTATTCAATATCTTGTGTTTATTGTGAGTATTGTTTATACTAGATTTTGTATTTTCATCTTTTTTCGGTTTAATCCTTAAATCTATTGTATTTCGAACGACTTCTTTTTCAATACCTAAATTATTTGCAATATCATTTAAATACAATTCTCGTTCGGCAGGATTAGCAACGCTAATTAATAACTCTACTACTCTATTTAAATAGGCTGTTTTACCAACTTTATCATTTAAATTACTGTGTTTTTTTATATAATCAAGTTTAAATTCTAACCCACCAATACTACTGTCAATCATTCTCTGCATCGCCTCAGTACCATTAGTACTTAGGAATTCATCAGGATCTTGTCCATTAGGCAAAACAATTACTTTTACAATTAATCCGGCATCTTGTAAAGTATCGATTGATTTTAATGTGGCATTCTGTCCCGCATTATCACCATCAAGACACAAATAAACTACTTCTCCAAAACGTTTTATCACACTCGCGTGAAACTTTGTTAATGCGGTTCCCATACAAGCTACTGTATTTACAAACCCGTGTTTAATCATCGCAATTTCATCAACGTTACCTTCTACTACAATTAGACCATTAGTGTGCTTTCCACGTGTCAAATTTTTCATTACATCAACGCCATAAACAATATTGCTTTTATTAAATACTGCAGTTTCAGCTGTATTCTTATATTTAGCAATATTATCGTCTTTCTTCGTTGTACGGCCCGTAAATCCAATACAATTTCCATAGACATCGTGAATTGAAAATGTAATTCGCTCAAATTGCGCATCCCAAACCCTTTTTCCATCTTCGCGTTTTGCAACAATTCCCGCTTCATACATTGTTTGTTCACTAATTCCGTGTTTTTTTAACTCATCTACTACCCCTTGCCAACTATCACTATAACCGATGTTAAACATTTTTATTAATTCATCATCAATTCCTCGGTTATGCAAATAATCAAGAGCAGCCTTGTTTTGTGGTAATAATAAATTATGACAATAAAAATCACGAGCCAATATCAATGCCTGGTGTAGACGATCACGTTTTTGACGTGCTTTCAACCATTCGCTATTTTCGGAAGTTTGTGGAATTTCAATATTAGCCTTCTTAGCCAACATTGCTACTGCTTCGTGCCAAGATAAATTTTCCATTTTCATCACCAGTTTAAATACATTTCCACTCTCGTGGCATCCATAACAATAATAAAACTGTTTTGGTGCACTAATTGCGAAACTAGGTGTTTTTTCGCTGTGAAATGGACAACACGCCCAAAAATCTTGACCTTTCTGCCGCAATGGCAAATAACTACGCGCAATATCTACAATATTACTGGCATTACGAACACGATCAACAAATTCTGGTGAATAACCTTTGTTTTGCATTATGCTTATATATACGATAAAAAAGTCAAAAATCCTAAAAAATTATACATACAGCTACCGCCGTAGTATCCGTATGACTAATTGATAGTGCTGAATTGTGTTCGTTTTTATAAAATGGTTGACCATTTTTATGATGGTCAATTACCACCTTTGGTAATTCACTTTTAATTATACCACTTCCCTTAGCCTTAAAATACGCTTCCTTAGCTGCAAATAATCCGGCAATGGTCGATAAAGCACCATTCTTATTTTTAATATATTCCAATTCTTCCTGACTAAATATTTTATTACTAACTAAATTTTTAACACGTTCACATTCAACAATATCAATGCCAATATTCATCAATTACCTCCGCACATAAATCATAAGCAATGCCTTTACTCATCAACCAACGGAATAATTTGCTTTTATTCTCTGGGGTTTTATCCTTGTTACGCATATACTTATTAACACAACTTAAAGCAAAATCATACTGATTGTCAATCATAGACACTGCGTTTTCAATTATCTCAGTTGCCACACCATTAACACGCAACTTATTACGAATCATACCGATTCCCATTTTTGTTTTTTTTGCTTCAACATACATTTGAGCATAATCTGTATCATTAATTAAATTATAATCCTTCAATCGTGCAATATCTGTTTCGATTAAAGCATAGTCATCAGTTTTACGAGCATACCATTGTCGCACTTGCTTTTCCGTCTTCGGCATATTTAAAACATAGGCCACCGCTCTTTCATACAAACTAATTTGTTGTCTGCTTGGCTTTTTATCCGTCATTATCACTCTTTTTCACCATCATCTTGTGATTCACTATCGCGCAAACTATCAAGTTTAGCAAATGTTGCACCGCCTTTTACATAGGAACCAGTTTCCAGTGTCGAAACCTCATCTTGCGCAGCGTGGAAAGTAGCAATTTCATCGTCATCATCCTCACGTAAGAAAGCAAAACTATTAGCCTCATCCGCCGCAGCAACTGCTTCCGCTTCCTTCATTTTTTCCATTTCAGCACTTGAAACATTGTGCTCCTGCATAAAATTACGTTTTTCCTGACGTTCACGCAACATCTCGGTAAAACGATTTGAATACACTTTTTCTTCAACTGGCTTCTCTTGATCTTGTTTTTGATCTTTCTTACGTTTATATGCAGGTGTTTTAATATTATAAATAATCTTATTAATCGTTTCTTTAAACGATTTTTTATTTTTAGTGGCATATTTTTCCGGATTTTTCATACGTGCAACACGGTCATTTTCACGATCAACACGAATTTCATTAAATTTCACAATAAACAACGGAACTAAGTACGCCGAAGCAGCGCCCAAAGCTAACACTCCACCAAAAATCATTAAAATAACCCAAATTCGTGATAAATTCACGCCACCATTAGCTTTTGTATTATCAATAATAAATTGTCCAATAATGCGATTATTAGCTTTTGAGGTAAACTGGATCAAATAAATATCATTTTCCAAACGTTCCGTAAACCGTAAAGCCACACGATTATTCACATTAGCATCAATTTCGTGCAATAAACTTTTCGTTGGATATACTTTACCTGAAACTGTTTTCACAGTAATATCCATTGTGCTTAAACTAACAATACTACTATAATCTGAAATCGCACCAACCCGCACATCGGTAACACCTGTAGTTTGTTCTGTATAACCCAAACTTGGATCTGCTGCACCATCATTAAAAGTTACATTCAAGTTCAAAGTTAAATCACTGCCACCGACAAAATTACTAATACGACTTAAACCATCATTGTTCGTAACATTAATGTACGTCCAATCTTGTGTATATAAAATCTCAAAAATACGATTAATACCCGATGCTTGATCATAACATTTAACTGCATACAGTGCTGCTGGTGCCGATTCACGCAAATACCACGCTACACTGTAATTAGTGGTATCTTCTTTTGAATTAACCCAAAAATTCAAATTCTGTTGATTAGTAATATCAACCCATTGATCATTACGACACACCAAAGCAGTGAATTCTGGACGGAAACTTGACCTCTGATTATCTTCAATCAACCCAGCCGTACTAATTGTGGCTTTATATACATTTTCAGTATTAGTCACTTCAGGACGACATAAATAAATTCCTTTGTTATTAAACGAACCAGCATCAAGCACACTAAACTGAATTGGTTCGTTTGCCATCGGTGAAAGCATCACTTTATTTGGGTTCTGCGTATCAATAACCGGTCTTGGATTAAACATCAATGCACAAAAAACTAATGTCATTCCAACGACAAACAGAACAGAAATCAATCTTTTGTGTACCCGGTTCAAATCTTCCCCCAAAAACTGTTCAAGTATAACATTAGTTATGTGAAAACAGCAAATAAATATTAACAACTAACCATCAATTCAGCATACAGCATTCGATTCATCCGTGTCTAAATGTACTGTTGGAAAATCAATATCAGATTCTCGCACGACAACATTATGAAATGTAATTTGACGATCAGCGCCAACTGTAATGGATATCATTTGTCCATCAGTCAAACCATATTTTTGTAAATCTGCGTGATTGATATGAATATGACGTAAAGCAATAATCATTCCCTCTGGTAGTTGCACTCTACCAGCCGTACCAACCAATTCAACCGGCGTAGAACCTTGTAAATCACCACTAAGACGCACGGGAACACCTTTAATCCCCAACGTGTAACTATCAGTAACTGAAATTTCAACTTGAGTTTGCGTACGTAAAGGTCCTAACACCGCTACTCTTTCTAAATTACGTTTAGGACCTAAAATTGTAACAGTTTTATCGGATTTAAATTCACCATTTACACTTAATTTCTTTACGTTTTCCAACTTGGCATCAGTACCAAACAAAATTTTAAAATCAGATTCCGATAAGTGTACGTGTCTTGCCGAAGTTTCCACGCGATAATCATTTATATTCAGTTCCATAATACTAAATATTAACAAATATACACTATCATCACAAACAATTTTATCAAAAATAATCCACTAACACATTAAAAACCAACAACATAAATAAAATTATGTGTGGAATCTTCGGTTGTATCAGCAAACAACCACAAAATTTAATCAAAAAAACATTAGAAGGTTTAAAAATATTAGAATACCGTGGCTATGACAGTGCCGGTATCGCTTATATAACACAATCAAAGTTAAAAGTAATCAAACAAATTGGAGGTCTTGAACAACTTATTAAAAAAGTTAAAAATCAACCTGATACCACAATATGCATTGGACACACACGATGGGCGACCAACGGTGCCGTCAGTGTTGAAAATTCACATCCACATTTATCAATCGATGGTACGATTGCAGTAGTGCATAATGGCATTATTGAAAATTATCAAGATTGCCGCAAACAATTAGAGACAAAAGGTATAAAACTTAGAACACCTGTCGATACAGAGATAATCCCCAACATATTGTGTTATACATATAATAATAAACACAATATACACAAATACTTAAAAGGACAATACGTTTTTTGTGCAGTAAATTATAAAAAACAAAGTTTATTCATTGCAAAGAAAGGCAACTTGCCACTTTACATTGGACAAGATCAACAAGTAATTTACATTACAAGCGACACACTCGCCCTACCAAATTCCGTAACTCAAATTATTTCAATGAACAACCTAGAAACCTGCGAAATTAACGGTTCAAAAATAAGTTTCTTTTACCTTAACCGCCCTATCAAAAAGCAATGGCAGCCATTTAATCAATCTTTTACATCAAGTAACAAAAATGGTTTTTCAACTTATATGGAAAAAGAGATCAACGAAATTCCATCCATTACGCAACAAATTATTTTTCAATATACTAACAACAACAATTTACTCAAATTACGCCAAAAATTTCAACAAGATTTAAAAAATACGAAATGCATCCACTTATGTGCGTGCGGAACCAGTTACCACGCAGCCTTAATTTTAGCCAATATCATTGAAACGAATCTTCATATCCGTGCAATCGCCCATATCAGCAGTGAATTATCAGAAACCACCCTACTCGACGAACCATCATTAGCTATCGTTATCAGTCAATCTGGTGAAACAGCCGACACACTAAATTGTATAGATATATTGGACACAAAACAAATTCCCATTATTGCACTTTGCAATATAACAACCAGCACCATCGCTAAACGAAGCAAATACACATTTCCACTACTTTGTGGTCCAGAAATCGCCGTTGCCAGCACAAAAGCGTTTTACGCAGCTGTTTTAGTTGGATATTTACTATTTAATTCCAAAACCACAATATCTAGTAGTAATCTTATTAGAAATATCACTACTACATTAAAAATATCACGACATTTACTACACATTCCTACCCAACTACCTAACAAAATTTTCATTATTGGGAAAGGCATCAATTATTACTTAGCACTTGAAGCTGCCTTAAAAATCAAAGAAGTAACCTATCTTCATTGTGAAGGCTATCCAGCGAACGAATTAAAACACGGTCCTCTATCAATGGTAGATAACAAAACACTTGCGATTGCATTTGGTACTGATACTGCAAATGCAATTGCCGAAATCACTGCTCGTGGTGGCAAAGTTATTACCATTCCAACACCTACCCCATCCTCACAATTATCTTCCATTAGTCAAATTATACCAATACAAATATTTGCATTAGATTTAGCATTATCACTAGGTTATAACCCCGATAAACCGCGCAATCTCGCCAAAAGCGTTACTGTTTTATAAAACACTTAATCTTCAGTTTGTAATTCATAAACCGAGTGTGTGTACATACCATCTTCTTCACGAATTAAAGTCATATCAAAACCTTCACGGTTAACATTATCTGCTTCAACACTAACCAATTCTCCATCTGCATTACGCTCCACTACCGCGTGGCGATAAATTCCCAACGGTTTAATTTTCTTCAAGCCTGGGCCAAAATCAGTCTTTTCATCATAGAAAGCACGATAATTGTATTCAAATACTGATTCCAAACCAGCAGCACGGAAAATACGGTTATACAGACCAACCGAACCACCAAAGCGTGGATTAGCCTCCATCGCATAAACCTTACCGTCTTTACCAAACAATAAATCAATATGCACCCAACCGCGCATACGGTATTTTTTACTAGTACGCACAAACTCGCCAAACTTACGACCACAATCATATGCTTGTTGCAACATATCTTTCGGCAATTTGGTAAAGGCCTTAAATTCCATATAATCTAACTTATGGTGCTCAATATAACGATGCACAATTGACGGTAAAATATGAACTTCATTATTAGTAACCAAAATGTGTAAACTAGTTGAACAAAGTGATTCAATGTAATCACTAACCAAATAAGTTTCTTTCGGATAAATTTCTTTAATCGAACGTTCCTTAAATGCCGGATTAGCAAAATATTCTTTACTAACCACGATCGTACCAAATCCGCCCGAACCATAGTCGCGTTGAATCACAACTTCTTTCTGCTCAGGATATGTACCATTTTTTAGGCGTTTAATAATTTCTGAACCAATTACATACTCATATGGTGCAAATGGTAAAATATCTTCGAAAATTTCACGGAATTGGAATTTACTGTCCAAAATTGCAAAAATACGCGGATCATTACAGCACAAAATTCGATCTTTTAATTCCGCTGGAACATAGCCGGCATAAACCGGTGAATACGGATAAAAATACGCATCCGGCACCTTTGCCACAATTTCACGACATTTTTCATTAATGAATTCACGCATAATTTTTGCATTACGTTCGTCAAACTCAACATTCTGACTCACTTGAATGCGTGTCGTTGCATTATGTGCGATGTTACCACGTTTATTATTACCTAATTCAGTAATGCTACCAGCAAAGTAGCCATCCATAGTTTGATTGTAAAAACTTGCTTCGGCATCACCTTGTCGGTAGCCAATGTAATAGATGTTTTTCATTGTTTATAGTAACATTTTTTTGGCAAAGTGTCAAACTAACCAAACAACGATGTCAAAGCCTGCCAAGTTGTTGGACCAACTATTCCATCAACCGTTAATCCTGCCAAACGTTGGAACTGACGTACAGCGCTATTTGTGCTTGCTCCGAAAATCCCATCTACCGCCAAAAAGGGTAGTTGTGAATACGTATTGCGGGCATTATTGAGTAAATTTTGTAAAGTAATTACATTATTACCCGTACTACCCTGTTTCAAATAAACACCTGGCCAAGCAGGTACACTTTCCGTTTCATCCCCCTGTAAAGTACGGTAAACTTGATAAAGTTTATTCCAAGTATTACGTCCAACCACGCCATCGGCAGTTAAACCGAACAAACGCTGAAAACTACGTACTGAATTAGCGGTAACGCTGCCAAAGATACTGTCTTGTGAAACAGTTTGTACGCTAGAATAAAATTGAGCGATGTAATTTAACAGATACTGTAATTGCAATACGTCATTTCCCTTACTACCTTGACGTAAAATGCTTGTCGGCGGTGTGTCACCAATGCCAATAAATTCACCTTCAGCATTCAGTTCAGCCAAACCAGTTACGGCTGCATAAATTTGCGATATTTTGTTCCACGTACTAACACCGACCACACCATCACTGGTTAAATTAAATGTTCTTTGAAATACACGTACTGCTTGTTCAGTTTGCGTACCAAAATTACCGTCAACAGGATTAATCACAGGAATTAACGGATAACTACGATGAATACGGTTTAAAAATGTTTGCATTCGACGAACGTCGACTCCAGAAGATCCTAAACGTAAAGGTGTACCAGGATAAGAATTCTGTACTGAACCAGTTGGTGCATTACTTAACACAATATCATTTGGATAATAATATCTTAAAATTTCTAATACTGATAAACCTTGATTAGCTAGGCTTACCGTTCCCCATTGCGACAAACCGCTACAGGTTGCTGTCGTTCCATTACAAAATTCAGTAAAATACGGATTACGGAAACTGTCCCGATGAGCATAGACTGTGAAAACACCATCAACTAATTCCGAAATATTGGCATAGATTTCACGATTACGTACAAAAGCCATATCATAAACTGTTGAATTAGTAATATCAAAATTATACCCACGCGAACGATACCATTCAGTATACACTCGATTTAAAGCAAAAGTTACGATTGCTGCGATATTTGCCAACAACGCATTCGTTGGCCAAGTTGGGTAAATTTCACTGCAAACCACATTTTTTATGTAATCCTGAAACGGAATCCGTACATTTGCCGCATTACTGTTGGGTGCACCTAAATGAACAGTAATATAATCAGGAACAACAACACTACTTAACACACGACCTTTTTGGTTTGGGAAATTTCCAATCGAATCATTAGTACCAATCTGTCCGTGCGTTGTAGTTGGCAAAGTCACATCAGGTGGCGGCGTAACGTAACTTTGATCTGCGTCATCCTGTCCTTCGACGTAAGGCTCCAAATTCAAGCCAACTACAGTTGTGATTTTATCGTAGATTTGCACATCAATTTTATCGATACTTTGAAAATCATTTTGACGAATTGATACATCACACAATGTATATGCAGTCTCACCAGAGTTTGGACGTTGTGAAAATGAACTATCCGGTGCGGCCAAAGTGTAAATTTGACTATCACCATTAGCATCGGTCATACCAGAATACAAAACTACTCCTTTCTTATCTTTAATTATGTAAGATGCATTTGCGACTGGCTCTGCTCCATTTCCAGATGTTGTCGTAATTTTAAGGTAACCTGTTCCCATATTTTCTCCTTTTTTGAACTATTTTAGTCTATGGTGGTAACAAAAAAAATGTTTATACCATAACTATAATTATGGCAACAATAGTAATTGATGCTGGGCACGGCGGATACGATGCAGGCGCGGTCAATGGCACGCGCTTTGAGAAAAACGATAATCTACGAATGGCTTTAGCGGTTGGCGAACGTTTACAAAAATGTGGCATCAAAGTGGTTTACACACGTACCTCAGATGTCTTTGTTCCTTTATTAGAACGTAGTCGCATTAGTAACAATAACAATGCGGATTTATTTGTTTCTTTTCACCGAAACTCAGCCAGTAACCCGATTGCCAATGGAGTTGAAACACTAGTCTACATTAACGCTTCAAACAAAGCGCTACAAGCTGCAGAGGCACTTCAACAAGCATTAGTCAATGCTGGTGTTCAAAGCAACCGTGGTGTTAAAAGAGTTAATTTAAGCGTTTTACGCGAAACTAATGCACCAGCCATACTTTTAGAATTAGGATTTATTAACAATGAACAAGATAACGTCCTATTTGACACTCAATTTAACACATATGCTGATGTAATTGCGCAAAGTTTAGCTAAATCAGTTGGCGTTAATTGTGGTGGTTCAGGTAACGGCGATACCACACCTAACGCAACCATTCGTAACATTCAATCGACTTTAAATGCACGTTACGGTGCAGGTCTATCGGTTGATGGTATTTGGGGACCGTTATCTCAAAAAGCATTAATTCGTGCCTTGCAAATTGAATTAAATATGAATTATGGAGCCGGTTTAATTGTTGATGGTATCTTTGGGCCCAGAACCAAAGCAGCAATTCGTAATCTATCCCAAGGTAGTCGCGGTAATTTAGTTTGGATTTTACAAGCAGGATTGTTTGTCAAAGGTTTTGAGACCACATTAGACAGTATTTTTGGTGCTAACACTGCTAACCAAGTTCGTGCCTTCCAAACTGCTAATGGACTAATAGCGGATGGAATAGCTGGAACAAATACATTTGAAGCATTAATGCGTTAATCAATTAAAAAAGGGCAACTATGCCCTTTTTTAGTGAATTTGTTCAAAAATTTTTTCTGTTTTAATATCTCTTTCAATCTTTTTTTGTTCTTTAAGTAATTTTTTATCGTCCGACATACTAAATTTACGTTTTTTAATTCCAAGCTTATTTGCAACTTTACCTACTGCCATTTCTGTTTTACCGATAATTTCATTAACGATTTTATCTTCATACGCTTCAATAATGTTTTCTTCCGGCTTTTCCATATCATAAACTGGATCTTCTTCCCCAGCATTGTAAGCTCTTAAATTAATAATTTTAGGTTCATATGTTGGATCCCAATTTTCCATTTTTTTCATTTTATTTGCCGTAAGTTTCATACTAGCATAGTATGCACCATAACCACCTAAAAAGAAATATGGCAAAGCCATCGGAAAAATCGCACTCAAACCAGCCACACCACCAACGGTAAGCACCGCTCGTAATGCTCCTTTAACGAATAATTTCTTTTTATTTTCTTTATTCATAATTCTATATGATAACAAAGAAACTCAAAAAGTCAATAGCGAACATATTTTTACTGATTAATTTTACCATCACTTAACAACATTAGAACGCCTGCGACTGGGCTAGCAAAAATAATCGTACAAATTTTAAAGGCCAAACTAACAGGTTGTTGCTTCGCAACAGATTTAAAATAATGAACCGTCATTGGAATTAACCAAAGCAATGAAACCACGTGTGTAATCGCCGAAATTGAGAAAATAAATCGATAATTAATACCAAGCCAATCAACAAACTCAACTACATCATACAAATCAACAATTTTTAAAAGCACACCCAATGATTTTTCTAAATTGGGTATTGAAAGAGCATTTAATAAAGAATATAGTGCAAAAATTCCGGCACGAACACAAACCAAAATCATTAACACTTTTGCAACAATTTGCAAAGCGTTTTTATATTTGGGTTCAACTAACCAACGTGTTTTTAATGATCTGCCACATTTCGGACAAAAATCCATTTCGTTCGTAATCTCAGTACCACAGCGACTACAAAACTTTGTTTTTGGTCCAGTTTCCTGTGTCAAACCATTAATCGTAAATCCACAATTTGGGCAAAGTTCTGCACCTTCCTTTAATTCTTTACCACATTCAGAACAATATTTCATTGTTGCCCTCCTCAGTAATAAATTTAGGGATCCTACCCTTTAATTATTACTATTATTGCATAACATCAAAATTTCTGCAAATAAATCAACCAAGAATAAACTATAATATATTAAAACTGATATTATCAGTTCATAATTCAACGCCATTAAAATCTTTGATTGTATTTTTATTGGCTTTTAAAACCTTTTTATTATGCTTAATTTTTAATTTAGTTCTTTTGCAATCTTTAAGTTTGCTGAAAAACTTTTGGACTTTTTTGGCAAGATTTTCAACATTTTGTTTAAATTCTTTTGGATATAAAATGGGGTCAATGATTAAAGATTCTAATTGCTCAAAAATGTTATTTTCCTTACCAAATACATAATCACTTTCCATCTTCCCTATTTCTTTTTTAGTTTCCGATGCAATCACAGTAATAGCAACAGCGCTGGCACCTACTGCAATTAAAGAAAAGAAATCTTGATCTTGCATTAGTTCATTAATAAATTCAGGTTCAATTCGTTTCAAAATTCCGAACGCAGCAACAAAAGCACTCGATCGCATTACACCCCTTATTGCCATATTTATATTTTTTTTCTTCTCTTCTTCCATTAAATTCATACTAACAAAGATCAATATAAAAAGTCAATACTGCTTTGATAAATTATCGATGAACTAAATTTTTGTATGCCTAATAAGATAAAAACAAGACTAAAAATTCCTAAACAAAAGAGGTGAAATATGATTTTTGAAAATATAAATTGTTGTAAAAGTTGTTGTTGCGTGGACCACGTGGACCACAAGTTTTTCCTGGACCAATGGGACCACAAGGTCCTCAAGGTGAAATTGGCCCAGTTGGACTACAGGGACCAACGATTAATATCTATGGCACAATTTATAACAACATCACATCAAATGTGACGATTGATACACCTGACACATATATTCCAATTAGCTTAAATACCACCGGTCCGGCATCGGAAACTTCAGTAACACCTAACAATTAACCAGTAATACTCCTAACACATTAACAATTGGTAATTTACCTAACGCTATTTTATCTGTTAAAGGACTTTAACAACTCCCCCGTTGCTTCCTGCACGGGGTACATAACAAAAACCACACCCAATAACATATATAATTGATAGGTTATGCTGGAAAATTTCATTAATCAATTATTCAACCATAACAGACTTATATTATGGATATTAATTGGCATTTTTGCTTTGCTACTACTATTTCCATTGGCAACAATTATCTATACTATAACAACAATTTTTAATCAATTTTAATATTATTTAATAATAAATTGAATACGTTGTTAACCTTATAGCCAAATCAATTCATAATAAAAATTACTTTTTATAATCAAAAACGATTGGACAACAATTTGGAATTCCCAACAGAGGAGCATTATTTGATGCAGTCAAACCATAAGCTTTATTAATAAATGATACAATATTTACACCACTTGTTACGCAAATCACCATATCATCGTCACAATATTTTTTTAATATATCATCAAGACATTCATTAACTCGATTTTGCAAATCAATCCACTGTTCATTTTCAGAATTGAATTCATTAAGCCGATTATCATCGATAATGGGTACATTTAAATATTTGTTAATAATCTCCGCGGTTTTTTTACACCTAAAAAACGGAGATGTATAAATAGCTCTAATTTTTGATTTTATTTTTTGATGATTAAGTAAGTCTGCAACAAGTTCGCAATCTCTATATCCAAGTTCCGACAAATTATCTTCTTGACTTTGTGGGTTACCAACTTTTCTATTTCCGTGATGAATATATAATATTTTCATTAGTAAAATCCTACCCTTTTTAATTTGAGATAATTAAACAAACCGTAGTAAGTTCGTATGATTCACTTGTGGCGGAAGGGACAGGATTTGAACCTGCGGTACCTTGCGGCACACCTGTTTTCGAGACAGGTACATTCGACCACTCTGACACCCTTCCTTAATATCACATTATAACACAGACGATTGACAAATATCAAATATATAATCAGCAATCATTTTTGCACCATCATTGCCACCGGCTTGTAATGCATTAGTTAAATACTCAGATAACATTCCATTATCTAACCACCCTTGGATTAAAGTTCGAATGGCACGTGGATTTTCACAACGTGCACCACAACGATTAGTTGTAATGTATTGATAATTTTTCGCCTCTTGACCTGGGATGTGCCCCGTTACCACAATCGCAGCACCACTGCGAGTTCCTTCCAATAACATATTCGGACCGGCTTTGGTTAATAAAATTTGCGCCCAATGTAACAATTCAGGCATATTAGAAATAAAGCCCAAAATATTCACATTGGCCAATTGCTGATTGTTTTCTTTTTCTCGATTTAATACTTTATACAAACGTTCATCGCGTCCACACACAAAAGTAATTTCGGCATTTTTAACCTGACTTAATTCACGTACAAAAGCCAAGTTCTTTTTTAAATTAATTGATGGATTAACCATTAAAATATGAACTTTATCGGTTAAAGATTTCGGTTGAATTGGCGGAATAATATCTTCACGGATGGGAAAACCTGAAACCTTTAATTGTTCTGGTTTGAATTTCAAACGTAAATATTGTTGGCGCACTGCTTCAGTTGGTAAAAATGTCATTTGCGCCCGTTTATCACGCCAAACTCTCGGTGGATTAACTAAATCAATCACATTAATTAAAAACGGAATTGATAAATGATTTTTACGCAATAAACGTGAAACTGCTTTTGTGAACATTCCGTGTACAGAAATTATCACATCAGGCTGAAATGTCTTAATCTCGGCGAGTAAACCTTTCTTAACATAATGATAAATCCAATTATGTAAAAGATTTGGAAAAATTTGGGAAAACAGGTGTGACATTTTCCACACAAACGGGTGTTTTGTAGTCAAGGGAATATAACAGTTTTCCATTTTAACACCCATTTTTCCCATCAGTGGAAAACAATTTAATTGTTTTACTTCACAACCCTGAACTGTCAGACGATGAGCTATTGCATTAGCAGCTGACTTGTGTCCTGTTCCTGTACGTTCGGCCATTAAAATTAAAACTTTATTCATTGCGATTTAATCGTACTTCAAATTATTATTTGTCGCAATCATTTTTCAGACAGTTGCTGAAACAATTCGGGTGGTAATTGCGTTTTAAAACTACGACAGAGACTTTTTTGTAAACTCGGACTTCTCAAACAAGCCGGACAGACATATGCCCCACGTCCGTTTAAATGTTGTTTAGTCTGCACAAAAAAGGCGCCGTTCACACGCACAACACGTGTCATATCTGTAACCGGTTGCAATTTTCGACAAACGCAACATATGCGATTGATTATTTGGTGATTATTCGCCACCGAGTGTAAATTCCTCAATGTAAGCTGCATCTTCTGCATTAGCTTTTTCTTCACTCTTAACATCAATCTTCCAGCCAGTTAACTTAGCTGCTAAACGAACATTCATACCAGCTTTACCAATTGCCAAAGATAACTTGTCATTAGGAACAACTACACGCGCACGCTTTTCTTCTTCATTTGCTTCAACACGCAAAACAGTTGCCGGAGACAAAGCCGAAGCGATAAATTCCAAAGGATCTTCACTCCAAGGAATGATATCAACTTTTTCTGGACGTATTTCATCCAAAATAGCATTAATACGTGCCCCCTTGGCCCCAACACAAGCACCAATTGGATCAATATTAGCGATTAATGAAGCCACTGCAATTTTGGTACGATAACCAGCCTCACGCGCCACGGCTTTAATTTCAATCTCGCCTTTTTCAATTTCTGGAACTTCTAATTCAAACAAAACTTTAACGAATTCTGGACGAGTACGTGTTACAAAAATATCATTGGTGTAACCGATATCTTTAATTTTTGGTACATAGACTTTTACAAAATCACCAACTTTAAAAGTTTGACCCGGAAAATTATTTCGTTCGTCCAAAATTCCTTCCAATGTACTACCAGGAATTTCTAAGAAATATTTACCGCCATCATAACGGTTAACTTTAGCTGTAACAATTTTATCTTCACGAGTTGACATTTCTTGTAAAGCTGCATTACGGCTACGTTCTTTAATCTTTTGATTCAAAACTTGTTTCACAGCCACTGCTGCAACACGACCAAAATCCTTTGGATTTTCTTCTTGTTCCAAAACATCACCAACTTTGGCAGTTTTTTTAATTTCACGAGCTTCAGACAAAGTAATAAATTTATCATAATCAAATGGGACAAAACCCTCTTCGTCACTATCTAACTTTTCATCTTCATCTGCCACAACAGTCTTGTAACTATAAACACGAATTGTGTTACGTTCTGGATTTAATGCTACACGAGCATTCATTGCTTCACCGTGTGCTTTACGGAAAGCAACCGATAGTGCTTCTTCCAAATCCTTAATAATTTCGCTGACTTCCATACCACGTTCAGTGGCCATCATATTCAACGCGACGAAAAAATCTTTTGATGTCATTTTATTCTCCTTTTATTATTCCCAATCCTTACCGTCGATACCTTCACTGCTGACTGACAAACTATAGTTATCTCCCAGTTCTTGATCGTTTGCATCAACGATTGGATCAATTAACCGCGTAACGGTTTCACAATCAGAATGGTTAATACCACCTTCTTTGTCGATATAGAAACATAGTTCACGATTTTTCCAAGTTACACGCAACAATTTATAACCTGCTTTGGTAATTGCGCTTTGGCATAAATCATAAAACTTATTTTCCATTTACCGCTCCTTTAGGGTTAAAAAAATGGACCCGTTTGGCCCACTTCTTTTAATTTAACACATAATTACCTGAAATGCAACTATTTTATAATAATTATTTACGCACTGCCACTACAGTTGCACAAATAGCGGATACCAAAGCACCAATTCCCAATACAAAAACACCAACACTAGCACTGTATTCAACGCCAGTTGCAACAACATCAATGTTACCTGATAATGCTCCACAACCAATAAATGTTGTAATCATAAAAATCGCAGAACAGGCAATTACCGCAATGCTTAATCCCAAAGTTAACCATTTTAACAAACGAAGTTTCGTAAACATTTTCACAATCAAGGAAACGACCATTATAGTTAATAACACAGCAGTAACAATCAACATACAACGAGCAATTTCCCAACCAGACACTTCGTCATAACCTTGCCAATCATTAATTACATCAAACCATTCTGATAAACCAAGTTGTTTTGTATTGCTAAATCCAATCACAGTTCCTTTCACATTAATGAACTTACACGCTAAACCGACCAAAGCCCCCACCGCGGTTAGGACACTCACAATAATTAATACTAAACTTGTACTATTCGCCGCTTTGCGTTTACTTCTTTTTGCCATATTATATAATAGCATAAAATTTATAATACCGTCAAACTATCTTAACAAGTATTATTAAGCTTCTCTTCCAAAATCTTGTTTTGTGTTTTGTTGATTTGAATTAATTTCAATACCTGCACTTTGTAATAGTTCCAGCAAAAAAACTTGGTTCAAAAATTTACCAATCGATAAATTTTCCGTTGGAATATTAAATTTAATTACTTCTTCTCCATTTTTTACCATTGTCTGATACTGTGGTTGCTGTAAAACACTCTGCACAGTTTCTTCAAACTTTCTTTCAACTTCACATTGTGCCGGAAAAAGAACATTCATACACAAGATACTACCATCTTCGTTTTCAATTGCCCTAATTGGTTCACACTTAAACCAGCAAGGTTTATCAGGTTCCGCGATGGTTCCATCATCAAAACGACCATTTTCATATTTTGGACGCTTACTACCTGGATAATAACGTTCAACCATTTGTGCATTAGCTAATGGTTTACGAACATATTCCACACCTTGATAGATAAATCTAGGTAATTTTTCGAGTATAATCGGTTCGTTATTCGTTGCATTATATAAAGAATCACCATTATAACAAGCGGAAAAGCTATCAACAGAAAATGAACCAGTTTGTTGTAATTTTCCTTGTACATATAAAGATTCCAATTTTTGAGACATAAAATTACCTGCATAAAGCCGAGGCAACGTTAATACTTTATCGCCAATTTTGATGATACCAATATCTTTTTGTTCTTTTTCAACCGTCATTCCCACATCTGCTGGATTTTCAAACTTTACTGGAATGCCAAAAGAATGGTTTCCGGCGCGAAAAACCCGATTCGTACTTTTAATTTGCCCCTGTTCATCATTATCTGGATAAACAACATTCATTCGGAAGTCGTAAACATAATCATAAGGATAATCCAAAGCCAATTCATCATAATATCTCTTGTTACGTTTCTGGCAAACAACGGTACTTGTAAACGCATACGCATAATTCATGGTTGAGTTCAATCCGTGAAATTCTTTTGATTTATAGTGGATTCCGCCATTTTTCTTATCATAAAAAAATTCACGTGATTTAACCCCACACGCCATAGCTAAATCCGAAGCCCAAAACAATCTTCCGTTAATCTCATCTGCAGTCGGAATTACTACTTTCAAACCATCCTTTTTCATACTCCAACTACTATACTCTTCCTAATAAAAAAATCAAGACAAATTTCAATATATTCTTTGCCTTATTCAGTTTTTAACCACTTATTTACGGCGTTTCTTTAATACCACACCAACGATGCTTACAATCGCAGTAATACCTGTCACACCACTAGTTCCAATTACGGCAGCAATTAATGCTCCATTGTTTTTAGTTTCAGTTACTGTTTCACTTGGCGTTGTTTCATTATTTTGTCCTTGATCTTCAGTTTCGGTTGGTTCCGATTGAACTTCTTCCCAGTGTGCCGTCAAGGTTATATTATCCGTTACAGGAGTATTGAAATCATATACTTCGTTACAATTGTACCAACCTTTAAAGATGTAACCATCCTTTGCAGGAGCGATTGGTTGTTCTGCTTTCTGTCCCTTTTCGATTTGTTGGTCTGGAACAACTGATCCACCATCAACATTAAATGTTACAACATAGACATTTTCCCATTTTGCATTCAAAGTTAAATTATCAGTTATTTGTTCGTTTTCAAAATCAAATGGTACATTTTCGTCGGTTGTATACCAATATTTGAATACACAATTATTCTTGACCGGATTAGTGGGTTTTGCAACCTTGCCATTATGTGCAACCGTAACTGTTGCAATTTCATTGCCACCATTCGTGTTGAATATTACATCATGCGCTTCAACCCAAACAGCATGTACAACTTTTGGTTCAGTAACTACAGTTTCATCGTCTAATAGTTCGTTATTTTCATCATACCAACCAACAAAAATAAAACCATCTTTTTCGGCGGGGTCATAGTTATAATGCCAAAATGGTTCACTATAATCATATTCGTATTCATCATCAATTTCGCCGTCAACCATGAATGTTACTTTGCAATATTCCATATGCGCTTCCGGATTTGCGGCTAAAATAGCATCTAGTGACGGGTTATCATTGGAAACAATAATTTCTTCCAAACCATAACAACCATTAAAAGCATAACTGTCAATATCAGTAGCATATTCGGAAAGGTAAAATGACGAATTAACCAAGTGACAATTACGGAAAGCATCGTAACCAATCGTGGTGATGTTATAAGTATCTTCGAATTCAATTTTACAACAAAGATCAGCGAACGCATTATTTTCAATATATTCAACACTGCTCGGGACATAAATGTATGTAACCATTTCACGCACCTCATCGGGAGCATTCCATAAAAAATCATATCCGGACCCCTTCATGATTTCAGTAACCCCATCAGGTATTTCGATATGAATTTCATCGTACCCAGACAAGAACTCTTCTGAATGTCCATCATATTCATTACAAACTACTTCTTCATAATATTGTTCCAACACCCAACCTTCAATTCCGTTACCACCAACTTGACTTCCTGATAGATACAAAATTCGGTCATTATCAGTATCCGCACTGGCTTTTTGTCCCACCGTAAAAACCAATGTTGCCGATGCCACCACGGTTAAGACCAAGGCACTTAATACCGCGATAATTGCTTTTTTGTTCATATTACCTCCTTAGTGGTCGGTTTCTACAGTAGTCGGTTTCCACTATATTTTACTCAAAAAAAAAAGAAAAACGCAAACGTTTTTTGAATGATTGACAAATGTTTTGTCGGCACCATTGACTTTGCATAAATCATAGTGATATAATTCAAA
Source organism: Clostridia bacterium (assembly GCA_016283155.1). GTDB lineage: Bacteria > Bacillota > Clostridia > Christensenellales > UBA1242 > RGIG8050. The sequence continues at coordinate 59,901 of JAEEMI010000016.1, forward strand.
CCATTAAAAAAGGAGAAAAAATGAATTTCAATCGCATTATTAACCACGATTTTGTTGAATATTTAATTCAAAAAGAATCCAATCCTGAAACACAAAAAGAAAACAATGCATATCGCACAGTTTCATATTACAAAGGTAGTGTCGGCAAAATTGATTTCAGCTTTGCAAAACCAACTGATCATATCTTATTTAATGGCAATCAAGAATTCAAGTTACCAACTGAACATCTAATTATCAACTCAAGCAACTTGAATCACACCCAAATTATAGCCGACAAACCATTCTCAGAAACGATTCTGCATATTATTATGAACCACAAATTTATTGATAGTGCAGGAAAATCACATACTGGTTTTAACTCATTTATCCGTGACGTAAAGGCCTTTTTACCCAATTTAATTACCAACGACGGACAGCAACTTTTCAAATCAATCATTTTTGAAAATATGTCTGCTGATTTAGGTAAAATTATTGGTAGCGAATGTAAAAAACACAACATTGACTTCAAAATTGAAGGTAATTTTTATAAATGTCCTGTTAAAAAAGTTAAGAATATTAACTTTGACCCCACGGTTGGCTTAAAACATATTACCAGATTACGTGATAATACCAATACATACCTATAAATGAAATCTGGTTGTTATTGCAAACAAAAACCTAATCCAAATTGTGGATTAGGTTTTCTTTTTGGTGGGAGTTCACGGACTTGAACCGCGGACCGACCGGTTATGAGCCGGTTGCTCTAACCAACTGAGCTAAACTCCCGTCCAAATCAAATTTAACAATTTTGCGTAAAATTGTCAATGTGATTTGTTTTGACAAATTAAAAACAATATTGTATAATTAAAAATAGTTGGCCGGGTGGTGAAATTGGCAGACGCGTCGGACTCAAAATCCGATATCGGCAACGATGTGTGGGTTCAAGTCCCACCCCGGCCACCAACTTAACGAAAAACCCCGCCAAAATTGGCGAGGTTTTTTCATATCATTGGGGTTAAAATATTTTATTTAATCTCAATTTGATGACGTGCAGGTTTGTTTTCTTTCGGAATCGAAATTGACAACACACCGTGATTCAAGGCTGCATTAATTTTGCTTTCATCAATTTCTCCGACATAGAAACTACGCGAACACGCGCTGGCAACACGTTCACGACGCAAAAATTTGCCACGGTTTTGGCTATTATCCGTTTTATTCGCTGCAACTGTTAAATAGCCGTTTTCAAAACTGATGTTCAAATCGCCACGTTCAAAACCCGGCACTTCAATTTTGAATTCGTAACCATTTTCAGTTTCTTCAATATCGGTACGCATCATATTTTGCAACTGGCTCATTTCCTTGCGGAACGGACGATCAAAGAAGAATTCGTCCCACAGTGGGTGAAACAACCCTGATCCAAAATCATTGTACAACGATAGTTCGCGCTCCCCTTTGTCTTGATGATTTTTCATTTTTTCTTCCTCCTTTTTGTTTTTTTCTTCGTAGTTTTTCATATTTTTCCCCTCCCTTTATTTTATGTTTTTTGAATAACTTTATTCGTTATTCTGCTACTGTTATATACCTAATTGCTAGCAATGTCAACTGTTTATTGCTAATTTTTTAAGAATAAAAACAGCCCCTCAAAAACTGGGACTGTTTTTTTTGTAAGCTAATTTTAATCAAAAATCAATCTTTCCAATTTTGATTAATCAAAGGAATCAACGCCATAGTAAACGCATCCGCTGTTAAATCAATACGAGTAATCACTTCACGGGTTAACAGACCAATTCCACCCGTTGAACTACGTAAATCATTTTCGTCGAAAATACGATCCATTACCGTGCCAAGAGTTTCTTTCTTAATTGCCTTAACATATTTTTGTGGTACCGGAAAGCCGGCACTAGTCCCCTGACCAATTTCACCCTTAACATTTTTGATAACCGCAACATTAACAATTTCCCAAAAGCCCAATTCATTTACCATACCTGATTCAATTGCCATAAAGTAATCTGCCATTAAATGTTTTTCGCGCGCATATTTGATTAAATTATCGACGCGATTTAATGCCCCACGATAAGTTTCTATTCCCACAGGTTGTTCCGCTACGTTGGATTCAATTTTTATACCTTGAATTTCAACCTCGCTGAAATACCGCTCCAAAGCGATTTGCGCCCCCTTAATTTTTCCTGGATTTTTTGTGCCAATTAACACTTTCATTTTTCTTTCTCCTTTTTTATTTTTTTTTGCTGTCATAAAAAAAATCTTACGAATAAACAAAAAACAGCATTGTTGTTTTATGTCCATTCATAAGAATTTTCGAAAGAAATTCCCGTTTTCAACGTAATCCGGAATGGTTATAAGGGATTACATAACTATGTTACACGTTTGCTTTAAAAAAGTAAATATCTTTTCAGATGTATTAAAAACGACTTTTCTCATAAATATCCAAATTCATTAATCTTGTTATTAATTTTTCATAAGGAGTTGTATAATCCGGATTAAAATATTTGTTTCTATTGAAATGACGTAACTTTCGTAATGCTTCATCTTGAAGACGTCTAACATATTCTCCTGACACCCCCATTATAGAGCCAACCTCATCCAATGTACGCTCAAGACCATCGTCAATTCCATAACGTAAACGTAAAACCTTTGCCTCACGTTCCGGTAACATCGCTATTTGCTTCTTTAACTCGTCATTTAAAACTTCGTCTTCTACAATCGCAATTGGGTCATTTTTGTGATTTAATAATGCATTATTAATCTTAAGTCCACACTCATCAAATGAGTAAGCTAAATTGGTTAATTTATTAATACTGATAGTATCTTTTTCTTGTTTATATTTTTTAACCGAACTGTGATTAATACACAAATCAATAGCTTCATCAATATCTGATGTCAATTTATAAGCACGTTTCAGACTATGATCGTTAATTCCATATATTTTTGCAATTTGCTCAATTGGCATTCTTTTACCAAAAAAATCAATGAACGCATATTCATATGGTCCTCTTCGCACTGCTTTTGCCTCTACAACAGCCTTATCAATATCTCCATCAGTTAAAGTATATTTGTTTCTTAACGTAATATAATTTATTTCATTTTTTCTAGCAATATCACTCATAAATAATTTTTCGCCTTGATAATTAATTTTTTTTGAATTGTCCATTCCAACATTTCCTTTTTTTTGATAATTAATTATATAGCACAGTACAAAGTCAAAATCAATACGTTACATAGAAAAAAATGACAATTTTTATTAATTAAAAGACTAAAAAAGAACACCCAGAAACTACTTCTTTCCAGGTGTTCAATTTAAGTTTTGGTGGAGACGCCGGGGATTGAACCCGGGTCCGCTTGGTTTCTTGTTCGTACTTCTACATACATAGTCGTTATCAAAAATTGACCACCAACCTAACGACAAATTGTCGTAGTCAAGGCCGACTTTTGGTGCCACGTACCGTCACCGTCTTGCCGTGGTTACGTTACGTCGTTGACTCTTTGTTTGCAGACGGTCGTTAGAAAGAGTTAAAACGTGTCGTCCGCCTAAACTTTAACTACAATTAGGCAGCTAAAGCAAGGTTTGTTGCATTTTTGTTTGCATTTAATTTTTTGTAACCAATTAACGTATGGTTACCCCGCCGGTATGCTTTACGAACCGTCCGCCAAACGTCGAAGCCAATCGCCCCCACGAATTAGAACTTTCGGTTCTTTTTAATTATATCACTTTAAGTGTTAATTTTGCAACCATACGCCACATAATTATAACAATGATTGATTTACATAATGACGCACTGTTAGCCTTACCACGCGACGAACTACTCACCTACTTACGCCAAGCCAAAACCGCTGGTGTCGACGAAATTTGGTTGTCAGTTTGGACTACCGAGCTAGCCGACCCATTAACTGTTATCGCCGAAAAGAAATCTTTTTTAGACCGAATCAAAAACAATCCCGATTATCCACTTTGTCGTTTACACATTGAAGATGCTTGGTTTTTAACCGCTGAAAATCTTGATGAGTTCATTGCACTCCATCCGCACAGTGTCGGTCTAACTTGGAATATGGCCAATCAACTTGCTAGTGGTGCTTACAGTCGTGGTGGAATTACAACTTGGGGTTATCAGGTTATTCAACGGCTTGAAAAAGCGGGCATTCAAATTGACACTGCCCACCTTAACCGACGCAGTTTTTGGCAATTTACACGGGTTACTACACGTCCATTAGTCTGCACACATACAGCATTCGCAGCCGTTTATCGCCACCCACGTAATCTATCTAACCGACAAATTCGAGCTATTATTAAGTCTAACGGTCTAATCGGTTTAGCACTTGTACCTAAGTTTTTAACCAACACCACTACATCTTGCAGTGCCTATGATTTAATCAAACACATTCATTATTTTAAAAAACATTTTAGTAATGCAACTTTACATTGGGGCACGGATTTTTACGGTACCAAATACCTACCACAACACATTCAAAACTACAACAACCTGATTCATTTATTAGATACCAATATTATTGGATATTCAGTCTTACATCAACCAATTATAGCTTACCAAATCGGCAAACCGAATGCACCACATCGTTTATTGGTTACCGCTGGAATGCACGCACGCGAATGGATTGGGTCATTAGTTTTACAAACGTGGTTACAACAACCCACTATTCCATCAAACGTTTGTCTTACAGCCGTTATTTGTTGTAATCCCGACGGTGTTTGTCTTGCCACTAATCAATTAACTAAGTTATCAAACCGACAACGCAAATTTTTAATGCGCATCAACCATAATTCACCTGATTTCAAATTATGGAAAGCCAATATCAACGCTGTCGACTTGAATGTTAATTTCGATGCCGGTTGGGGACTTGGCCATACCAATTTACGCACCCCCGCACCAGCCAACTATATCGGACCTGAACCACATAGCGAACCCGAAAATCGCGCAATATTACGTTTAATCAAAAACTTTCAACCAACAGCTAGTATCGCTTTACATACCAAAGGTAATGTAATTTATTATAGTCGTCACACTGACAAATTAGCCGCAGAAAAGTTAGCACAAAGCATAAATTTTCAAGCCAAATTATCTACTGGATCCTACGGCGGTTTAACCGATTATTTAGCTTTACGATGTAACATTCCATCATTCACGATTGAACTTGGTAACAATCGGTTTAAACACCCCTTGAAACAAAAACACCTACCTATACTGATGCCAACCTTAAATCAAATATTTAATTATTTTTTTACCGGCGAATAGAACATTTCGCCTTCGTGACTTTGGAAATAAACACCAATAATATTCGGACGTTTACTGTTAATAATTGTATAGGCTGCCCGTTTACGTGCACCACCAATAATATTACCAGCCACCTTCATATTGGTTTCAATGAACACATTATAAGCACGAATCTGTCCCATATTATCCACAACTGTGATACCATCAAAATTTAACATTGTTAAAAATACATCGGACATTGTTGTCAATTTTTGTTCGTTGTATTGATTAGTTTGAGCAAATAACTTCGACAAGTTAATTGGCTCAGTTAACCAAATACCATCCTCAAAGAATGAATCTGGTTTATAATCTGAATCCACTACGACACAAATAGTTCCATCAACTAAACGCGAAACATTACGGAAAATGTTACGGTACATATTTTTAATGTCTTGTAGTTTTTTTGCGCTAGTGCGTAATTTAGAAAAGCTGGCATCAACAAATTCTTTAATCTCATCTTCCCAGTTATTTACTACACGGATATCCAAGGCAAAATTAACATTAACCACACGACCTTTCAAACTACGCATCGTAATGGTCCAAGTGTTTTCCGCATAGACATAAATACCAAATAATTTATTACTTTTTTCTTGTAGAGTTTGTGATTTAAACAAAATTGTTTCTAGATTTTCGTCTTTAATACTATTAATAATTCTGAAAATACCATACTCAATTTTTTCATCAGAAATAGAAACATAAACACACCAATATAAATTACAGAACGGCACTAAACTTTTTAAACGTGATGCAAACATATTTTCATTAGCATCATTAAACAATACAATTTTTGTAGCATTAGGAATGTTCTTTACTACCATATCAATGTTATTCGTAAAGAAAATTGCTGGTTTATATTTGTGTCCCTCTTCTTCATAATTTGCAATTTGAGGAAAGAAATTTAAAAAACGATTTTGTAATTTCAAAGGAAAAGTGCCCGAAAACTCTGTTGTCAAAAAATCAACAATTTTGGTTTTAGCGTCAATATAAAAGATATTCTCGTTCACTATCCTAGTTGTACATTATTTTGTGCCGCAAAGTCAAGAATTTCTTGATGAATTTTGTTAATTTCGGTTTTGTCAAGCGTTTTTTCCGTACTAGAAACTGTAAAAGTCAACGTAAACTTATTACCATACACTGCTTTTAAACAACGTTTAGTTACCAATGGATTATGATACTGACTCCAAATTGTATCTAATGCTGCATAATTATTTTTCCAAACAAAGGTGAAATCTAATTCAGTTTTAGGAAACTTAGACAAAATTGGTGCTCGTTCTTTACTTACATTTTGGAAATCAATTTGTGATAAATTAATTTCAAAACCAACAGCATTCGACATTACCTGAGGATGTATAATACCAATCATACCAACCACAGTTTTACCACATAAGATTTGTGCGTGATTAGTTGGGTGCCAGAAGTTCAAATCTGACTGTTGTAATTGATAAGCAATTTTAATGCCCAAATGTGCAAATAAATCTGTTACCATTTCGCTGACTGTTTTATAGTCCATGCCTACCGCAACTCCAGCTAAATGTTCATTTTCAATTTCTTTTTCATTAATTACACGACCAATCTCAAACACACGCACATCGGGTTGATGTTTATTGTTTTCTGCTACCGTTAACATACTTGGTAACATTAAACTACGAATTTGGTCATCACCCTGATTAAACGGATTAGCAACCGTCGCATATGATGGTGCTTCCACCCCAAGACGCTTCAACACTTTAGTGTCGTACCAAATATTGGTATGAACCTCGCTAAAAGCATATTTCCAAGCCAATAAATCTTTCAAAGCATCATTTACTTGAGCATTAGGAGCAGCTGGTGCTGGGACAATTGCAACTTTTGGAGCGACAGGAGTTATATTCTGATAACCATAATTACGGACAATTTCCTCAATTACATCTGCCGGTGTGGTAATATCTTTCCAGCGACGCCAAGAAGGTACAGTCACTACAATTTCATTGGCTGTAATCTGCGGAGCAAAACCTAAAGCAGTCAATTTACACTTAACCATTTCATCTTGATTACCAAAATCAACACCAGTATAACTATTCAGCATCTTTTTGGGTAATATAATTTTCAAAGGCGGTTGTTCGGCAATTTTGCTAGTAACACGCGTAAACGCAGACTGAATTTGCGCTTGTGGTGCATACTCTCGAATCAAGCGTAACAATTCTGATGCAGCCAGCCAATTCAATTCCGGATCTAATGATTTTTCATAACGCAAACTAGCATCACTGCGAATACCCACCGCTGTAGAAGTACGACGGATATTTGAAGCATTAAACGTGGCAATTTCAAAAACAACCTCAGTTGTGCTAGCGACAACTTCACTATTTTTACCGCCCATTACACCCGCTAAAGCAATTGGTAAATCATTACTTTTGATAAATAACATATCTTTAGTTGCCGTAATTTCGTTATCTTTTAAAGTGATAAATTGCGTACCAGGTGTTACCATACCAACACTAATTTTGTCAACCTTATTGGCATCAAAAGCGTGTAATGGATTACCAAAAGCAAACATCAAATAATTAGTTAAATCTACTAAGAAACCGTGACTATTATGCCCTAGTTTATATAAACGATTTTGAATTATATCTGGAGATGTTACACCGCCCAAATTACTAATCTTGATTGCTCCATAAGATAAACAATGTTCATCTTCAATTTTAATTTTCAACTTAGGTAAATTATCATATGTGTGCACCAATGTAGCATCAATCGCTTTTAACGGACGATTAAAAATTACCGCTAATTCACGTGCCATTCCATAATGGCCCCATAAATCCGGACGATTAGTAACACTGATGTTATCAATATCAATAATGTCATCTTGCAAACCTTTTAAAACTTTAGTAATTGGCGTTCCAATTTTAGTTTTAGCAGATAACTCAATAATACCATCATTGTCATCTTTGTATCCCAGTTCGGCATAAGAACAGCACATACCAAAACTTTCGTAGCCACGAATTTTAGTTGGTGCAATTTTCATACCATCTGGCATTACTGTCCCCACTGTAGCAACCGCAACAATAATTCCAGCACGCGCATTTGGTGCACCACAAACAATATTTAACGGTTTTTCTTGACCAATATCAACCGTTAACAAATGCAAATGATCACTTTGCGGGTGAGTTTCACAAGTTAAAATTTTACCAACGACAACACTTTCCAATCCTTGACCAACTGAAATAACCTCTTCCACCTCACAAGTAATTTGAGTTAACTTTTCCGCGATTTGTTGGGTTGTAATTCCTTTTAAATCAACATAATCTTTTAACCAATCAACTGATATTTTCATCGTTTAATCCCTCGCAAAAATTCTAAATTTCCTGAATTTAATAAACGTACATCATTAATCGCATACTGCATCATTGCCAATCGAGTTAAACCAAAACCAAAGGCAAAACCTTGATATTGTTTTGAATCAACACCGGCCATTTCTAATACGTTACTGTGAATCATTCCACAACCACCTAATTCAATCCACCCCGAGCCCTTGCAAACGTTACAACCTTTACCTGTTCCATTACAAAACGGACAACTTGCATCGTATTCAAAACCAGGTTCAACGAATGGAAAGAAACCAGGACGCAAACGAACATTAATTTCCTTACCATAAACTTCAGACAAAATTGTCTTTAATACATAAATCAAATTTGCAATTGAAATATCTTTACCCACCATCATTCCTTCACATTGAAAGAATGCAAATTCGTGTCGAGCGTCAGTGGCCTCATTTCGATAACAACGACCCGGGAAAATCGCCGAAACTACGGGTCCATATTTTTTCAATATTTCGTTCTGCATCGCCGAAGTTTGTGTTTTTAACAATTTACCATTTGTTAACCAGAACGTATCTTGCATATCACGAGCTGGATGGTCAGATGGGATATTTACCGCATCAAAATTTTCAAATTCAGAAACAACTTCATTACCATCAACAACCAAAAAACCCATTGAACGACAAATTTCAGTAATTCGTCGTGTAATCAAAGTAATTGGATGTAAACTTCCCTGCGTTTGATTAATTGCAGGGATTGTGATATCAATCAGCGGATCTTGTTTTAATTTCTCATTGACTGCTTTTGCACGTAAAGCCGCTTGTTTTTGGAAAAATTTAATTTCAATCTTACGTTTTAATTCATTTAGACGTTTACCTGCCTCTGCGCGCTGTTCCGCCAACATATCTTTTAAACCAGCCAGCATCATCGTTAATTTACCAGTTTTCGAAAGATAATTTTTGTGGAATACAGCCAGTTCAGGTTCAGTTTGAATCTGTTCCAACTCTTGTTCAATATCATCCATATAGGTTTCAGTATGGCATATCTTTAAAATATTGTAAATATTTATTCAAACAGGAATTGCGTTTCTTCGTAAAGGTGTTCCCTACCATCTTTTGAATATTTTCTTGTTTTCCAACTAATACCACTAAACGTTTTGCTCGAGTTACTGCTGTATATAAAAGATTACGTGTCATAATCATATAGGCTCCTGATACAACCGGAATAACCACCGCATCAAATTCACATCCTTGACTTTTGTGAACTGTAATTGCGTATGACAAAGTTAATGCTGATAGTTCAGAACGTGGATAAATGGTAACACGCCCATCTTCTAGTTCAACTGTAATCTCACCACTGAATTTATTAATTGTCGCAATTTTACCGATATCGCCATTGAAGATACCTTTTCCATCTTCATTATCCTTAATCCATTCTTGTTTATAGTTATTGACAGTATGCATTACACGATCGCCAACACGAAAAGTTGTTTCACCATATAATAATTCAGTTTTATCCTCCGCTGGAGGATTAATAATTGCTTGCAGACATTTATTCAAATTAATTACCCCGGCCACTCCTAATTTCATTGGTGCTAGAACTTGCACCTTACTACTATCAACATTTAAATATTGTGGCAAACGCTTTGAGCACAAACCTAAAACTTCATCCTTAATTTTCTCAGGTGTTTCAGCATTACTATAAAAGAAATCTGAACTTTTATTATCTAATATTGGCATTTCACCGTGATTAATTCGGTGAGCATTAATCGCAATTGTTGCATCTTCTCCAGTACGATAAATTTGTGTCAAACGAATTGTTGGTACAACATCTGATTCAATAATATCAGCTAAAACATTACCCGCACCAACAGATGGTAATTGATCACTATCTCCAATAAAAACAACTTTCGTTCCAGCTAATATTTTACGTAACAATGAAGCCATTAATAAACAATCACACATTGAAACTTCATCAACAATTACCATATCTTGTGTAATAAAACTATTATGTGGATCGTGTGAAAATTTTTCCAAACACCGATGAATTGTCATTGCCGGCTGCCCTGTAGTTTCCTCAATTCGTTTAGCTGCCCTACCTGTTGGAGCTAACATTTGCGTACTATATTCATTAGCACGATTAATGTATAAAATTGCTTTAATAATTGTTGTTTTTCCTGTACCGGGTCCACCAGTAATTACTGTTACACCACCAGTTACCGCCTGACGAATTGCTTCCTTTTGTGTTTCGTGAAAAGTAATACCTTGTAATGCTTGATAATGTTCAATTAAATCATCAACATCATTAGGCTGTTTTGTATCTTGCATTAATAATAACAATTTTTGTGCAATTGCTTTTTCTGCATTAAAGAAACGAATCAGTTGTAGACCTTGTACGCCATCCATATCAACCGGCACAACTAAACGATCAATACATAATTCATTGATAATCGTATTAAATGTCGGTGTTAGTTCATCCATTTTGATCCGTAATAAACGACACACTTTGCTAATTAAATCGGGCATTGTTACGTATGTATGACCATCGGTTTCCGCACTTACTTTCAAAATATGCACTACTCCTGCACGTACACGAAAAGTTCCGTTATAACTTACACCAAGTTTTTTTGCCATATTATCGGCAGTAGTAAAACCAACTCCATCAATTGTTTCAATTAAGATGTACGGATTTTTTGCGACCGTTGCAATTGTATCTTTGCCATATTGTTGATAAATTTTTAATGATAAATTTAAACTAATTTCGAAACGATACAACCACATCATCACAGATTGCATTTCACGTACGGCCATATAATTTTCAGAAATACTTTGCGCTCTTGCAGCCGAAATTCCCTTTACCTGTGTTAAATCTTCTGGATGCGATTCAATCACCGCTATCGTATCTAGTCCGAATTTTTTCACAATTTTACGTGCTGTTGCTGGTCCAACACCAGGTAACAAACCACCGCCTAAAAATGCTAAAAGTTTTTCCTCGCTATCTGGAGGCATTAAAGTCATTTCAGTAAAAGCAAACTGTTTACCGTGTTTTGCATTATTAACAAATTCACCAATAAACTTATACTCCGCTCCAACTGACACCATTGGCGCAATTCCTACTGCAGTCAAATTATTATCCAACCGCAAAACGCGATAACCGCTTTCTTCGTTAGCAAATACAACCGCCGACACCGTTCCCTGAATTTCCATTAATGATTCATTATATAAACCAAACCAAACCTTGGCAATGAAATGATAAAAATTATCTAAAAAACTTTGTCCATAATATTGACTTTACTTTAAATTTTTCATATAATTGTAGTATGAAATTAAAAAATATTAACACAAATTTATTTAACAAACAAAGCATAAAAGGTACAGCTCTGGCGTTATTACTTGCTTTAGGCATTCCAACCACGGCAATAATGAACACCAGTTGCCAAAATCCGAGTAGCAATGTCATTCAACACGAGAATCCGGATCCGGATCCACATAGCGATCCTGAACAAAAACCGGAAGATCATCAAACGCCCGAAGAAACCAATTACACATTTAAAACCAAAAATTTGGGTGGCGAAAACAGCGGCTTAAAAATGTACGAATGGTACTATAAAATTCCGCTTGAAAAACAAGACGATGGCGATGAAATGATTAATTATGCTTTGCCAATTTACAAAGCCTATGCTAAAGGTTTGGAACAACAATTGGAAAAAGATTTGGCTACCGTCCAAATTGACAAAACGAACGAAGCCAAAGGTAAAGCAATGTTGCAACGTTTAAATGATTATTGTGGAACGGTTAAACAAGCCCTTAATTCCAATGACATTGACACGATTATCAACCAAATTTACAACGAACTCATCAACATTTATGGACCATTGGTCCAAAGTTATGATACACAAAATGGTATGGAAAATCGTTATAAAATTGTTTACCCATTTGAAATTTTATCTAACGAAGTTTATGGCAAAATTGGAGACAGAACAGAAAAGATGGCAAACGAATACAAAAACAACAAAAACAATCTGGTTGATTGTATGAAATATTGCGGTATGTCCGCTGCGGATAGAGCTGCAGACATTAACAATAATAATTGTCAAGTTGTTACCACGATGCATTTTGACCAAATGGTAGATGCTTTCCAAAACTGTGGTTTAATTGTCAACCAAAAATTTGTGGCTGACCTTACCAACTTGGGGCTTTCGGCTCGTTCAATGGATAATTTAGATAATGTAACTAAAACATCTACTGATAATACAAAATCCAATCACAACTGTCAAAAAAGATTGACACTTGATAATGATATGGAACGTGCATTATGCGGTCAAAAACAATATTCATTAACCGCAAACACCATCAAATTGTCTAAATTACAAAATATGACTATTGTCACTAATGAACAAACCAACGATAGCATTATCTATGTTAAATAATTAATTTTTTAATACTCAAAAAGAAAAGGATGGTTCAGCACCATCCTTTTCTTTTACTGATTATCCTGACGTTTCCAACTATAGGCTTTGGAACTTAAATCCGTACCATCCAATGGCGACTTAGTACCATCATAATTGGTCCAGAACGTAATACTTTCGTAGGTATGCTCAACTTTTTGAATACCAGTTGCTGTAGCTTCTTTGTAATCATATTCATTAGCACCTTGATAGAATGAAATCCAGTTCCAATCACCATTACGTGCCCAGAATTTCATATAATTGTGGTAACCTTTGAATTCCGGATCATCCGAGAACACACGTTTAATACGGGTACAAGCTTCTTCAAAGGTATCAAACGGGATATATAATTGGGCGTATTTATTTTCAGGAATACATAGTTTATTACCAGCAATTTCTTCGTTTTTAAGCGAAATCTCATCTAGACACAACGCCATTTTATCATAATCAACAACGGGTTGATAAACGGGTTTAGCTTTTTCAACATATGTAGATATATTTACAGATTTTGCACCTCCTTGATGTGTTATATACGATGATACTTTTCCATACTCTTCTAACCTTTCACCTTCTTTTAATCCCCAATAATCATAACGATTAGGAATCGTAACTAAATCACCTGTAGATATATAATCACTTGGTCCCATCGTTATTGTTATAGAAACAGATCTATCACGTGTGCATTGATCAAAATCATAGTAACTAAATTCATCGTGTGTTTTTCTAAAGCGATACAAATCATATCTACTGGTCCAAACATTTAGAATCTCTTTTGCATCTGAATTATTCATAGAAGAATCACCAACTATTATTGCTGCACTAGTATCAGTTCTAGCTCCATAAAGAGCATACCCTTTGTCATTATAATTGACATAATCATTAATTCTAGAAGTAAGTGTACGTTCTTTATAAAGTTCGTTGTATTCATAGCGGTCTTGTACCGGACGGATATGTGTATCTTTTACGTTTGGATACAATCTTTTTCCATCATCATCGGTTTGATTCCAACCAATGGCATTTTTAGCAACTTGTTTATATTCATCAGATAATTTATTTAACGGCAACGCAAATACTGAACTTTGAATCGTTCCAGTTTCTGGATCTGTAACTTGTTCACCACTGCTGTGAACACGTGGGAATACCGTGGTACTGATTTTACGGTTCAAGATTGGTGTCGTAATTTCATCTTCACTGGCTGCACTACCTTTCTTCGCGTAATATTCAATGTTGTTTTCGTATTTTTCCATTCGTTTCCAAACGGCATACGCTTCAATGGTTAACCAACCATCATCGGACTTTTTGGTTTCGGTTTCGCCCTCTTCGTTGGTTTCTTCGTATTCGCCACGTTGTTGTTTATAATTATCATCGTATTTATAAATGTTAATCCATTCGTAATAATTACGGAATGTCATAAATGGATTACCGTCGTTATACCAATCCAAACAATATTCCACCAAGTCCGACGTAATCGCCACTTCGGTGGCACCGTTATATTGAATTTTACGACGATTTTCACGGTTCAAAACCCAACGGTAATCTTCGCCATTGAATTTATTTACACCATCAATTTTCAATTTATCCGCCAAACCAGCTTTGACATAATAAATGTAATGGTTTAACGTAAAATATTTTGCATCATTATCACTAAATGTTTGTGCCCAACGGAAATAATCCGCGGTGCGACCGTGTGCACGGAACAATTCCATAAAGGCTTCACGGTCTGAACCAAAGGTCATTGCCGGTGCTAATTCGGTTTCTGCGGCAACGTTTTTAGTAAATCTAGTCAATGCAGCCTGTTGTGCTGCAGCATCTCCATCAAATGGATTTTTAAAAGTTGTCGCATCAGGAATATAACTAACAATACCCGTAATATTGTCCGCTGGAACATCGTATAATTCAACATTACCGCCGTTAAACAACGCTTTGAACAACAAATAATCGCCGTAATTACTATACCACGTATCAACACCAGATTCATTCGGAACAAATTCTGCGCCTAAAACAATTTCGGTATATTCCGCCGTCGTAAATGTTTGATTTGGATCGGTACTATCATTTTTAAAGCCCGACAAACCTTTTTCAGTTACCGAATTCCAGTCATCAACTAAAGCATTTGAACCAGGAGTACGTGTAACTGTAAACTCACCATTAGCATTAACTTCAGAAACCATCGCATAATCACCTTTCGGATCATCATTCCATTTTTCACCACGAATAGCGTGCGCTTTGATTTTGTCAAATTCTTCCGCTGTAAAGCCTTCTTGACGCCACCACAACGCTTCTTCTAAATAATCTGAAAAATTATTTGTATGTTCAGTGCTATATTCTACATTACCACTTTCATCTTTTACATGGTTACTAATCATCCACAAAAAATCGTTGATAACTTGACGGGCAATCTTATAGTAACGTGTTTTAATTACATTATTATCTTTATCTTTTTCTTCAACAAAGAAATCTGGATAATTACGCGACGTTGCATCATTTAATTCTGGTTCTGTCAATTCATAAATCAATAAAATATCTTTACCCGCTTTATTTGATTCAGATGAACCGCTGGAACCGCTAGTATTAACCGTAATTTCACCAAACATTTTATTGTTATCGGTATCGATATATAATGCAGCACCAATAAGATTATTGACATCAGCCATTAAATTGATTGCAGTGTTATTATACAGTTGATATTGTTTGCCATCACCATTAGTAAACGTTTCCGCACCTGGCAAACTCCAAACGCCTGATGGTTCATCTGTATCAAACACGTGGTCAGCATCGATATCAGAATACCAACGCGAGTTATTATTGTTGTCATCTTGACTCATAACTTGGATCTTATCATCGACATAAACGGCACGATAATTATTGTTATCACTCTTAATGCAACTTAAAACATTACCATAAGTCGTTGCCGATAATGCATATTTCAGATTTTCACCTTGAATTTCATACGCATCATTAGCATTTTTCGTGGCGTAATATTTTTTAATAAATTCAATTTGTTCTTCAGTCCAACCATATTGTTTACACTTCAAAGCAAAGATATAGTTATCCGTGGCAGCATCAGAAACTTCTAAAGTATCATTAGTTGTATTTCTATCGATTAGATCATACAAAGTTCCACCTAGCCCAACCATTTCTTGATACTTAGTAATCATTAATCCTAAATTTTCTTTAGCCGTTAAATAACTACTTAGTGCTTCCCATTCGTGTTTATTGCCATTTGTATCAATATAGGAAATAACGCCCGCTTCCGATTTAACTTTTGTTGCATCTAAGTCGGTCAAACTGGCAACCCAATTTAACTCAACCGCACCAATTGAACTAATACGGGCATCGCCATTACCTTTATGACCGGTTTTAATCCATTTAGTTTCATTAGTAGTTACAATAGCTGTTTCGTGCTTCATTAAGTAAATAAATTCAGGGATAGTTAAAGCATTGGATGATTCTTTCAAAATATCATTAGTATAAAGATAGAGAACGTAATCGGCGGTATCTCCTACGTTAGTTACCGCAAAATCATTCGGAACATTATAAGTTTCAATAACAACATTCTTATCGTCTTTATATTCAAGCGATTTACCATAGAGATTCCTCATATAGTAATAATATTGAGTTAACGACAAACTCCAACCATTACCACCCATATTAAATGGACTATTTTCCTTGACTGAATTAACCGCATAATTAATATAGACTTGTAATGGGTCAACATTGCTAAATTTTGTAGCATCGGTAATTGGTGTCGCTAATAACGCTTTCAAATCACTATTGACAGCAACCTTTGATGCATTAGTTACTGTGGTTTTTCCATCTTCACTAACAGTTTTAACGTATTGAACAATTTCGTCGTCACCTGTTTCAGTGTATATCTCGCGTTTCAACGCTAAATAATTTTCATAATTATTCCAATTAAAATCAGCATTTTGTGCACCAGAAATTCCCTTCGAGATTTCATATTTATAGGTAAAGAATTCAATTGCTTTCTGTTGACGCTTCGTACGATACGTATCCAAATTGCCAGTGAAATCTTTCTCACTCTCACCCGTAATGTCAACATCTACGGTACTAACTGCACTGTACGCTAAGTAACTTTTGTAATCGTCAATAACTTTGTTTGAGGTTTTATTTTTACCGTCAACAATAGTCGTTGTGGTCAACGCATTATTATGGGCAGTATCATTCCAGCGGTTGAAAATATTATTTTTATCTAACCAATCAGTTAATTCTTTCAAAGCCGCAATGTCATATTTTTCAACAAACCTATTCGCGCCATCCACATAAACGATATCGATTTTAGTTGGTAAACTGCGGACCCACGGTTCCAACATTTCAATACGCGTTACCAAATCTTTATTGCTAATGGTGTTCGACAAATATGTCAAATATTCATCGTAAACCATTGTTTGAATCTTACGTGTACTATTTTCCACAACACCAAACTGATTAAATGGCACTGCTACGTCATTATTAAATGTATATAATCCCGGAGTTGCAAAATCAGTTGCCGAAACGTAACCCATATTAGCTGGGAATTCAATTTGTAATGATCTAGTATATTTGATACCGTCATTATTACTATACAATTCAACAGTTTCACTGCGACCAACAATTCGACCAAAATAGAAACCAACATTTTGCGCTTGATACGATGTAACTTGAACTGTACTATTATTAATATTTGTATGCGTGTTAATTGATTCAGTAACTAAACCATTTTTACCGTTGGTTCCAACGACACCACCAATAACATATTGATATTTGCTATTTGTTGGTGCCAAAACGTTAGCGCTAATGTTGATATTTTCAACAACACCACTATGACCGTCTCCGAAACCGCCGTTATAACCAACCGCACCACCGACAGTCATACCCCAATAACGTTGTTGTTCACTCTCACCACCTTCAGCAGGATCTTTACGGAACACAAATGAATTTTCCCCAGCCGAACTGGCAACAGTCCAATTATTTAAGGCCATTGCATTATAAGTTTTACCACTGGTAATGTTGCCATCCGCATCTCTCTCAATTTCACCACCGGTAATTTTACCTAAATTGATACCGACCAAACCACCTAAATAATATTTACCAGTCAAACTTGCCAAACTTTCAACAACGGGTTTTTGCAACTCAATTGTTTCATCCATAATACCAATTAATCCACCAGCAACGTTACCTGCCACATTCTTAATCGCACCAGATACATTACGAATTACAACTGTTTCATAGAAATACTCACCTGAGCCGCTATCGACTAACTCATTCAATGGCTGACCATTTATATCTTTTAAGAACCACTTTGATTCTGAGTTATAACTACCACAATTTGCACTGGCAATGGGTTTACCGGACGCATCTTTTTGTTCAATAGTCTTATTGAAAAAGCGGGAACATATTTCGGTTTGGCCAAACGAATTAATATAGCGATAGTTATTGGGATTAGAAGTAACAAAACCAAAAACGCCACCGGCAGCTCCGTAACCTTGTTCATAAGAAATATTTAGTGCTTCTACCTTTGCATATAATGTTTGTCGACAATATTCTTCACCCGAACTAAATGAATTAGCACCAACATCGGATATTTTATTTTGGAAATTAGCCGTAACCGATACAGAACTATATAGATTATAGTTTTCAACAACTATTTCATTATTATAGTCACAAACCACATTCAAGCCAACGAAACCACCAACAATGTTGGCACCTTTAATTGTACCGGTACACTTTACACTAACATCGACGAAACTGGTGTTAATTGCAATACCTGCAATACCACCAACATAACGTGCGGTTGAATTAATTGTATCAATTTCAAAATTAACGTTACGGAAGGTTGCATATTCAGTCTTACCGAATAACCCCATTGTTGCCAAATCATTGGTAACAGTACTTAAATTAATACCGCTGAATGTTAAGCCATTACCTTCAAAAGTACCACGATAAATAATCTTATATGTATTTCTAATACCACTGATACTGATATTATCAATTAAACGAATATGATTATTTTGATAATTATTTTCAATATCGGTTAAGGCTTTTGTTGTATTTTTATCTGATTCGGTCGCTTGTCCAACCGAATGATATAAATTATTTTCAAATTCATATTTATTCCAAATCAAATATGGATTTTTTTCAGAACCAAGTTCATAAAGGTATTTAGCTGCAACTTGATCGTTACGACAACTAATCACAATATCATTAGCAGCACGCAACATCGGGCCTTCGGTAGTCATCATCCAAATTGTATTTTTTGCTGAAATTCCCCAATCAGAGTTATTGTTTGTACCAATGGAGTAACCTTCGTAATTTTTAATCTCGTCATATTTGTCAGAATTATTTTTACCACTTAACAATCCCTTCAAGACACCGTTCCATTCATCACTAATACTAAGACCAACTGCATTACCCGCATAAATCAAATTAGATAAATTAGCCGTATTAACAGTATCTTCAAGTTCATCACCATTACCATTGATACATACGAACGGACGATAGAAGTCTAAGGTATTACCACTTTGCGTAATAATGTTATTATTTTCAATACAATTTTTAATCACACCTTGAGCCGTGTTTTTATAGACGAAACCACCAGCTGCACCTTCGGTACCTGTTTTCACAATTACCATATTAACCAAGCAATCAGTAATCGTTCCACTGTTAAGATGTACAAAACCACCTAAAGAGTTACGAATTGTACGGACAGCCCCTGCTTCGGATATATGGTTCAATAATGCACGACCTACCGAACGTCCCATTGCATAAGATTGTTGAATAATACCTGTATTTTGTCCGACGAAGCCGCCCAACAAACTGCTATAACCTTCTCGCACTTTAGCATTAGCATTGTTAACTACATTACCATCACGGAAGAACGTACTAGTGATAGTACCACTATTCGAACCAACAACACCACCAACAATTGAAGATAGAACGTTAACCTGATCAACGTTACCTGTTCCCGTATTTTGTCCTGGACCATATAATTCAATATCAATCAAAACACGACTATTGGTAATCATATGTGAGTTAGAACCAACCAAACCGCCCAAGACCACACTAACATTTTCGTTGTTAACCTTAACAAACAACTTAGCCGGTGACACACTCTCAAGTTCCTGGTTATCATAATATATCATTGGACTATAGTCATCATATTGTGCAATTTCGTGGGTATCACCATCAATTGCATATTTATTACCGGCATCATCTAATTCAACAACCCATACGCCGTCTTCATCCTTTTTTAAGCGATAAGCATCTGGCTGTCCATCATTATCATAAAAACGATAGACATTCTTAACTACTTTTTTATTAGTTTCACTATCAATACCAAGTTCATAGAAATAATAATCTTTTTCTACTCCTTCAACTTTCTCAAATAAATAACCATCTTTATTGAACGGTAAAGCCGACGTAAATGTTTTACCTGTAATTGGATTAATAATCTGATTAAGGTCACGCATATTAAATTGCCATTGTGACAAGACCGCACAGTTTGTAATTACACCATTGTTGACACCAGCTAACAATCCAACATTAACTGAGGTTGTATAATTGGCTAAATTAACTTCCAAGGTTGTTACAGGTGCTTCATCGCTGCCACGTTCAATCACAATTTGTAAATTCATAATTACCGAATCAGCAGGAATTGAAGTAAACATACCAATGTTAGCCGGCGAATTAGTTAAATCAAATCCAGCACTATTAAAGATAATTTTATAATTGTTTCCATCTAATACAGTATTTGATGGGAAATCTACAGGTTGCCAACGTCCGTTACGTAAACCAGGAATATTGTACATCACAATATCTTCCATCAAAACGTACCTTACGCCAGATTGCAATGACATTAAAACGTTAGCGTTATTCTGTTTGATGAATGCCGTGAAAACACCACCATTACCGTTACCGTTTCCTCCGTTATTATCATCATCGTCATCATCGTCGTCATCATCACTAGAGTCAATGTATTTATTCCAATCATTAATATAATCAATATAACCTTCGGCTCCAATCCTAGAATCATAAATAATGTAAATTGGATTACCGCCAGTGGTTCCATCATCTGATGTATCATTCTCTTTACTGAAATCAGGATCATATTCATCGCTAGTCGGGTCTAATCTTGGATCATAACGTGGATCAGTTTTATCAGTTGGATCAAAAATTGTGCCACTGCTATTACCCGTAGGATCTGTGCCATTACCGCCAAATCCACCTTGACCAGTTGATCCGCCACCTTGTCCATTTGAACCACCGCCTTGTTGTTGGCTTCCACTTGGATTGTTTGGATCATATTCGCCGCCACTGGAATTCGGATTATTTGGATCCGTTGGGTTTGTACCTGTGCTGCCTTGTCCACTTGAACCCGATGGATTGTTTGGATTATTTGGATCCGTCGAAGTACTCGTTCCATCCGATGATCCAGAATTATTGTTTCCATTACCATCAGTACCAGTGCTTCCGCCATTCGAACCATTACCACTTGGGTTTGCAAAAGTTTTATCTGTAGTATGAATCAAGATTGAACTGGTAATTACTTGAGCTTCATTAGCATTATTTGAATATGATGTTACAATTTGTGAAGAATCAACAAAATTTTGATTTACGTTACCAACATCATAACTTACATAGCCTGAAACCGTTAATACTGTTGTTGATGCATCAAGAATTCTACGAGTTAAA
Source organism: Clostridia bacterium (assembly GCA_016283155.1). Taxonomy (GTDB): domain Bacteria; phylum Bacillota; class Clostridia; order Christensenellales; family UBA1242; genus RGIG8050. The sequence goes on from JAEEMI010000016.1 coordinate 81,596, forward strand.
TATGAACGATAATTATAACGTTCAATCACATAGTTAACTTGGTGTCCTTCTTGTGGGGTATTTTTCAATGTCAAATACGGATAATGAGCATCATCACTCGACTTTGAATCAAAAGTATTAATTCTTGTTTCAATACTTTTTACGGTACGTTCAATATATGCTAATTCATCTTCAGCATAATAAGCACTATTCAAGGTGGAACCAGTTTTAATTTCAGGAGTGAAACATAAGACTACTGCATTTTCATTCAAAGTAACTGAATCAAATTTATCATTACCAATTTTTAATTTCCAGCCAACAACTTCAAACAATACTGGTTTAATTTGTAATGAGTAATATGCCCAAACAAATTCCCCATTAACAAGTATGGTAAACGGAATTCGTACATCAATAAAGTCATTCAAATTCTTTGCGGAAGCTGTGAAAGTAATACCAACAATTAAATCGTTAGCACCGTTATTAACGATATTGATATCAAAACATTCATACTTACCAACACCACTTTCCAAACCACCATTAAATACTTTAATATAATCATAAGCAAAAGATATATTACGGTTATCAACGTGCAATGGATAATTACAAGATGTACCAATGGCCTGCATATAGCGTGCACCAATTAACAACGTGTTATCCTCATTACCATCAGTACTGTAGCCAGGTTCAAGACCTTCATAACCTGGGAAATCAATGGTTTCAATTTTTTCAGTCGTAATTTGAATTTGTAAATTAACATCAGTATCAATTAATGGATTTACACTACCTACTCTAGGTGCACCCGTCGCATAACCAACTTTAACAGTACCTAAAATACTATTCACAGCCGATGCATTTTCGGACTTATGAATCATAATTCGGTTGCCAACATTCTTCAATTCGACATTAATACTACCAACATTATTTTTAACCGCAAAATACAAAGTTTCATTATCTATCACATTATCAACAGGAGTTTCATTACGTATCGCATTATTTAATGAATTTTCAAAGTTTTGAATCAATAAATTTGCTACATTGCGAATATTTACATTATCTGAATAAGATGCCTGAACACGCAAATCCAATGTAATATCGCTATTTAATTCTACATTATTATCTTCTACTCCTGCCAAATAGAAACCTTCCACAATGAATACAGTTGGTGTAATATAGTACTTATAAACATAATTTGGTTCAATCGCATTTACATCATCAGAATACGGGATTTGAATTTCAATCATATAATTACGTAAAGCAACAACCGGAGCCAATGAAACATTGAAGTTAACAACATTATTATTGGATTTTTCAACTTCAACAGTAATCAAATTTTCACGTTCACCTTCGATGTTAATTGAATGGTCGGTTCCTTGCTCGACTACTTTAATATCATTATGGAAAATACGTGCTGCACTAGCAATCTCAACAGAATAATCTGTCGCTGTACCTAAGGCTTGAACTGCGTAACTAACATTTGCAGCCAAAAGTTCTTTACCAACTTTGTTATTTTCCCAATCGGCTTGACTATAACCAGTTGAAATTAAAATTTGGTTAGATACTAAAGTATTACTATTTTCAACCAATCTTGGAAGACCATTTTCATAAACAACATAAGTTGAAAGTCCAATTGCAGTATTACTCTCCGTGGTTGCCGAACAATTTCGTTTCAAATACAATCCATCAATACCGATGAAAATATGCGGATTATATACAATCATATAATTCACTGCTTCATTTTCAAGATTGCTTTTTGCATTGTTGATTGAATTTTGTAAAACCAAATCATTAGTTTCACAGGTTTCAATATGAGCAACATAACTAATTAAAGTATTAGGTTCACTATCAGTTGTTAACAATAAATAATCATCGTGCGTTTGATCACTAATTAAAGTATTGTTATTGCCAGCAGCCTTAATTGTCCAACCCTTTAATTCAAACAATAAGGGCGTTATTTCAATACAATAACTATACCAAACATCCTTACCGTTAACAGTGGTTAAATAAGGGATATAAACACGAACTGGATTTGATAACAAAGTCGAATTGGTCGATAATTGAATTTGCAAAGTATTCTTAGCAGTATCAACTAAAATGGTTAGTTTTTCATAGGTCTCCATTGTCCCATTAGTTGAATTATCAAACGAATTTAACAAATTACCAGCATTCTCAGCCCATAAATATTGATAGAAAATTTGTCCTTTAATGTTTTTTAAGGTATAAAGTTTGGTTTTACCAATAATCTGGTTAGCTTGCACTTTACCCATAACCGCTGGATGCTCTGGATTTGGTTTTTTATTTGCCGACCAAACACGATAGTCAATGACACTTTCAACAACATTACGTTTATCTTTAGTAATTGTTGTGAATTCAGGGTATCCATTATTATAATTAACAGCTGCACCAAAGATAATATATTGGTTATCTTCAAAAGTAATTGACTTAGGTGCTACCCCATTGTTTAAACTTTCGTTAATACTATTAATGTGATTTTGAACGTCGCTTAACACTGCACTGGGAACTTTTGTTAAATCCGAGGTAATCACACGGTATTGCAAGTCATTAGTCGAATATGGTTCCACGACCCAAACTGAACGTTCTGGATGTTCAACTGGTTCAAAACCTAAAATCTCATAATAAACAGGATTAATCTGTAAAGTATATTTACTACTAATCTCAACATTAACCGGTGAACCAATTAATGCATCATCTAACAATAAAACATTAATATAATTCGGGTTATCTTTTGACCAAGTTGCGTCATAATAAAGACTATTAATTGTAACATCTGAACCGTTGCGTACTACCAATGAACCATTTGTCTGGAACATATCATCCAAATTACTTTCTAAGGCAGCATCATTAATGTAATATGTTTTGATTGTACCAACAGCTTGATATTCACTGTGCGTACTAGCATTGACCGTGTTAGCCTCTACTACTTTAAATGATTGCCAAACACGATGGACCGGATCATTGGTCAAATAAGGCGTACCTTGATAAGCATTGTAAGCTACCGAAGTCATAACTTGAAAATAATAGACACCAGTACTTTCTCCACGCGTACGCGTTTTAGCAGCATATTTTGATGTTAAGAATGTGTTGGTAAAATCATCTAAGATTGTTTGCAAAGTAATATGATTAGTAGTATCAATTTCTTCATTTAATAAACTATCAGCATATTCATAAACTGGAACAAATGTGTTTCCACCAATACTAGCAATATCGTTAGTAAATTGATTAATATCGTCTACATAAATTGTATCATCATTATAACCAGGAAGAGCAAAACCGGTCACTTTAAATAACACCGGACGAACAACTAAAATAAATGCAACATTATCCGCATCAGAACTATTAGGAGTATTATTCACGTGTGCTCGGTCATAATAGATAAAGATTTTGAATTCACTGTGAACCAATTCAGCATCCGCTTTTAGAGCAACTTGTAAATGATTTCCATTTGTTACTTGTACCGTAATATCATCACCAGTATAACGTTGTAATTTACTGTCATCATCAGCATATTTGATATCACTATTTTCATACACAGCAATCATTTCATCAGTGAATCCGGTCAAATCAGGAACATCAATTGTATATGCCACATTGGTTCCAACTGTAATTTCTGTCATACGATTACGTGGTACATTAGGATAAACGATACCATTACCCTTGATTTGATCAGCATAGTATGCATACTCAAAAACATCACGCACAACCGCAGTTGGTTCTGCACTGTTAATTGATACAATATTAGCTACACCGTGTGCGTCATAATTAATTGCTGCACTGACAATTAAATATTGCTTACCCATTAAAGTGGTAACTAAATAATCATCCCAATCTTTCGCCACCCACTCGTTGTTTTCATATTTTGCTAGATGAAGATTAAATGCATTAATTTGATTTTGAATTTCATCAAACAAAGTGCTGTCTGTAGAATAATGAGCACGCACACAGAATAATAAGTCACCAACTTTCTCACCTGTTCCATTAGAATTAATCAACCACATATGACGTTCTGGATGATTAACTACCTCAAAGCCCTCAACCAAGAACCAAACAGGTTGGATTGTCATCGTAAAAGTTGTTCCATTATTAATGGTTATTGTTACTTGTTTTTCTACTAAAGTTTGGTTTGGTTTCAAAACAACCTTTAAAGCATAAGTATTGTTACCGCCATAGTTAACTATTTCTGCTGTGATGTAATTTTCAACTTCACTATTATTAACATTTGTTATTGCTTGGTTAATCGTTGCACCAGCGAAACCTGCACCCAAATAATAGTATTCAGTCGTACCAACAGCTTGATAATGCAAAGCAACATTACTCTGTGCGGTTCGAGAATATTTAACGTAACTTTCAATCACATTCAATGGGTTATTAACAGTATTTAACAATTTAGGTGCTTGACGATAATTAGAACCAGCTGCACCATAATCGATTGCGATATCAAGTTTCAAATATTCACCATCATCTTCAATGTTAAACAAGCCACCTTTAACCGCGTTTAATTGCGTATTAAATGTTTTAATGTATTCAACAATATCCTTACCATTATACGAGATTTGATCGTTATATTTAACTTTGGCACGATAAGAAATTTCAGTAATTTCTAAATCATCCAAATAAATTGGTTGTTCAGGGAAGTCAGTATCCACTCCAATTACCTCAAATAGTACCGGTTGGATGGTTAATACGAATACCAAATTAGAACCTGAATAAAAATTAAACACAATATCCTCGTTAAGCAAATTATCAATTGCATTTTCCCAAGTACTCGTTGGTAATTCACTCGGCAATAAATTTAAGGTTAATACATTATCCACAAATGAAGCTTTCCAACCACGTTGCGCTAAGATACTTTCGTTGTAGGATAACATTTCCATATCAGCACTCAGTGTTTGACTCAAATCAATTGTATAACTAACCGTTGTACCAATTGCTTGTACTTCAGTACGAGTGCGTGGTCCTACTGGTAACGGTAAATATTCAGCATTAGCATTGCTGTTACCACGACCAAATATTGCGTACCAGAAATCAACATCAAGACGTACAACGAAATCACCGTTTACTTCTGGTCGTTCAATGATTGTTGGGATACCTGTCGTATAATCCAAATAAAGTGTAATATGCAAATCACCCGACATTAAACTACGATCATAATAGCGACCAATTAAATTAGCTTTTGTATTTTGTAATTCACCAATAAAGTCCGCTTTCTTTTGTGGAATTTCAAAACTTGAATTTAGTGAATGTTCACCAAAAATAGCATCAAACTTAACACCTAAAGGAGAATCCGGATCTTCGCCATAATACAAAAAGATATTACGATCTTCACTATTCTGTCCTGCCACAGTCAAATCTTCAACAACAAAATAAGCAGGAATTACATTCAAAACATACGATGGTTCTTCATCGTTATCGTTAACAAAAACACCGATACGGATACGATTACCCAACAAAGCAGTTGTTTGCGCTAAAATAACTTTAATTTTGTTTTGGCCATCTCGTTCAATTGCCCAATCTGAACTCATTGATTGGTCGTAAGTATTCCAAACTTCGTTACCATTAACATTTGTACCGATTTTAATACTTTCAAAAACACGGTTAACATTATATATAACAGTTTGACCAATCGCTTGAGCTTTGGTATTTTCGGGAGTGCCATCAACTAATTCATAGCGATAAACATTTTGCACTGTCGTAAGACCATTCACGACATTAACCAAAGTTGGAATACCATCTTCATAGTCTACCCCAGCAATCAAAGTAATGTAACCAGCATCATCAATACGTGATACTAGACCAGAAATGTTTAATGATTGTTTAAAGGCAGCAATTTGTGTATCAAAATTATAACTATGGCTGTAATTTCTAACAAAATCCAAATCCAAATCTTGTAACCAACCAGTTTCATTTTTAATCAAAACCGGATTTTCATCGACGTGTTTTGACAAAAATAATTGTTCAACAGTGAAATAAGCAGGAACGATGTTCAAAACGTACATCAAATCCCCTGCTTGATTATAAGCCATAACACTTAAAACTTTATTAAATAAACTGGTATCTTCATTTAAAGTTACCAAAACTGTATTTTCTTTTACATTACAAACAGCATTCCAAGCAAAACTATTTTCCCAAACAACATTACCATCAGCACGAATTTCGTATTTATCTAATGCCGAATCGTAAACGACACCCGGCAAAGCAATATTATAACGGACCTTAGTGCCAATTGCTTGAGCAATCGTACGTACACGTCCATTTGGTGCCGGATCGAGCACTGGCGTAACGCTATTATTTCCTTCATTGGCGGCACCAAAGGTATTAACTGGAATATAAGTTGAGATTTGTTGTCCATTACTATTTAATGTTGGAATACCGTTAACATAAGTAATGCCTGCTGTAATCAACAAATAACTAGTAGCTGTAATCGGATTAGCACTGTCAGCACGAGTTAAAGCACGTGTTGCATTATCGAAGTTAAAATTTAAAATACCATCGTCATTCGGAATACGATTAAATGACAATCTTGTATCGGTTGATAAATTATTTTGTGCATTTAGAAGCGCTGTATTAAACGTATTAATGGCGTTATTGACGGCCGTATCATTAACAGCACTGATATTTCCCGCCTCAACTGTTATCGTACTCGGGGTAGTTAACGCCACCAATGGATACGCGGGATTATTTTGTAATTTAAATTCATCAAAGGTAAAATATACCGGAATAATGGTCAATTCTAATTGAGGAGTTACTTGGTCAGCAGTTGAATAAACGTAAACAACAATTCTACCTGCATTAATTAATGCACTATATGCAGTACTATCACTAACAGTACTACTACGATTTTCTAAACTAACCGTCAATAAAACTGTGGTTCGATCTTGAGACTTAATATCACGATACCAATAATCACTAATTCCTGTTGTGTTATTATTTGAGTCTTGTAAGTATAACCTTGATGCGTGTATTGGATCCCAGTTATAGAATGTATATGTTTCAGCAGTGCCCACAGCTAAATATTCTGTGCGTTTGATTGTCGCAATAGGCGTTGCAATATCATAATAGAAGGTGTGCGCATAACGGAACTCACCATTTTTGGTTAATACCGGAACACCATTAACATAAGTATACGGAATTTGTATATCAATTTGACCAGGAGTTTCATAGTTACGCGAAATTAAACTTGAAGTTAATAAACTTTCATTAAACGTTCTCATTTTTTCAGTCAAAGCACTACTGGACATACTGGTGTTGTAATTAAATAAAGCACGATATTTTAATTGCGCTAAAGCATTTTTGGATGCCAATTGTAAACGTGTCTCATAATGATCAATTACCTCTACACTATCAAATTCAAAATAAACCGGTACAATGACAATGCTAAAATATGGATTAACATAATCGCCAGGACGACGATATGGAATACGAATTTCAATTGATTGTCCTATTGCTTTATTATCAGCTTTTATATAAACAGATAAAGTTTGATCAACAGAGTTAATTGTTACATCCGCATAGGTTGAATGAATCGTCGTATTTGAAGAACCAGTTCCGTTCAAAGTAAATTTTGCATAATTTGGCACACAATCAATTGGCAATGCAACGTCATAAACAGCCGTTGTACCAACTGCTTGATAACGCGTTTGAGCCATAGTTCGCACTGCATAATCTTCTGTATTGCTATCTGGAGTAATTACAAAACTATCGCGATATCTAGCATCCAAAGTCATAGTTTCCGTAATTGCTTTTGCCGTTCTTTCACCTTGAATCGAAATTTGAATTTTGAAACGCGTACCATCTGGTAATCGATATGAAACCTGCGCATCCGAAACAATATAAGTTCGGAAATAATATTTACCGGTCCATTTATATCCCTCTGCAGCTGACCAAGATGAAACCATTTTAGGTGTGCCAGTTCCGCTTAAATATGGTTGATAGTACTTTTCAGTTTCATTATAAATCATTTGAGTAAAACCAACCGTATACGTCACTTTATCGTAAATTGGTTTACCTGTTAAATCCGTACCGATCTCAACGTTCTCTATATGAGCACCATTACTTGCCATTGATAATGAAATGTTGGAAACGTTAATATAATATGGCGTCGGATAAATTACCAACAGTCCACCTGCCGATTCGTTATCCAAATAAATTACACCGGAATCAGTTTGTCCAGTTGCTAATGTCAGTAAACTTCGATTACCTTCAACGACATTAGTATTGGCAAAATGCGCCATTGTCACATTATTAATTCCATCTTTCATTAAACTTAATGTCGCTGAATCTTTAGCTGGAGTTTTTACCTTACTTAGCGGTGATCCAACTAAATTTTCACGTATAATTAATTCAGCACTCGGAATATTATAGAAAGGATCAACATCAGGAACAATAATTACAACGGCTACTTCAATACGTAAGTAATAAGTATAATAACCATTAACTGGAATTGTATTGGCATTCAAACAGGTCAACTTAAATTCTAATTTGGACTTACCACCTTCCAAATTAATATAGGATACATCTGTATCATCGGCGAACAAATCATAATACACACCGTCGTATGAGAAATTATACGTTAACAAACTTGGTTTCCAGTTTTCCTGATCAATACGCATTGTTACATCATAAGTCGCTGTTGTAACACCGTCTAATGATACAGAATTTTGCACGATGTTCAAATAGTTAATACCACCCTTAACATCAACTTTTACGTTAGCTGTTAACGCATCTAACTCAAATGTGAATTGTTCCGTTAATCTTGTAAACTGAATATATGGGAAGAAGGAATATGTACCACCATCATAAGTAACATATGAAGTACGTCCCTCTTCTTCTGTAGTAAAATTAGTTTTGTTTAATTGCCAACCAGCACTTTGGTTTAAATTTGAATTAAAATTAAAGCCGGTACCACGTTGAACCGTAATTGTATCAATTTTGTGATTATTTTCATCTTCTGGAGAAAGCGTTCTACGAGCTGCTAAACCAATACGATTGTTTCTAACATCAAAATTATCGATTCCTTCGACTACATAGAAAATCGACATCTGGGCGTTAACACTGAATTGATAATAAACTTGTACGTCGCCGTGACTATACATTTCTTCGTCATTACTGGTTCCGTGTTTATGGTTTAAATCAATTTTTAATCCTTCTCTTCCTTCATCAGGATTCAAACGAACTCCAACCGCACCAACTTTTTCTGCAGCATTATTACCAACTTTAACATACTTTTCTAATGTAATTGTTTCAGTTAAACCTTTTAATGTCCCCCAACCAAGCACACTATACAAATCATCAAAGTAATAAACATTTGCATCAATTTGTGAACCATAAGGGTTCCTTGGTGTAGTATAGAATAACACGGCAACACGTTGGTTAGTTGAATTCTCTTTTGCAGGAATAATCCAATTGTAACCACCCAGATTATTACGTTTACCGCTGTTAGCATCGTGAATATGGTTGCTGGTCAACTCAGCAATATTAGATGTTACTTCTTCGGCACTACCAACAAAAATACGCACAATTTTATAATATTTAGGTAATACCAAATCAACGTTATTATTGGTATCAACGTAATACAAACTGTCACGCGTATAAATTACCAACGCATAGGATCCCATATCCGTTACATTTTGCAATGGATCAATCGTAACCATATCGGAATTAACACAAGCCGTAGCCACATTACCAATTTGTAGATTAGAACCATTCACAACAGGTGCGAAAGGTGATAATTCATATTTGCCATTTTTCCATTCTGCATATGCAATGCCAATATTTTTATTCGATGCGTCATCAGCCGATTTAACATTAATTTCTGCTCCACTCATTGAACCAACTGTCGAAATTAATTCAACATAATTTCCCAAATTAGTACTAAAATCATTGCCTGATATAGTTATTGTGTTAGGCTTAGTTTCTGAAATACTAACCGATACAGATACTAAAGCTCCAGCCATATAATTAAATTCAAACGGAAGTTCGTTATTAATTACACCATCACCATCCAAATCAAATTCGGTGAAAATATAATTTTTATAAACTTTAAAACCAATATCAAAAACGCCATCAGTTAAATATTTGGCCGTAATCCTAAACTTATTAATTGCCCCTTGTGATTCAATTAACACATTTTCATTTTTCTGTGCAATGTCAATATGTAAATAGGTATAATCAGTAATCGACACGCCCTCGTACGAGTACATTTTTAATTCGACTTCACGGCTACAGCCAATACCATCCAAATTAAGGATGGCAGGTTGGGTCACAACGTTAATTACAGGATCAACAACAATCATATAAACCGTAATTGTACGTTGGTGTTCGTGATAAACTTCTTCACTATAGGCGTGCAAACTAACCGTACAAGTATAAATTCCTTCAGATAAATCAATCGCATTAAAACTACGTGTATTAGTTGCGATTACTTGATTGCCAACTTTAATTTCATCAAAAATTGCATATGCACCTACACTTACACTTGGCGTATCAATCGCAAATTGATAATCATATCCCTTACGTACATAGACTGTACGCACATAATCATATGTCGAATTATAACTATTAGAAATAGTTTGGTAAACTTTTCCCTGACTATTACTTACAACAGACATTGACAATGCTTCAACTGTTGGGAAAACCCGAACATTAAACGTATAAGATTTACCATTGGTATAACGAATCGTCATTGGATAATCTTTATAATATTGAATTGGTGCAATATCACTTGCTGTAAAGGTATAGGTTAGATGGTAATATCCCGCCACACCATCAACGCTAAAGGGTACTGAACGATCACAAGTAATTTCAAATGGTAAATTCTCACTATTATCCGAAACTTTAGTTGTATTCCAAAATTCACTATAGGTATCAATGTTATCACGAGTTACCATTCCATAAACGTCAACAGATGCCGTGCTAAATGTTTTGTATTTAGTATTATACACTAAAGCAACACCAGAAGTTCCATCGTCAAATTTAGTTAAGTTTTCAACTTTAAATTTGTCAATAGCACTAGTAACATCTAAATTAATATCACAAGTTGCGTTGCCCCCAATTGATAATTGCTCAATACTTTTTGCGCGTAAAACCATTGAAGTAATATGATTACCAATAAAGTTTGATGCGTTACCTTTATCAGTTAATGCTACTCCGAAAGTATTCAAGTAATTAACCGAATAGTTACTTTGCGAAAGCATTACCCATTTATTAGTTTGTTTTGACCAATAACCAATGTTTAAAATACTATATAAATCGAAGTCTTCATCAACCAATTTTAATTGACCATTTTCTTCAATCCACTTACCCTCACGGTCATAAATTCCAGTATAATTACCATTACTATCTTCAACGACCAATTCAAATTGGATATCAGAATCCATATTAATGGTTTTTCCATTGCCGGTATCTAGAGTAAATGTATCATAATATTTGTTAATATTATTTTCGTTTTTACCTTCATAAAAAAATGCATCAACTGTTTTTTTACTGGGTGCTAAATTATATGATTTATCGCCGTGAATTCTTACATCACTATCGCCATAAAATTCATAACGTACACGTAAATAAATTGTATCAACAATTTGAACATCAACATCAGACTCATCAGCAAAACTGATTTCCGTATTGTTCGTTAAATCTTTAATAATTGGATATGCCGTAATTCGCACCGCCACTTCTCCAAGGTTTTGTACTGTTGATAACGAACGTTCATACGGCGAAAGATAATCAACACGTACCATTTTAGTATCTGCACTTTCTACTTTAAAACCATAATCAGAAGCTGCAGTTTTAACTTGGTCTAAAGCAAATGTAAAAGTTGCCCCAGATTGTTCTTCACGGTTAGCAATTAAATCCCAAACATTTTCATACATTGAAGTAGTTGGTGCCTTGTATGCATCGGTTGTTGTAATTACTTTTGTTGCCTTAGGGAAAACATAAAAAGGAACATCCAGCCAGTCATCCATAGCGGGCAATTTAACTTGTAAATCAATATATTGATCAACACAAGTTGCCTGATCTGTAACAGTCAAAAAGTCATTATCCAAAATGACACCTGAATAATCACGTTTTAAACGATATTCTACTGGAAATTTATTTGGCGTATATATGTGTTCATTATCATCAGGATGAGCATAAAAATCATATTTACTTAATATTGCATCTGATTTTAAATTTACCCCTACCCCACCTTGACGAATTCCAAAGTGAGCATTAGTGCCAATCTTCATATCTTTAGCAATCATACTAACGGTAACTTTAACCGAAACCGTTTTTGCACCAGATGCACTAGTGAAGACAATGTTAACCGGGGCCCCACCATTTTGTCCGGTAACTTTAAAAGTGTTGATTCCTGTTTTACCAGATTCAGCCAATGGCGTAACACGTTGAATTGATACTACACCGCTACTGATTGAACTATTGTTCCAATCAACGCTGCGGTCAGCAGTATCAGGTAACCCACCCACAGTAATTGTAAAATACGTTGACGATTTTGATGTTTCAACAATCCGGAACTTTTTATCTGCCGCAGTGTCTTTTTCAAGTTCGACTTCTAATTTAATATCATTTTTATCAACAGCGATGGAAACATCACCATAAACATCGGTTTGACGACCAGAATTTTGGAAAGCAAAAATAACGCCGATTACGGAGGCAATCGCAACAAAGCAAACAATGATTAAACTAACTAAACCGCGTTTTTTCAAATGCTTTCCCCCAAACGTTTTTCTCTTTTTCTCGTTAATCTAGTATGTATAAATTATATTTTTTATATGTCTTATCGTCAAGCAAAAAACGTTTACATTAGGACAAATAAACTTTATTTTGAGAATAAATTTTCAACGATCCAACATCACTACCCTTAACCGTAATTCGATTTTTAGCACTAGCCGAATCGTTTTCATCACGACTAATTTTCATATTATTCGTTGCATATGCAAAGCGTGAACTACTGTTTGCCGAACGCGCAAAATAGACATACATATCTAAATCATTACAATTTTCACTTAAAGTGACATTAACATTACCCCAATCATCGTGTCCGCTTATATACCCACCAGAACGAATTTCCGCAGTACCAACATTTTTGAATTGTGTATTAATATTTGCCGCTCCTGCTCGCTCTCTTTCACCAAGTATTGTGATATTTACATCGCCGCCATTAATTCCACGTACATTAATCTCACCATCATAACCAAGGATGTTCACGTTTTGATTAATTGAAATCAAATCGACATCAATTTTACCGCCGCCAACTTGATAACTATTAATTGTTACATCATCTGTCACATCACTCAATGAAATACTACCAATACCATAGTTATAAACAGTAGCCGCGCCAAGTAATTTTTTAACATTAACCGATGCAGTTGCATTTGGTTCACTCGGTGTTCCAGCCGTAAAATTTAGATTTCCATGAATGGCATCTATTTCCAAATTTCCATTAATGGTATCAAAAACAACATTACCTTTAACAAGTTTATCAACCTGTAATTTACCAGATTGAGTTTTCATAGTAACATTACCCAGTACACCTTCAGTGACATTAATTGGTGCATTAACCGTTTCAACATCTAACGATTTTTCAATAGTATACACTTTTAGCAATCCACTATCTTGCTTAAAACTCACATTACCTGATACTAAAGTTCCACGGAATTGATTGTTATTACCTTGAATGGTAATATTACCACCTACAGCAAGGACTTCATTACTATAACCAAAATCCAAAACATTATTTGAACCAGTCACTAATACATCATTTTCAACTTTTGCCTTACAAGTGACCTTAGTTTTATTACCTTTAATTTTGACATTCTTAACTGAACTTTTTTCATTATATGCAACATTCACATTACCTGCACTTTCAACAACCAAATCATTAATTAACAATGCATCCGTAGCGTTTTCCATATCGACGAAAGAAAAATCAACAGAGCTATATTGATTTTGTAAAACAAAATCATAACGAAATCCATCATTACGGTATGGTAAATTAATATATACAGTAGTTGGTTTTTGTGTGAACACCATTCCTGATGGTTCTAAGATTTTAATGCGGTAATAAAGCTGATTATTATAAGATGTCTGTGTCCATTCAATTAAAGTACGATTGATATTATTAAATGCAATACCAGTCGCCGATTCATTAACTACAATTGTATTTTGACCATCATACCCATTATTCGACATCTTAACTTCAACTTTTGTACTATTACTTTCTAAAATGAATCTACCGTTAGCAAATGCATCAACCAAATCATCATCACAATAAATTACTTGCGTATCACGTTCGTTAACCGACCTGGCCCCAAAGAAAGATGCCTTTGGAAAAATAAATAAAATTCCTGTAATCAAACCCAATATCACTGCTGCGCCCAATAATACAAACCCAAGCGTTGCGACTATACCAATTGCTTCACGTTTCACAATCTAAGTTTAACGTTTATTGCGAAAAAAATCCACTAAAATGTTTTGGGCTTCCGTATTAGGTTGAAATTCAATTGGAGTTTGCCAATTTAAATCTGTAGTTGATTTGGCACCAACATAAACTTTACGCAAACGTGCATTTAAAATTGCCCCCATACACATTTGACAAGGTTCTAAAGTTACATACATTTCACAGTCATTTAAACGCCAAGATTTTAACTTGCGGCACGCACGATTTAACGCAACAATTTCCGCGTGCCATAAACAGTTTTGTTTATGTTCGCGTTGGTTATAACCTTTAGCAATTACTTTCCCATTTTTAACTATTACACATCCAATTGGTACTTCTCCCCGGCGTGCAGCAATACGGGATTGTTCAACGGCCATCTGCATAAAATTCATTACCAAGTCCCCCAAATTAATGACAACACCGTGATTGATGACCCAAGCACTAATACCGCAGTTAATAAAGCCCGTTCCAACGGTCTTGAACGTTGCGGTTGATCAAATGTTTCTATGTATGCTGCTGTCGCTTTCCAAGTTGGCAAACTGCGAATTGCTCTTGGAATTACGCCACGTAAAGTATCAAAATCTTCTACAGTGAATTTTTTTTGTGAAGCCAAATAACGTACAGTATAACTATCTAAGTTACGATTAAATTTATCACGTGCCATACAGCGTAAAAGTTCGCCAATAATAATTACCGTAATTATTACTGTCAAAATTAATGCAATACCATTACCGAGTAAGAATTTTATGACATTAACCCCTGGTAAATGTAAATCTTCTGCATAACTGAAATAAGTCGCTAACGCATTATTGGTGAAATGGACAATAATACTTCCCCATAATGATCCTGTAGCCAACACCGTGACGCCCATAAACCAACCAAGAACACAGGAATAAAAGAATTGACCAATATTCATATGCATTAAACCGAACAATAAACTACTTATTAGAAGCGCATTACGGACACCTAATTGTTTTACTAAACCATTTAGCAAAACTCCACGGTGTAAAAACTCTTCACAAATTCCCGGCAACACCGCACTCAAAACCAATGTAATTAAAAGACCAAGATATCCAGTAAAAACATTATCATTAGCGGGATACTGATAACCAAATGATTGTAACAATACGGCAAACACGCTACCGATAAAAACATTTAAAAGATAAACACATATTCCAATTACGAAACATAGAACAATATTCTTAAAAGAAATTTTTTGCCAATTAACCATTTGATTAATTTGTTTAATTGAAACAGTTTCGTGATTGATTTTTTGTGCAACTAACAACATCAACAATGGAATGCCTAACATAACCACAACTTGTGGCAAAATACTAACAATCACTTCACACATTTCTTCAGATAAACCATTAAAGCATCCCAAAGCCGCTAAAACACGCAATAGCATCAACAATAAGATTGCTGTACCATAAACTAATAATGTAATTAAATAACGCTTATTTTTCATAATTAGGAATTCCTTTTTTAATTAATAGCCACACAACCGCCGTAGTTGCAACAGCTAAACCTACGGATAAGATTATATTTAACACACTTAAATTAAACACATCGTTACCATTTCCAGCAAAATATGTATATGTAATAATAAAAGCATTATTGATAAAATGAATTAACATTGTCCAACCAATTTGGTGCGTTTTAATAAAAATCCAAGCCAACCAAATCCCCATCAAAAACTGATAAACAGTTTGCGACCAAGAATGATGATATAGTGCAAAAATCAAAGCACTAATTACCATTACACACCAAATCGGCATTTTAGTTAATTGTAATAATTTGCAACTCAACAACCGAAAAATCAATTCTTCCATTAACGGTGCCAATAACGCTCCCATCAAAAACACCAACCAAAAGCCTGATGCAAATAAATCATTACTTGAACGACTTTCTAGACCCCAATGAATAAAAAGTTCAGCACATAAATTTTGCAACATTAAGTATCCAAACAAGCACACAAAAGCAATGACTACACACACCGCAAACGTACGTAAATTATTCTTAACTTTTGACATCACATCTAGTATATTATTAAAGTGTTAAAAATCCAAACATTAAGTAGCGGTAGCGCAGGTAATATTACTTATATTGGTAGTGCAACTACTGGTATCTTAGTTGATGTCGGTTTACCATTGTCAATGACATTGAAATTAATGAGTCAAGCCAATATTGATCCACATTCAATTACCGGTCTGGTAATTACTCACGAACATAGTGATCATATCAAAGGCGTGGCTGATTTTGTAACGCAATACAACATACCAATTTATTGCTACAATCGTTGCGCTAAAGTGCTCCGTCGTAATTTAAAACTACCACCACACCATTTTATTGAAACAGAAAGTAATTTCTATATTGGTGATATTAACGTTAATTGTTTTCCTGTTCCACACGATAGTCAATTTTGTTTAGGTTATACATTTCACTATAACAATCTATCAGTTGGTATTGCAACTGACATAGGACAAATGACTGATATTATTCTAGCAAATTTAGCTACTTGTCAAATTGTTGTAATTGAAAGTAATCACGATGTCCAAAAACTAATGGCTAATCCTAAATACCCTGACTGGCTAAAACGTCGTATTTTAGGCAACCACGGTCACTTGTCTAACCTTGATTGTGGACGAGCGATTGCTAAATTACACCAAGCTAACGTATCGCAAATAATTTTAGCGCATTTAAGTGAAAAAAATAATACTCCTACTCTTGCCTATCAAACCGTAAAACAATACCTACAAACCCAAGGAATCACCGAAGGAAAAGATATCTTTATTGACGTTGCCTTACAAAGTCAAATCGGTAATTGTTACTGTCTTGAATAATTATTTAGTTGTCATCTTATGACGCATACGGATAAAGATTAATGCACCGATTCCAGCAATTCCCAGCACAACGGCCAAAATCACATAACCAAAAGTACTTTGTTCTTGTTCAATCGTCCAACTATCACTATACACAATATCACCTTCAGCATCACGCACGGCAATACGGTAAATACCTGCACCCGAAGTTGTAAACAATTCTTGAGCTGAATAGCTATCCGCCAATACACTACTATCAACAGTAATTTCTTGTTGAACTACATAATCTTTTGTCAAAGTAATTGTCACATCACCTTGCGCCAAATACAACCAATATGGATTGTAATATAATGTTACCGAACCAACTGTTGAAGAACCACTAGCACCACTCAAAATAAAATATGTACTTGCACTATTTGTTTTATGTTGTATGTTAAAACTAATTTCATAAAGAATATTAGTTTGTAAAATAGCATTATAAGCCTGCATTGTAACGACATATTTACCTGGATTATTATTGGCATCAAATGATATATATGTATCATTTGCATCTCGTACAATATAGTTATCAGTATTGTGAATGTTATATCCGTCACGCGTAATTGAAATTACCGGAATATTGGGGTAAAGTGACATATTAAACGATTCACTAACTGTCAAGGACGGAATAATTTGGAACGAATATTCACCCGTTAATAAACTAGAAATTTCACCACCATTATTAGCATTAGGATTATAAATACGGTATTTCAAAATTATGTGATACTTGCCACTTTGATTCCAATAAAACACATTTTGCGCACCACTTACATCCATTTTTTCTTTGGTCGTACCATTTGAACCTGAATATGTCACTTCAATTTCGGTAACACAGAAATATTGTTCAAAGAAATCTTTATTGGTCAAAGTAGTTATACCGCTACTAGCTAATAAATTATAATATTTCTTTAAAAAGCCACTACCATAATCAACCATCTTCAATTCAACTTGATCATTATAAATCATACCACCAACTGGTTGATTTCCATTAATTTCAACAACTGGTTTTGTCATTACCGCTAATAAATAACGATCCTGTTGATAATTAACATCACTTTCGTCATCGCTACTACCAAAATACAAATAGTTACCAATCAAGTCGTGAACCTTGAATTCATAATAACCAGCATCGCTCTGATTAATAGTAAATACATCATTATGTTTTAATGTTTTAACCAAAATACCGTTATAATAACAATCTACCAAAATCAAATTACCAATTTGCGAATAACAGGGAGCCCCCTTATCATCATAACGAACGGAATCATCGCAATATAACTGAACAGTTAATTTTTCACCACGCGCCTTGGTCATAAAATTATTGTAGACAAAATTATATCCAGTACTTAACGGAACAAGATATGGATTATTATCAGCTGTGTTGGTTGGATTACCATTTAATTTTAAACGAATCGAATTATCACTAGGTAAACGACCTTTGTTAACACCTGTTGTGGCAAAATAAATTGGATTAGTATATGTCGGAACACCATTACTATCCTCACTAACTTTTAAAGCTAAACGCCAAATCAAAGTTTCGTTATATGGGTCATAATCATAATAATCCCAACCGTTTTCGTATCTACCAGCCAAAATACGATTAGTTTGACCCTTGAGAATTTCCAGCCCGTGTTTATCATATTGAGTAATCGGATATGGAGCATTTATACTTTCGTCAAACGTTGTGCTGAAAATGTAACGCGTAATCGCAATCTCTTTGCCATTTACCGTATATTTATAATCGCTATCGCTAGCTTGAATTTGCTTACCATCATCTTTAACTACTACCAAAGTATCATTAATTTGTACAATTTCAAATTTGAACGTTTGTTTAGCCCAAACTGTGTTACGTAAAGTAACCTCGTATTTGCCTTCCTGATAGAAAGTAACTTTATTAGTATCTGGTTTTAAAGTTACCGATTCTACCTGATTATTTAAAGTACGCGTATAAGAAATTGTAACAGGAAACATTGTGGTAAGTGTACTTCGACTAATATCAAAAGTAACCGCACTGACGAATGATTGTCCTTCAACTTCAATTAATTGATCACTCGCATTTTTCCATTCAACGTTTGGTAAACGAGTATCAAAGGCAAAAGTTTTATCAAATAAGATTGCCCCACTGGCACGACCAGTTGCAACAATATGATACATCTGCACTGTCGATAAATTACTTTGAGGTTTAAAAGTATAATAAATCATATCATTACTAATAAACGATTGTAAATCATTCAACAATGTGTCAGTATTAGCATCATAAATTAAAACTGTATAAACAGTACGTAAATAACTAAAACTTACCCCACGTTCATCACCGACATAAATGATTCCATTTCTTGTTACAGTGTTACCATACGCTGAGAAGTTAATTGTACTATGTGATTGTTTATGATATTCAGTTGTACTAACACGACCAAATGGATCAGTAACCTTGATAACAAATTCGTGCGAAACATCAAGATAGATGGTTGTACCAGACAATGAAAAATGAATATTAGGCACTATTTCAGAAGTTGTTTTATCTTCAACTTCAATTTGGAACAACGATGTTAAATTCTTATCCGATAAAATTCGTGGCAGACTGTTAAGATTAGTTACCTCCAAAGTAATCATATTACTGGTAATATTCGGTTGATAACAATCCAATTGCATTTGTACAGCATCTTCACGTAAATTATAAAATTCAAATACTTCTACATCACCAATCCGATCGTATAGTTTATACGAACATTTTGTACCTTTTTCAGTAGCTACATTAATCCAATTATTCAAAGCATTAATCAAATTTTCTTCACTCTTAACTCCATTACCACTATCATTACCAATATGCCAACTCGCTCTACTGCCTAAAACAGTATAATACTCATCACCACTCTCAAATTTGAAAGAATTGTTATGCAAGAAAAATTCGTGAACACTGGAAGCTGATGCACTCATTTCAACACCAATTTGAATTTCGTCATTTTCATCACTAATCGCACCAATAAACGTAACAGCATTAACATAGTTGATACCTTGGACTTGAACCATATAACTGGTTATGTGCCCCGCATAATCAGTTTCTGTGATGTAATAATATTTCATTTCGTTATCACGTAAACCAATTAGCGTAGCAAATGGTATACGTTCCTCACCTGTTTCACCAGTATATAAACTAAATGCAATTGGTTGTTGTGAACCTTCACCAGTATAATCAACTTCACGATATGTAATCGTTTTTGCGTCCAGATAAGGATTATTAAGTCGGTCACTCTCAAAAACAAAATTAGCACTTAAACCATAGACATAATCACCAGGTAACTCTGTAGCATCCATCGTAGATGCTAAGTTATCCTCCGTCCTAATGCGGTTTAGATTATACTTTGGTTCAAAGCTATCAAACAAAATTATGTAATTCGTACGTGTGTTATCACAAGTAATTAGACTTACAGATAAACTCGCGCCATTTGTAATTGAAGTCGTATTCAGGAAATCTTCCATTAAATCAAAAGTACAAACGCCATTAACAGCGGTTGGCTCATTAAGCGATACCGACTGCGTAACACCATTCACTTTCCAAATCCAACTTGCTGTTGTTGCACTTAAATCCACATCAGCATACATACTAGCAGGATCACTATTAAAACGGAATTGCAATTGATCAACATTACGTGGGTCAAGAATATACCAGTAATTATTGCCGTCATATTGCATATCAGAGTTACTAATAATATTATTTTCACCTGTAACAATTTCGGCCTTGGTTCCAAAACCTGTATCAAGATTCAATGTAATACAATCCCAATTCGCACTAGTCGGAGCATTGGAATCTTTAAGTTCCACAACATTACCATCAACTAAGATACAGGAAAGATTACGCGCATTATCAGCAATGATTAAATCATATACTGGACTATCAGTTCGACTTGCTGGATCACCAATTACCCACGGATTAGTTGATTTACCTTCTCCCAAAGCAACTGTTTGTCCATTGTTAATATAACTAAAACGTGGTGTTAACGCTGGGAAATCAAAACGATGCACCGTTTCAGATGAATTATTTTCAAGATAAGCCAAATGATTAGCGTGTTTAATTTCATAGTTAGTACTATCGTGTTTCCAAGAATATTTACTGTTAAATCCCGTTATCCAAGCGGTGCGATTACTGCTTAATTCATATTTATCTCCTTTCTTACTATGGCTCAAGACTTCAGCATCAGCATCTTTCGCTTTTGGATATTGAGCATCTTTACTCTCAGCGAAACGAATCTTCAGGGTTGTTTGGTAATCATCTGCGTAATACAACATCTTTTGGTTATCAACAATGAAATAATAATCACGACTCCACGTATCGGGATACATATTGGAAGCATAGACACGTGTAATGATATACATACCAGACGGCGTAATCGTATTATCATTAAATAATGCTAAACGAATCGTACCGCCACTACTATCCTTAGCCGCATTATACAAATATATTCGACCATCATTATCTTGCCCCGGGAAATACTCAACAAGTCTACCATTAACTGTTGTCGTTGGTCGGTTTACTTGATATTCTGAAAACGGATAATTTGCTGATGTTACGTCATATGTGAATGGGTAATATTGTAAATACACGGTTTCAACACGATAAGTTTCACCAGCAGTTGCAGCTTTTTGTTCAAAAGAGAAAGTCACATAGGGACGATTTGTCATTCCCCCTGTACTGGTAACCAAACTTGTTCCCGAATCAGGTGTAGCGGTAATCATACCACGATTAGAATGCTTCTCGTCAGTAGATAGATTAATGGGGTTTTCTTCAGCATAAACCATACCAAAACAACTATCGTGTGTTAGAACAATATAATATTCACCAACATTTCCCAAAACATCAGTAACACGGAAATAATAGGTACCCTCTTGGTTTAAAACTAGATAACCATTGTTAATATCGGTTTGTGCAACATCACGGTAAAGATCTCCAGACACACTCCATTCAACACGTGCTAATGGTATCTTAATTGATTGCTTGTTTTCAGTCATCACGCCCGAATTTCCCAAACTAGCAAAAATTGGTTGATACATTGTACCGCCAAAGGGATTGTTTTCTTGGCTTCGTTTGATTAATTTATTTTTACCAAAACCAATTTTAATTCCATCATCATCAAAACTAATAGTATTAGAAACTGAAGTTGGCTGACTACCACTTTGAATAAATGTTGGTGTACTATTATCAATAATCAAAACATATGGCGTTTCGTTACCAACTTCATCAATCAAATTAAAACGATATAATCCAGCCATTGAAAACTTCTCCGATACCGTCCAACCACTCTCAGTCAACTTTGGAACCAAACTATTGGAAATTGAAATTGTTTTAGCAAATGAATACGCACTATACAAATCCGTAACTTTCGTTGATGGGAAATATGCATAATTTATTGCTAGGTTTGGATCAGCTACTGTTTTATCCGAAACCATTTCGTAAAATTCATAATCGACACTAGCAAAATTAATTCCACTACTTTTACGATTCCAAGTTAAAGACACATCTCCTGCCCCAACAATTGCAACATTATCTGGCAATGTATGATTTACGTCAGCTAATGACTTTGCTTGAGTATTAGCTCTAATTCCAGTTGCCTGAGTATCATCAACGACAATGTTAAAAATTGTTGTTGATTTACCGTGAGCACCATATTTAATGGTTAAACGATATTGACCTGGAATTAAACTAAATTCAAACGTACCATCTTCTTGCATTGTAATGTTTTGATCAACATAAGTATATTTACCAAATTCCGCATACGCTAGAGTAACCATTGGTAAAACTTCAAATTTACCTAAAGTTGTTTTTCCATCATAACTTAAGCGAACCTGATTACCTGCGATATGCAAATCCTTATTGATTTCCAATTCACCCGCATAGTATTTTTTAGTCTCATTATTAGCGGTAACTTCAAACGCGATATTCGCTGAATTTGTAATTTCAAAATAGAAAGTCTGTTGACATATTTCATTATTAACTTTGAAATAGATCACAACCAAGTATTGTCCGGCATCTTCAAACGGAGCACCAACTTCCAAAGTTTTACTAGTCCATTCACTGGTGTGTCCCGTGCCGTAAAACGGACGGAAAGCCACTGTCGACAAGACCACAGCTTTTTCACCATTAACACCTGTTCCAGTAGCGTGTGCGACGTTACCTGACATTTTAACGGGTGGAAAGTTGGTTCTTACTGGCTGAATTGTTCCACTAGATGTAATGTAATTAGCTAAATCATTAGAATATTTCAAAGCATCCGTTACACGCATATGAGTGTAATCGACGACCGAACTGCTTTTATCAGCCGTTAAATTAGCACTACGTACCCACGCAGAAATATCACTACTAATATTTGCATTAGCACTATCGTAAAATGGCAATGGCCCATTATACTTTTCAGAAGCGTGTTGTCCACCATAATACGCTTGGAAACCAAGAATATTCAAAACACTTGCATAGGGTTGATAACGCTTTAAAGTAACGTAACCATTATCAACGCCACGTAAATTAAAACTTTGTCGGTTATTATATAAATAATCACTGTAGTACCGCAAAGTCGAAACCATCTGATATTCGCCGATGTTGTAGAATTTTAACTCACGTTCTTCATATCTTTCAGGATTCTCATAATACTTAGTTGAAGTTGCGATTTTAACATCAAAAAATGAAGCACGATAATTAACTACCGGATATTCGCTTTCGTATGAGTAATTATAAATTTCATTATTACCGGGTACGCGGTTATTGGTATTGAAACGCGGAAAATTAATGTAATTGGCTTTATTAACAATAATGAATGTAAATGATACATCAATCGGTGTATAAACACCATCAGCTGTTGATACCATTTGTTTAAATGAAATTTCATAAACACCTTGATCACGGAACATACCACGCAAGGCTTTTGTATTGTACGCCACTGCCCCAATACTATAGGAAGTATATTGATGTTCGTTCTGATTAAATACCAGTTGTCCCAACTGTACATTAGATTGATTATTTACTGTCAAACTATTATTATCACGATTTACAATATACAATAAATTACCATTAGCATCACAAAGTTCAGTGCGCCCATTTCCAATGGTTTTAGCTTCAGTTAATTGATTAGTTATCGCATCGTACATATATAAATATTCAGCATTAGTGTTTTTGATTTCAACAATATAACCTTCCATAGCGGTACTACTTGGAGCAAAAATCACATTCAATAAAGCCGTGGTTTTATCTGTATCATAAATCACTCCCGACATTGTGGTAAGCGTACTACTCGGAACACCTCGATAAACATTTTCTTCCGCATAAGTATTATCAACTGTATGAAGATTAACACCATTTTGAAAAGCAACGCCATCGCGTTTAATACTCAAATTAGTTGGCATCTCTTCAATGTTAGTTAACTCAAACAAAACGATGTCATCATAATTAAATGGATCCAGCATTACCACCGGAATCTCCAAACTGTTTCCTAACCCCTTAGCAATCGAACGCATATCAACATTAGAAAAAACTGGATATGGCTCGGACGTACGATAAGTAGACTGAAGATTACGATATGAACGATTACTAATTGGTTTAGCGTTTAAGAATTCGGTTAAGATACCACGCTCATAACGTTCGGTAGTTAGTGTCAATTTAGCACGTTGTCCTAACTCAGTTGTTCCGGTATCAGCCGCACTAAATGAAATTTTTTCATATAAATCATCAAACGTTGGAATATAATTTGGATCGATTGTTGAAGATTCCGCCACTGCGCTAGAAAAAGTATCACGGAAATTATAAAGCAAGCTTGCCCCGAATAAAGCCAGCACGACCGTTACGCTCAAGATAGTCAGCGCAATAATTCTACCACGGCTATACTTCATTCGTATTCCCCCAACATAGTATGTTTAATTATAAGTTTTATATTTGGTATCGTCAATCAAAACACAATGGCTTACCATTCAAATAAATCTTTGCGTTGTGCGTTATTCACACGACGGATAACAATGTCATTACGACGATGAATATCATAATAAATTGCCGCTTCATCAAAGAACTTACCGGGAATATAGATATCTGGTGTCGGTAATAATTTAATTACCCCCTTATTAATACATTGATAAAATAATGTTACTTTACTACGCAAAGGATGGAATGTGAAGCAATAGATAAAGATATTACCAGGAATAATATCTAGTAATTCGTTCGGTGGTAATAACGGACGACTAGCGGTATTGGTTGCAGTTGATTTGCTACCACCTTCAGCATCATTTTTAGCTGCCTTACCAGTATTACGACTAACTGTAGTACTTTCCGTCGTAACTTCCATATCCCCCATCAAGTCCGAGAACATCTTACGCGTATCAGTATCATTAACACCGACAAAAACCTGATGGTTACAGTTATTACGCACAGTAACTGCAGTTTCTGCACCATATGTTGTTTCCAATTGCTTATAATCCTGCAAAACCAATGTAAAGAAAATCAAACGTGAACGCGAAACGGTAATAACGGTAGCAAAATCATTAATCTTTGGCATATTACCAAACTCATCAAGAATGAAATAGGTTGGCCACGGTAATTTACCACCACGTTCATTGGCACTAGCAACTAATGATTTATACAACTGTGAAATACACAAAGTGGCTAATGGATGACGAACCTTAATTTGATCAGGAATAATCAAGAAGAAAGCAGTTGGCTTTTTCGCAAAATCTTCAAATTTAATATCGGTACCACTGGTAATATAACAAATACCCTTATCGTTAAACATCGACAATTTTTGTGTTGCGATACCGAAGAAGTTACGCATCGTGTTTTCTGCGTTAGCAGTAACAGTTTGCGCCAACGAAGCAGCTACCGATAAGACATCACGACCCTCAAAATAATTTTTAATTGTTTTAAACATTGCTTGCGGATCATTATCACGAATTGATAAAATTTTGAAAATATTATAGAAATTAAACTTCTCACGTGTCATTCCCAAATTTGGATTCAAACTATCTTCTAACATGGCCATTGCTGTACCCTGAATTAAATCACGAGCCCCCTGCTCCCAACTTGGATCTTTCTCATTTTCTATTGGACAGATTGCCGAACAAATATCTTTAATATCAGCTTCAGCATCAGAAATTAACTGTTGACGTAAAGTACGCATTTCATTTTCTGCCATTTCTTTACTAGGAAACGCAATGCCATTAAAAGCATACCAAACTGGTGGATAAGTACTAGCAATCACACGTAATCCTAATTTAGCAGGATTTGCGTTTTCATAACGTTGAATTTCACGTTCTAGATGCTGTGCTCGTTGAAACATATCCCAAGGTTTTTCAAAAGGATTCCATCGTGAACTACGAATTGGATCATTTAAATTAAACACCTGGACGTCATAACCTTGATGACGCAAACTTTCTGCCATTGAACGATAAATTTCTCCCTTGGGGTCGGTAATAACTAGATTAGGTTTTTGATTAGAAAACCCCAATGTATAAATAAATGGGAAAACATAACCTTGTGTTTTTGCCGCACCAGTTGTACCTAAAACAATCGAATGATAATCCTTGGGAATCATATTGATATGAATATCATTACCAATTAATTCAAAACGAGCTAACGGACCTGTTTTCTTTAAACTTGATAATTGCGAAGCACGCGTGTAAATATAGATTCGGTCACGTTCTGCCGGCGTCATCCAACGGTTAGAATAATATTGCGAAACCCCACTTTTCTTTTTTCCATTTTTGCCATCTGCATCCAGAAACTTAAACAAAAAGAATGCCAGCAAGCATAAAGGAATCAGCATCATTCCTGTTTGAAAAATTGTATCATTAATTGCTGCAAAACTAAATAAATCGCGATTATTCATAAAGTTGCAAATCATTAATAATCCAACAAAACTAGCACCCAAGGCTCCGATAATAATGAATGCCCACTTCCCCAATTTCTGCATACTAATATAATAATTGAAAATTGCTTAATTAGGCAACTTGATTTTTGTAACGTTTGCTAATAATGTCAGTAATAAATCCACCTTCAAAGAACGACGTGCATCTGACTGTTTTTCTGCTCCCAACATATGCCACTGACTAACATTTGTTAATGTATCACTAAAAAAGACAAATTCAGCAAATCGCATTTTTAAACGTTCACTGGCTGCTGCAAATCCTGCACATTCCATTTCAACTACAACTGCCCCCTGCTCGCGACGTTTAACACAGCGCGCATTAGTCTCTCGATACATACCATCAGTCGTCCACGTAACTCCACGCACAACTGGTATTCCGTCACTTTGTAATAATTGTTCCAACCAAGTAGTTAATTGTTTATCGGTTGCAACATAAGTTGACGCTGGTAAATAATGATAACTCGCCCCTTCATCACGAATAGCCTTCTCTATCAACACACAAGCATCATTCGAAATATTATCATCCAATTGTCCCGCCGTACCATAAGCAATGACATTTTTGATACCTAAATATTTCAATTCTTCCATCACAGCAACTGCTACTGGACTTCCAACTGTCATAAAAACAATTAAACATTGATTGCGATATTGATAGATTGGAGTTTTTCCTGAACGTCCATAAACATAATACAATAAGTGACAATCACGTAAAACCGGTTCTAATATTCCATTATCAATATTTTCACACAAGAAAGTACAAATTGCCGTTTTAATTGACGGATTTAAATTAAACTTCTTACCATCGTGCATTGCCGCTGGCGTAATAATCGGTTCATCATCAAAAAAATCGGTAATTGGTGGCAACTCGTTCATTATAAAATTTCCACATTCTTTTTATAGATACGCGTAAATTCCTTACTTAATTTACGTAATTGGAAAATTTCAGTTTTAGCTGCATCAACGTCAACTTTAGCTTTTTTCATATCAGTTTCCGTAATCAATTTAATAATTACACTATCCCCTAATACGTCACAAGAAATATCCTTAACAATTTTTTGGTTACGGACATTAATGGTATTAGCCATTGCTTCAATCATTGCCAATTTACGGACAGCCATTAAATCTTCTTCATCCATTAAATCTTTATACTTAACCCATTCTGATAACATAAAGTCATCCCAGTTACGACAACTTGCCACGAACGCTGCCATCACAATTTCTTTATGGCTTAAACCATAAAGGTTAGCATTCAAAATCGCATAGTAGGTAATCTTATCAAAATTTTGTTTATTAATGTTTGAACCCAAATTATATAACAAAGTTGCAGTTTTTAAAATTCGTGTAAACACACGCGGTAATTTATGCAGGACCTTTAATTGCATATACAAGGTACTAGCCAATAAGTATTGATATTTAGCGTTTTCTAAATCTAAATTATTAGCCCACAAAATTGTTTCAACACTATTTAAACAAACATCATTGATTGGACGTTCATCTTCTTGCATTGTTAAACGGTGAGCAATTCCAATATTACGCCCATTACGGTTAATGACAATTTTATTTAAATTAGTATACTCCATCACGGCTAAAGCAATTGACATACCATTCATTAAATAGCCGACACCATTTGCAGTAATTCCTTTTAACTTTGCACCACGTTCCACATCTAAGCCTTGTAAGAATGTTAAGATTTCTTGGAAATGATTTTTATCACTATTGTAATTATGATCCATATCAAATGGATATTTGGTTTTCTTACGTGACAAACGGGCAAAACCGGTGAAGATTTCGCTTGAACCAATCACAGGAATTTCTGGATCAATTTGTTGGAATGCTTCACCAGCATTTTTTAATAATTGATTAAATTCTTCTAAGTTTGTGAAGTTTGCAGCCCCCATCGGGATGGTAGCACTATTCAAAATTACACGGCGGCAATAATAAACAACACGAGTACTGGAGGTTGACACCGAAATAATTAAACCTTTAGCAATGTCAATTGTATTAACTACTGCAGTATAAAGGATATTAATTTCTTCTTCTTCAGTTAAAAGTTTAAACTCTAAATCCAAATCGGCATTAATTTCTTCCAAAAAGGAAACATAATTTTTAGCAGCAGTTAAATTTGCCGAAGCAACGCAGTGATATTTACTTACACCATTAGCAATTGCGATTTGTTTATACATTTGTAGAATGTTAATACATTCTTTAATCTTAACAGTTTTAATCAATTCACTATTTTCTTGTAAATGTTGTTCAATTCCAACATTCTCGCTGTATTCTTTTTCGACTTCAAAGTATTTACCTTCTTCAATGCGCACAATCGATAATTTGATTTGATTTGTGCCCAGTTCCATAATTGCAACTTTCATCATAGTGCGATATTAACATATTATTTTAATTTTGTATAGGGCTTACGCAAAAGTTTTTTTCTTGCTAAAATTGGTGTTTTTAGTGTAAACTACACTTTATATTGTATATGGAGAAAAAGATAATGAAGAAGTTAGGTAAAATCATCACAATCATTTTAGTAATGGCACTGTTTTTATGTCTACCTGGGATGCCAGTTGCTGTTAACGGAATCTTAAATTTAGTTCCAGCAGATGATGCAACACATTTTACAGCACCAACACAAAGCAAAGATAAATTCACATCGCAACCTGTCGACACTTATGACTTAGCTAGTTGGACTAAACCAAACAAAAATTATTTAGTCAGCCAACAAGTTACTGCAGAAAACAACAGCAGTTTTAACGAAAAATATCCATATGCGACTTTGACCAGTTCCGCACTTGATATTGCCAATCATTCACCATATGTAATTGCTACCAATACTCAAGATATGTCTGAACGTGGTTGCTACACCACTAACGCCATTACTTTACCAGCTAATGGTTATTATATCGTTGAAGTTCAATATTGCCGTACTACCAATCCTGATGCTTTCGGCACATTCTACTTATTAGATGACAACAACGTTATTTTACGAGATTTACGTTTAGATGGTAATGGTTGGCAATCTGCAACCTTTTATCTTCATACCGATGTTTTAGAAAGTGCTAGCATTACTCCTGAACTTTATTTGGGTTCACGCACCCAAAATACACTTGGTGCAATTTATTTCGACAATTTTACAGTTACCGCAGTTAACAGAGCCAATTTTGAAAGTGCGGTCTTCGATAATTTGCACCAATTAAAAATCAATCCTAAAGCATATTATGATTTCTCAAAACAAGGACAAGAATACGTTGCTGTAAGTGGTGATTTCAGTAACAGCAAATTTAATGGCGTAACATATACCAACGCCAGAAATGAAAATGCGGTTTCTACGGCTGAAATTCCTGCTTATTTAGGATTCACAGACACACAAACTAAATTCTTTTCTAAAGACGGTGATGTTGCTGCCGATGTTATGTTGTTGGCAGCAGACAGTAGCCAAGCAGCTTTAACATTAGATGGCTATACTTTTGAACCCAAACCACACGAAGTATATATGTTCCAATTTTATTCTATTGCAACAGCTGATACTGAATTCAATGGTTTCTACTTCACCATTACACCAACAAGCGGAACTGACAATCAAATCGCACAAAACATTCCCAATTTAGACGACTATCCATATTATAATGGTTGGCAATTAAATACCATCTTCTTTGTTGCTGGTCAATCGTTAAACCAAGCATACACCTTAGGTTTTTCATTAAATACAGGATCCGACAATGTCACGGGCTGGGCTTGTATTGATGAATTAAAAGTTTACAAAGTTAACGGTAGTTATGCAGTTAATAATGCTAAATCAACCGGTGTTCACGACACCAACGATTTAAATAATACTTCAGTATCTTTAAGTATTGCTAATGGTAACTTTGAATTAGGTACTGCATCTGATACAGCTTTGATTGGCACCAGCGGTTATCCTTATCCATTAAAAGCCGACGAATGGAGTACTAACAATAACAATAATGGAATCGTTAACTTACACAATACATTGTGGCACGAAAGTTTTGGTGACGGTGCCGAACGTCCTGGTAACATTAACGGATACGATGCTAACAACAATGTTTATATGATGCATAATACATCATATACAACCAACACTTTAACCAGTCCTGCCCTTTCAACCACTGCTGGTAGCACTACTTACGTTTCATTTGATGCTTTCAGCAAAACAGCAACCAAAACTAAAGCTAGCATTATTGCCGCTAGTACCGATGATAGCGGTAATTTAACCGACATCATTCATCTTGGTAAACCACTAAAAATTGAAACTAATGGTACTTGGTTACATTATGAATTTAGTATTGCTGAAGATACCTATGCTACATCACGCTCTTACTATTTACAATTTGAAATGGAAGGAATTGGTTTCACCTACATTGATAACGTACGTGCAAGTCAATTCGGAGCTCCTGATGAAACTGTAAATATTGATTTAGGTAATCCATTAACCATTGCTGGTCTTTGGAAAGCTACTGATGAAAATATTATTCCTTATGTTAATGCCGCTAACGATGGTTTAACCTTAGAAAATAATGGCGGACAAAAGACCATTATACAAAACGATTTTGCCTATAACTTAAGTGCTGATTCTTATTATGAATTAATAGTTACAACCCGCGGAACCAATGCTTATTTAGGCTTAAATGGTTACGATGGTTTATTAGAAGTTACTACTGACAAAGCTGATACTACTTTAACCTACGAATATAAACTCTATTTACAAGTTGACAAAGAAATAACCAGTACAAACTTACAAATTACCTTAGGCGATATTGATAACGGACGTAAAGATGGTAATATCTTTATTACTAAGATTGAAATAAACAGTATTGATGAAACCACTTATAATGATGCTAAAGAAGTTGCAGCAAACTCAGATTCACGTATGTTAATTTTATCACCCGCTGCAGCCACTGAAGAAACCGAAGAAACGACCGAAGAAACATCAACCGACAATAGTTTCTTTGGTGAAAATTGGTGGTATTTAATTCCAACTCTCATTACAGCAATTGCTTTATTATTAGCGATTGCAACATTTTTGTTCCACCGTATTAAATTTGATAAACACATCACCAAAAAACACACCTCTTATGCTCGTGATATGCGTCTAAAAAATCAACGCAATAAAATTGTTGCTCAAAAAGCTGCAAAAGTAGATAATGTAACAGATGATGAAGCGCAAAACAATTAACATTATTATTGTTTTCATTGTACTGCTGGTTTTAATTGGCACCGGCATTGGTATTTATTTTGTTATGCAACAAGGTCCAGCAGTTGGCAGTGTTGAAGAAGGAAAACGTTATTACTTATCTGAAATTCATCCCACTGATCTATTTAAAGGTGCACAATTCAATAGTGAAAGTTATTTTCAAATCAAGAAGGACCGTAAAACCGGCGAAATATATTTAAAGATTGATGATAGCACTACCCCAATTCCTTTTATTATTACTAAATATAAAGAAACTAATAAAAATACAATTATTGAATTTGAATACGTTCGCTATGCAGGCGACGATGGCGAAGAGACACACATTCAGCGTCTAACTGCAATTAGTACCAAAGACGAAATTCGCATTAAAAATGTTGAATCACACGATGTTCGTGTCATTCAACAAGATCCAACTCAAATTGACAAATTAGAATATACAGTAACAGTTTTAGTATTCAAATCCAACCAGGAGGGTGCATAATGCGACGTGGCGTTAAAATTGGGATTATTATTGGAACTGTTGTTTTAATTCTCATTGGCATTTCCATTCCAATTTATTTCAACTTTATTAATAAAACAGCTTATCATATTACTGGTGTTGAAAAGACTACATTCACAGTAGCAGACTTTAATGATAAATCCGAATTAGAACTTTATTCAAACGGAACATTCCACATTCAAATTATTCACAAAGAGTTTGGGCTTTCCTTTACAGGAATCGGAACTTATGAATTAGAAGAGAAAACCTATCATTTGAAATTTATTCAGGCATATGCGCGTGATAATTACGGTAATATTGTTGATTATACAAGCCAATGTAATACTTCAAGCATTGCTTGTACTCGTAATGGCAGTCGTATTAAATTTACCGACCACAAAAACCAAATCTTTTATTTTGGATAATCAATAATCTGGCAACGAGCTGGTGTTGAAACAGGCACAATAATTGTGTCTGGTAATTCACTTTCGTTACGGCAACGATTAGCAAGAATAATCGTACACGGAGCTACCCCACATTCACGCGCAATTTCAAACAATTTACCTTTTACATATTTAATTTTCACAAACATATTTATGTGTATGCGCGCGTTCACCAAATCAGTGCTGGTCATTACTGCTTTTGCTGTTTTAACGCGTTTAATCGGTTTTATTTTCCGCATATTTCTATCACGTTTATTAGGCGCAGAAATGTTGGGTGTCTATCAAATGGCACTCAACATTTTTATGATTTTGTTAACTATTATTAGTACGGGCTTGCCATTAATTCTTTCTCGTGAAGTTGCTAAAGAACCGTATCATACTGCTCGTACACGTTCCATAATGGTTGCAGGCTTATACATTGGTGTTACTACTGCGCTACTACTTTGCGTTACGGTTGTATGTGGACAACATCTGTTTGACTACATTTTCACTGATCAACGATGTTTACCAATTTTATTAATCACTTTACCCGCATTAATCGCCAGCAGTGTTTACTGCGTACTTCGTGCAATTTGGTGGGGACAAAAGAAGTTTACCTTATTAGGCTTAACCGAATTAATTGAACAAATCGCACGAGTTGTTTTTTTTGTTATCCTTCTCTGTTTTGCATCATATTTCACCAGTATGGCGCACGTTGCAGCTTGGTCTTTTTCTGGTGCGTGCGTAATTTCTGCACTAATAGTTATACTTATCTTTTGGTGCTGTCGACAGCGAAAACAAACTACAATTCATTCCTCACAGTTGATTAAACCAATCATCAAAACTGCTACACCAATTACAGGTGTACGTCTTTTTTCCAGTTTAACGATTCCGTTGATTACCATTCTATTACCACTACGTCTCGTGGCTGCTGGTTGGACCAATAGCAATGCCATAGCCCACTTGGGTATTATTAGCGGGATGACACTTCCCTTGCTGACTGTTCCTTCTACGGTGATTTCATCACTAGCTACAGCCTTGGTTCCCGAATTGGCAAATCTAATCAATCAACAACAATGGTCCGCAGTACGCCGTCAAATTCGCACTGTGTTGCGTTTTACTATCTTTATCAACTTTTGCTTTATCCCAATCTATTTAGCTCTAGGCAAACCAATTGGTAGCTTTCTATATGCTGATTTAAACAGTGGAATTTACCTTGCGCGCTCGGCTTGGGTGATGTTACCAATGTCACTTTCGCAGATTACCAATACAACTTTAAATGCAATGAATCGCGAAAACATCACCATCCGTAATTATGCTATTGGCACACTCTTTCTATTACCCATAGTTTGGTTTATGCCAGCAATAATTGGTGCTGATGCTGTATTACTTGGTATGGGTTTATCAATGACTGTGAGTACAATCTTAAATTTAATTGCCGTTCGACAAGCAACTAACTGGCGTGGTTTTGGAACAATCTTACCAACAATTATCAGTTATTTATTAATTGGTATTCCTGCTTTTATCTTAGGTTACTTTACTTTTCAACTTAATTCTACTTTACCAAACAGCGTTAATTTAATTCTATCCGGCGGTATTGTAGAATTGGCTTTCTTCGGTTTGTGTTGGGCAACTAATTTGTTTACAATCCCAATTAAGCGGCAATAAATTAATACGATGCTGACCATTGTCATTCGGGTAATTATCATTTACGTCATTACGATTATCGTAATGCGCTTAATGGGAAAACGCCAGATTGGCGAAATGGAACCATTCGAGTTAGTTATTACTTTAATTATTGCTGATTTAGCCACAATTCCGATGTCTGACCCAACCATCCCTATTTGGTATGGAATTCTCCCCTTATTAGTTATCCATATCATCCATTTTTTTGTTGTCAAATTACAATGCAAAAGCAAAACCATCCGCAATATTCTCTCTGGTTCACCAGTTATTGTGATTTCACCAACCGGAATTGACTATCAAAAATTAAAAGAACTGGATATATGCAAAGATGAACTAATGGAGTTGTTACGTAGCAAAGATGTTTTTGACATTAAAGACATTGATTATGCCATTTTAGAAAGTAGTGGCAAATTATCTGTAGTACCTAAAGGCGAAGGGAAAAAGGTGTCGCTATGAAACGATGGATTGTTACGGTTATAATTATGTTAATTATTACAGCTGCTGTAATTTGGGAACAAACTTATGTTAATCAAACCTTTATAAACCTCGAAACTAAAGTCAATGCACTAATTATATCTGTCGAAGCGTGTGGTGACGATAATGCCGACACCGACGAGAATAAAGCGCTGATTGCCGATATTGAAGCATACTGGTTGAAACACGAACAAGTACTTTGTTACTTAGTCAAACATACTGAAACTTTTCAAATTAGTGATGCTATCAGTTATGCAAAAAACTTTATTGAATTTGGTAACAAAGAAGAAGTAATGTCTGCTCTACATAAATTATCATACCTTGGCAAGGTTCACAGCTATAATATGGGAACAAGTCTTGAAAATATTATTTAGTTGCGGCCAAAATTGATTTTAAAAATTGACCAGTAAAACTATGTGGAACTTGACTAACGGCTTCTGGCGTTCCTGTTGCAATTACCTGTCCTCCACCATTGCCACCTTCAGGTCCCATATCAATGATATAATCCGCCACCTTAATAACATCAAGATTATGTTCAATCACAACCATAGTGTTTCCCGCATCAACCAAACGATTTAACACTGCAATCAGATTTTTAACATCATACGTTGACAATCCAGTTGTCGGTTCATCTAAAATATAAATTGTTTGTCCAGTCATTGGACGAGCTAATTCAGTCGCTAATTTAACACGTTGCGCTTCACCACCGGATAACTCCGTGGCTGGTTGTCCCAATTTAATATAGCCTAAACCAACGTCCTGTAGGGTTTGTAAGCGTTTCAAAATCTTCGGTTGATGTGCAAAGAATTCACACGCTTCATCAACTGTCATTTCTAAGATATCCCAAATGTTTTTTCCTTTATAACAAATTGACAATGTTTCGCGATTAAAACGTTTACCATCACAAACATCACATTTAACATAAATATCCGGTAAAAAATGCATCTCAATTTTTTTCGTACCATCACCCTCACAGTTTTCACAACGACCACCTGGTACATTAAACGAGAAACGTCCTGGTGTAAAACCGCGCTCTTTTGCATCTTTCGTTGCCGCGAATAGTTCACGAACTAACGTCCACAAACCCGTATATGTCGCTGGATTACTACGTGGAGTTCGTCCGATTGGACTTTGGTCGATTCGAATGATTTTATCAATGTAGGGCCTACCAATGCCGTTTTGTAAGCCTTGATATAATTCATAATTCACTAAACTACTCTTACCACTACCGGAAACACCAGTTACTACTGTTAAAACGCCCACGGGGAAAGCCACATCAATATTCTGCAAATTATTTGTCTTGGCATTACGCACCCAAATCATTTTATCCGTAATTGGTCGTCGTTTAGTAGGCACAACGATTTGTTCAGCTCCCGATAAAAAACGACCTGTTACCGAACGTGGACAATTAATTACATCTTGTACTGGACCTGCAACTACGATTTCGCCGCCATTAACACCTGCGTGTGGTCCGACATCAACAATAAAATCTGCACTTCGAATTGTTTCTTCATCGTGCTCCACAACTACTAAAGTATTTCCCTGATCGCGCAAATGCATTAATGCTGATAACAACTTTTGATTATCTCTTTGGTGTAAGCCAATACTTGGCTCATCCAAAATATATAACACGCCAACTAAACCTGCACCAATTTGCGTTGCTAGACGAATCCTTTGACTTTCACCACCTGATAACGAACTAGCACTGCGGGCTAATGTTAAATAATGCAACCCAACATCAACTAAGAATTGGCAACGCGCCAAAATTTCTTTAACGATTGGCTGTGCAGTAACAGCAGCTGCTCCGCTTAACTCTAGTTGACGAACAACTTGAATCATTGCTGTAATTGGTAATGCAGTTAACTCAGCGATGTTATAACCACCTACGGTAACTGCTAAAACTTCAGGCTTCAATTTTTGACGATGACAAACTGGACAGTCATCTTCGATGATCATTTTCCCCAAAGCATTGCGTACATAATCACTGGTTGTCTCACGATACCGTGTCATTGCTTCTTCTGGTGTCATATAGCGAATTGATTCAAATTGACATTGACGAATTTTTTCTGGATCCATATGTGCAACAAAGCCCAATCCGTTACAATGTTCACACGCACCAAATGGGCTATTAAATGAAAAACTACGAGGCTCTAATTCAGGAATTGAAATACCACAATCGACACAAGCCAACTTGTCCGAAAAAGTCCGTGATGCATCACCACAAACAATGGTTACTAAACCATTTGTTAACTTTAAAGCAATCTCAATACCATCAACTAAACGCGTTCGTTCATCATCTAAGGCCTTTAAACGGTCAATAACGACATTTATGTTGTGTTTTAGGTTTTTATCAAGTTTAATTTCTTCATCTAATGTCCATAGGTTTCCGTCGATTTTAATGCGTACATAGCCACTCTTACGTAATTCTTCAAACTTCTTTTCAAAGCTACCTTTTGCACCACGTACAATCGGTGCTTCAATGTGAATTTGTTGTCCAGCAAAATGTTGATAAATCTGATCGATGATTTGATCTACTGTTTGGCGTTCAACAATCTTACCACAGTGTGGACAATGTGGAATACCAATACGAGCATATAACAAACGCAAATAATCATAAATTTCCGTAACAGTTCCAACTGTAGAACGTGGATTATTATTGGTGGTTTTTTGGTCAATGGCAATTGCTGGTGAAAGTCCAGTAATTTTATCTACATCTGGTTTATGCATTTGTCCCAAAAACATACGAGCATAGGAACTTAAACTTTCCATAAAACGTCGTTGTCCTTCAGCATACAACGTTCCGAATGCTAAACTACTTTTACCACTGCCCGATACACCTGTAAAGACAACTAATTTGTTCCGAGGGATAGTAACGTTAATATTCTTTAAATTATTCTCACGCGCCCCAGTAATCTCAATCTCATCTAACATAATCTATATTATAACCCATTTTTTATACGATTTCAATCAGGTTAATTCTGATAGATTGAACGAGCTAGTTTTAAAATTTTTTGAATTGTATTATCCACTTTTTTCTTATTAATTTCAAAAATTTCACACATTTCCTGATAAGAATATCCCTTATAATAAGCATTAAAAATTGAACGTTCTAACTGATCACAATGTTCTTTTAAAACTTTATTTAAAATTTCCCATAAAACAGGATTCGGATTGATATCTGGCGCTAAACAAATTTCAACCCCGTCATCCGAAATCCATTCTTCATTTTGACGAATATAATCTAACACGTGATTACGAATTACCGTACTGGCATAAGTTTCAAATTTGGCCTTACCATTTTCTTGATAAGTCATCTTAGCCTTAATTAAACCAATTACTCCTTCTTGGAATAAATCTTCTTCATCAATTCTGAAAATACCATATTTACGAATTAACGAACGAACCACCATACGCACCAGTCGTTCATCTTTAACATCATACTCAAAATTCATTACAAGCCCCTTTGTCGGTTAACTTCATACAGAGCAATTGCTGTTGCACTACCTACATTCAAACTGTTAACTTTACCGTGCATCTGAATGGTTACAATTCCATCAACTAATTTTCGGGTTAATTGGTGAATTCCATTACCTTCACTTCCCATAACTAAGGCAACAGGTCCCTTTAAATTCACTTTAGAAATTTCCATTCCCCCTAATTCAACACCATAAATCCAAAATCCTTTATCCTTCAAACGTTGAATTTCTTGATTAATGTTAACCACTTTACAAATTTGCACGTTGGCCGCTGCCCCCTGACTAACACGCATTGCAGTATCGTTTACTGTTACACTACGGTTCTTTGGTAAAATAATTCCATCAACCCCCATACACTCAGCCGTCCGAATAATATTACCCAAGTTATGCGGATCTTCAATACCATCTAACACCAAAATCAAAGGTTGTTTACCCTGTGCATAAGCATTTTCAATCACTTCTTTCAAATCAAAGTATTGATAATTGGTCACGTATGCAACTACACCTTGGTGATTTTTAGATTTACTAATTTTATCTAATGTTGCTTTATCAACTAATTGATAAGTTACTCCAGATGCTTTAATGCGTTCAAACAAATGTTGGTCACGCATCGTCTGTGATACTAAAATTTTATCAATCGTACCATTTCCATCCAAAGCTTGATTTAAACTATTTCGTCCTTCAATTAACATTAGTATTGAATCTCCTTCATTCGTGCAATATTTAATGCGGTATTAATTTTCCCCAAATTACCGGTTAAATGCCAAAAGCCAATCAACGCTTCAATTGCTGTTGCGCGTTTGTAATTGGCCAGAGTTGCTGACTTTGGTACGTTGTTGTTATGAGCATTACGTGCACGTTTCACAATGTCTTTTTCAATCTGAGTAAAATTTGGTTCTAATTGCTGATAAATTTCACTTTGAAAATTAGCACATTCATAAGTTGTTGCGATATTATGCATTTCACCTGCTTTGCTATAGTTCGCAACATTTTCTAATAACAAGACGGCACGAATATTGTAAGACCACACTGCATCACCGACAAAAGCCAAATACAGCGGATTCAATAAACTAGCATCTTTTTCCGAGATTAAATTCATATATATAAGAATATCATTAAATATGGAACGTGTGCAATTTATTTTACAACATCGTGGTAAAGTTACCATTAATCACGAATATATGGTTGATTTAAAACCAGGACAGGCTTTGCAAATCAACTGGTTCAAAGACAACGACCTAATTGTATCTACCGCAAACCACAACGCGTATTATAACGTCAGCAATACCACCCAGATTGCACCGAACACTTATTTAATCCAAATTATCGACCAAACAGATTTACACGATTTAACGGTTAAATTTGACCGTAAGCCATACATTGTCGCCGATAATATTGTGATTGACCAACAAAATAAAACTTATCTAACTGCCGAACAAATTGACATTATGCCCGATGAAATTGTCGCCGCCCACGGTAATCGCGTTACTCGCATTCTCTTCAGCGGAGATAAAGTCGCCACCGAACACTATGTTAAAAAGACAAAATAAAAACCCGCCAATTGTAGCGGGTTTTATCAATTTTATTTATCATTACATTTCACGGCCGGCATCAAAATTTCGGTTTTGCGCTTGCTCATATAACATTTTCATTTCAGCAATTTTTGCGGCAACAACTTTTTGTGCAACTTCATCATATTTACCGTTAATAATAATATTATCAATGGTTACACTATCAATAAGTTTCGCGTTAAACAATTCGCTTAAATATTTGTTCACAACATTATTTTGATTTTGTCCACAATCCACTCCAGCGATTCTGTCTGATTGAACTCCGGCAACAATACCACCAGTTTTACCATTTGCATCCGAAAGATAAATATGACAACCAGGATAAATAGCTGTTTGAAAATAATCATCCATTTTAGAAATTTGTTCTTTATTCTGGTAATTAAATTTAATATTTACACCAGCTGATGAATATTGATACTCAGGGACCGATACCCCATATTCAACAAATGCCTTAATTCCAGGTGTAACCCCACTTTTGTTTATTTCTTCCATTTTTTCTCCTTTTTTATAGCATTTTTCGCTACTTTCTAAGCGTATCATATACAAAAAAAAACAACAACTTTTTTAAAAATAAATATTAAATTTTACATTTTTACAGTAAAAAACCCGCCGGTATTCGACGGGTTCCATAAAATTGGGTTTATGTTATTTTTTATCTTTACCGGCGTATTTACAATTCGCCATTTTGGCAAGTAAAATTAGTTTTACCGAGCCGCGTTTAGCTTTACATAATGGACACTCGTCCCAGGGTTCTGTACCAACTACACTGTAACCACAGTCCGCACAAACCCACTCCACCGCCTTTTCTTTTTTGTATAACGTTTTGTTTTTCATCTGCTCGTATAATTCGTTAAAAATTGTGCGGTGGTATTCTTCGACCTGGCGGATTTGCATAAACAATTCCGCAATTTCGGGAAACCCCTCCTCTTCTGCAGTTTCGGCAAATGCAAGATACATCGCACTTTCGTCTTTTTCGTCTAACCCCGCCAACCGCAAATTATCCATCAAATCCCACTTTTCACGGAAAGGAAATCCCCCACTAAAACTAATGTTGTCAATTTGTTTATCTTCACCCTGCTGAATGAATGTATATAACATCCGTGCGTGGTTAAATTCTTGATACACAATCTCGTCTACTACATCCGCGATGTTTTTATATTCATTATACCGCGCTCCATATTCAATAAACTCATACCGCGTACGTGCCTGACACTCGGATGCATATGCTTTCGCTAAATTTTCGTATGTTTGGCTATCTTTCAATTTCATCATTACCCCTTTTAATAAGGTAATTATTGCCAAATTTCAAATTCACAAACAAAAACGCACGTCAAAGTTGCAACATTTTGAAACTAGCGGAATAAGAACTCAAAATGCGAGTTGTTTTTTTGAACAAAGATTACAGCAATGTAATATTCAATTAGTTTCATTTTATTTGTGGATATGTTAAAGTATACGCAAGGGGTAAAATATGGAAGAGTTATTAGACACTTTTGATATCAATGGTAACTTTCTTGGAATAAAAACTAAAAGTTTTTGTCATAGTAAAACCCCTGGAGTTTATCATAAGCCTGTATGGATATGGATTATTAATAACAAAGGAGAAATTCTTGTTCAAAAACGCGCGTTAACAAAAAAAATAAGTCCTGGTAAGTGGGATACACCATCAGCTGGACATGTTGTTTCTGGCGAAGCTCCTATCCAAGGATGTGTTAGAGAAACAGAAGAAGAATTAGGAATTAAATGTAGTCCAAAAGATTTTATATTTCTAAAAGAAATTGTTAATCAACGCGGTTGGGAACTTGCTCAAGTTTATCTTCTTAAAACAAACATAAAGATTAAAGAT
This sequence comes from Clostridia bacterium, assembly GCA_016283155.1. Lineage (GTDB taxonomy): Bacteria > Bacillota > Clostridia > Christensenellales > UBA1242 > RGIG8050. The sequence continues at coordinate 123,940 of JAEEMI010000016.1, forward strand.
ATGACATTACAAAAAGATGAGGTTGAACAAGTTAAATGGTTAAATTATGCTAACTTTGTTAAACTTTTTTATTCAGACGAGTTTTGTGAACATGAAAAGAGTTACAAAGATTGGGTTTGTGATATCTTGAAAAATTACCAATAATTTTTGAGCGATAAAAAATGTTAACAATGTTAATTTCGCATGATGGCTCATTATGCGTGTATCTTTTTTGGGGCATTTAAACACGTGCTTGTCTATATACAAGTGGCGTCGCTTCGCTCCGCCAAAGCCAAGCACAAAAAAGTGCGTGCTTGTAAACAAGCGCACGCACTTTCCGCTAGTTTCAAAATGCGTTGACTTTACGGACGGATATTTTTTTTAAATAACAATTATTGAGTTAATCCGCCATCCTTGCCATAAAGCATTTCATCAATAAAAATCAATTTCTTTATCTCTTCGTGAACATTTTTGCGTATTTCTTTATCATACACATCTTTAACCTTCACTTGACCAACCGTTAAATCAATTCCATCTTTTTCAACTAATTTTTGTAACACAGCATCTAAAATAACATCATCAACGAATGAAATTCCCATAAAATCGACTTTTGAACCATCTTGTGAAATACCACAAACATCAACATCTTCAACACAATTACTTTCCTTAACATAGTGTTTCTTTTGTGTTGGGTCACCATATAATTCTTTCATCTTATCAATTTGTTGTTGATTTTTATAATCAAACTCCAATAAAACACCACCACACGATGCTACATATGCGTCATCCTCTTTATAACCTTCTTTAATAAAAGCACGAACCATTTCCGCTTTTACACCAGATAAAGGCTTTTGATTCTTTAAGTGCGCCTCTTGCTCAATTACTAATTTACTTTTTTTCATATTTACTCCTTTTATTTTACCAGTCTAACACAAATAAAAACAATATTCAATACTCAAATCAATAAAAAACCCGCTCAAAACGAACGGGTCCTGTAAATTTTATTGATAATTACATTCCCATTTCGGGGCCATCTATTTGCTCGGTATATCCAAATGGATGTTCATATTCCTTATCAACCACTTTATCTGTATTAAGTACCGATTGTTTTTCCTGTTTTAATTCAGGTTTTAATACAGTTTTCGTCTGGCTAATTACAGTTTTCGCTTTTTTTGTTTGTTGATTTTGTTTTACTAAACTTGCCGGAACAATCAAAGCATCTTCATAAAAAGCTTTTCTGTCTGGATAAATTGGTGTAACAGGAACACGGGGATAACAAGTTATTGAGAGTCGGTCCGCTTGTCTTGGACTATCACGCAATATATCCTCCGACTTATGATTATACTTCTTAGGTAAATGATTATCCCATTCTATAGTATCAACACTCCATTTCAGTGGTTCAACTAAATACCATTCTGTTTTAGCAAACCATTTTTTCTTAAAAACAAGATTCTTCTTCTCTGGTTGAAAACTATTGCCACAAACTTTTTCACGTGAATGAAAATTATAACCATCGCGATGACCAAAAAACCAGCGTCTATGAGCAAAGACACGTGATTCCTTCACTTTTACATAACGATTTCCGTCGTTATCAATATATTCAATACCTTTATTAAGACCTTGGTATATCTTACCAGTGCGCTTAATTTTACTAGGTGCAGGTACACTCTTGCTAGGATAATAACCTAGTTCAAACTTTACACTGCGATCATCATTCAGCCCTGGAACTTTCAAAGTTCTTCTTACCTGAGAATTTGGAGCAAGCATTTTCTTAACATCAAAACGATATCGATAAAGCCATTTATTTAAAAAATTTTCATCATGGTATACACTTTCATCAGTTCCCTCACCATGATCAAATGAACCAGCATATATGTATCTTTCATCGTAATCCTTATACAGATACTCAGTTAAATCAATTTTTTCCTCTTTCTTCATAGTTTACTCCTTATTATATTATTTCAATAATAACATATTAAAAATAAAAAATTAAGTACTTTTTCAAAATTTTCAATAAATTTATCTTTAGACAACAAAAAAACCGCACATTTCGCACGGGTTTTAATCATCAATAATAATTGATATCACATAATTCGTCCCAAATCAAGATCCTTTGGTTTATACAATTCACTTAAAAGTGTTTCCTCACGCACAAAATTGGCAATATCTTTTTCAGAATTCATATCCATTTTATCTTTAAAAACATTATTGCCCATAACAACTATCATTCCATTTCTAACAAAACTATGAATCAAAGAACTAACACAATCTGCACTAAATCTAACATCAAGGCATTTCACATTGCCATCTTCATTTTTCCATACTTTCAGATTTCTTTGATAGCCATTATATTCTTGATTAACAGCTTCGGTTTGTTCTTTTGTATTACAAATCAATTGAAAATTAATCCAATTTTCATTATTAGCACCAAAATTTGGTTTTCCCGCCACGGCTACAACACCCATCATATGATATATTTTAACACTATTATTTGAATTTATTTCTTTACTATCCATCTTAGTTTCTCCTTTTAAACTATTAAAAGTTTATCATAATACACAAATTGACACAAAAAAAAACCGCTCAAATTGAGCGGGTTTTTAATGGAACTTGCGTTTACCTAGATTGTCGGGCCGTCTCCAGCCAGATAGTTTCGGCGTTTATGGTCTTAACTGCTGTGTTCGGAATGGGAACAGGTGTTACCCCATAGCAATAAACGCAAGTAATGGACGTGAACTTGACACGCATTCACTGCAAATTGTAAGGCAAAACGTTCTGTAAACGCTTGCTCCAAAAGAACAAGCCCTCGACCTATTAGTATCACTCAGCTAAAC
>JAEEMI010000017.1 GCA_016283155.1 Clostridia bacterium
AGGCTTGTACGATGTGTATGATACTAATAAGTTAGCGACGGTTCCGACTAGCTTTACAATGCAATCCAATGATAATGGTGGACACGACCCTTACAATATGATGGCACTTGGTTGGGCCAAACCTTATGTTTTTGATAGTAGTGATACAACGTTGGTTAATGAAATTAACGTTACCATTAACGATTTCCAAGCCAGCGGTGATGTGATTTTGTTAACATCAAATTGGAATGCAACAAAACAAATTTTTGATGAATACATCTTGTTGGAATTGTATACGCCTACGGGCTTAAATGCTTATGATGCAATTAAAACTGGTTACGCGGATTGCGTTGGAATTCGTGTTTGGCACGTTAATGCCACTATTAATTCTGCAACCAAAGAACACGCCTACTCCAATAACAGCGCGGAAACCAATTATGATTTATTGCATTTTATTCGTAATAATCCAGATTGTGCTTATCGCGCCACTGATACTTTAAGTCAGAATAATTTATTTGTGGCAGGTGACACATTTGATATGAACACTTACCGTTCGCAATTTTACAATGCCGATGGTAAATTAGATAACGGTAATGACTTGGGTTGGAGCTTTGAAGTAGTTAATATAACTCAAGATGCGAATGGTAATGCTACCGCACAAATCAAATTAGTGAAAGCCGCGTAATTAAAAAATCATTGGATAAGTTTTTGGCAGTGCTTGACTTTTTGTATTTGCAACGCTTAAACTGTAAATAGTTTTTGGGGGTTGGTAAAAACTAAAGGGGGCGTTGATGAAAAAAGTCTTGCGATTATTAGGTTTAATTTTAGTTTTGGTTGTGGTGTCAATTTTGCCAACGGCTTGTGGTTTTAAAGCATCCGAATATACGGTTAAATTTGTTACGTCAGGTGGCAGTGAAATTGAAGATCAAAAAGTTAGTTATTATAGCCGAGTTGAAGAACAGACGCCCATCTATGTTGGTTATGAATTTCAGGGATGGTATTTAGATCAAGCATTAACCAAAAAATTTGATTATAGTACACCTGTAACACGCAATTTAATTTTGTATGCAAAATGGCAGGAAAGAAATTGTTTGTTAAAATTTTTACCAAATGGCGGAACAACAGTTGAAGCCAGAACAGTTCCTTACTATGACTTAACTAGTGAACCAGTGGTTAAACGTTTAAACTTTGGTTTTATTGGCTGGTATACCGAAGATGGTCAATTGTTTGATTTTTCGATGCCAATTACTGGTGATTATACTTTAAAAGCTGAGTGGAGTGATAAGTTCACTTATGACAATGTTATCACAGGACAGTCGTATAAAATTACCAGTTACACTGGTGATGCTGAAACTGTGGTTTTGCCAAAATCATATAATGGGGTTCCAGTAGTTGCTATCGCAGATGAAGCTTTGAAAAATTGTACAGCAACATCAATTACGATTCCAGACAGTATAATGGGAATTGGTAATTCGGCGTTTGAAAGTTGTGCAAATTTGACTTCAATTTCTGTGCCGCGCAGTATCAGCGAGATTGGCAGTTTGGCCTTGAAAAATTGTGCTAAATTAACGTCGATTAAAGTTGATGCACGTAACGGTAAATATACCAGTCGCGATCAAGAAGGTAACGAAGTTAATGCTATTATTAATGGTAATACGCTGTTGTATGGTTGCCAAACTACGACAATTCCCAATTATATTAAAAATATTGGTGATTATGCTTTCTATTATTGCGGTAGTTTAACTGCTATTACAATTCCTAGTAGCGTTACCAAAATAGGTTCTGGAGCGTTTGCTTTCACAGGATTAACTTCAATTGTTATTCCGAGCAGTGTAACCGAAATGAATAATTATGTTTTCAATGGTTGTTCAAAATTGCAAGCTGTTAATTGTGAAGCGATGGAACAACCGAGCAATTGGAAAAGTAGTTGGAAGAGTGGTTGGAATAATGGTGGTACTAATTACACCGAATGGGGTTATGGTTTGTTTACGTTCCCAGAAAATACAGATAGTAATGGACACTTTGGCATTACTGGTTATACAGGAAATTTGAAGGAAATTGTTTTACCTCAATCACACTTAGGTTATCCAGTTACTTACATTGGGACAGAAGCATTTAAAAATTGCACTCAATTAACTGCGGTAACTATTCCAAGCAAAATTACCACGATTGGTCAAAAAGCTTTCTTGGGTTGTACCGGTTTAACTACAATGGAAATTCCCAGTTCAGTAACTGATATGGGTAAATATGTGTTTTATAGTTGTGCAAACTTGAAATTGGTTCACGGTTTAGCGACGTCTGAACCGTCCAATTGGACCGCTGGATGGTTAAGTGGTTGTCAAGCCAAGGTGGTATTTGGTACGGTAGAAATTGATGGTAATTTTGTCTATCAGTTAGATTCAAATCGATACAAGTTATTAGCTTACATCGGTAATGCAACTAGCGTAAGTATTCCACAAACGCGCAGTGGTAAAGCAATCACTGTCATTGCTGAAAAAGCATTTGAAAACTGTCAGTTAACTTCAATTACGATTCCAAACAGTATTGCCTCAATTGGGCATTATGCATTTAAAAATAGTGGTTTAACCTCAGTAACCATTCCGGGTTCGGTATCCACTTTCTTTGGTGATCATTCCTTTGAGGATTGTACCGCTTTAAAAACTGTTACAATTGAAAGTGGTGTACTACATATTGGCAATTCGGCTTTTGATGGCTGTAAAGCATTAACCAGTGTTAGCATTCCGGCTAGTGTTACCAGTACGGGCAGTTTTGTTTTTAGTGGTTGCACCAGTCTGACTTCAATTACATTACCAAGTAGTTTTACATATTTAGTGAATGGTCTGTTTTATGGTTGTACACAATTAAAAACTGTTACCTGTCAGGGAACAATAACACAGATTTATGAGATGGCTTTTGGGGGTTGTACTGCGTTAACGGCATACACAATTCCAAGTACAGTTACCAGTATTGGTAGTTATAGCTTTACAGATTCAGGATTAACCGCAATTACAATTCCAAGTAGTGTTACTGCAATGGGTGAGGGTGTATTTACCGATTGTGCCGATTTGGCAACAATTTATTATACATCTAGCACAAAGAAGCCAAGTGGTTGGGATGATAATTGGAAGAGTAGTTGTAATGCCGCAATTGCCGTTACTGTTCCCAGTGGTACCACTAGTATTGCTAATAATGCTTTTAAAGATTGTACAGATTTGAAATCAGTTGGTATTCCAACAACAGTGAAATCAATTGGTACCAGTGCATTTGAGGGTTGTACTAATTTGAATCAAATTACTAATTTAGGACGTGTTACTGTGATTAGTGCATCAGCATTTAAAAATTGTCAGGCTCTAACCAGTTTTACGATTCCGAGTGGGGTAACAAGTATTAGTCAAGAAACATTCAATGGTTGTTCTGTTTTGAAAACGGTTGTTATTCCAAACGGAGTTACTACCATTAGTGATTATGCTTTTAGTTATTGTTTTGCATTAACAGCGATTGAAATTCCTAACAGCGTTACGACGATTGGACAAGGTGCTTTTATCCAAACCGGTTTACAAACGGTTACTATCCCGGCCAGTGTTACCGCGATGGGAATTAACGTGTTTGCTTATGCTTTGAATTTAACCAAGATTAATTGTGAGGCAGCGGCAAAACCAAGTAATTGGCAAACTAATTGCTTGAACTATTGTGGAGCCAAAGTTGAATGGGCGTATGGTCAATTTGAATATACAGATTTAGATGAGAATAATCATTATGGTATTAAGCGTTACAAAGGTGATTTAACTGAAGTTTCAATTCCGAGAGAATATTTAAATTCACCGGTTACCTTTATTGATAATCGAGCCTTTGAAAATAAGAGCAGTATTACAGCGGTTACCATTCCGAATACGATTACGCACATTGGCGAATCAGCATTTAATACTTGTTCAAGCTTAACTACCATTACCATTCCAAATTCAATTACCAGTATGGGCAGATGGGCATTCGCTTATTGTTCAAATTTGATTACGGTAAACATTACCGAGGGAGTACAGGTAATTGGCGAAAGTGCATTTTTAAACTGTACGGCATTAAAATCAATTATTATTCCAGCCAGTGTTACCAGTATTGGTACTAATGCTTTCGGTAACTGTACGGCATTGAATTCACTGTCAGTTAATTCGGGTAACACGAAATACACAAGTTATGATAGTGGTACCGGTAGTGTCTTTAAAGGTATTATGGATGTTTCTGATAGTGAAAACTATACATTAATTGCGGGTTGTAAAGCAACAACTATCCCCAGTTCAGTCAAAACGATTGGCAGATATGCGTTCCTTGGTTGTTCTGGTTTAACATCAATTACCATTCCAAATGGTGTAACCAAAATTGAAATTTGTGCTTTCGCAAATTGTACAGGTTTGACTTCAATCACAATTCCTGGCAGTGTTAAAATGATTGATGTCCAGGCATTTGGTGATTGCACAGGAATAACAACTGTTACCTTGTCAGAGGGGCTTCAATCAATTGGTAGTTATGCTTTTGCTGGTTGTACGGGATTAACCGAGATGACAATTCCGTCGAGTGTAACTACGATGGGAGAAAACGTTTTCTATAATTGTTCTGATTTAACGATGATAAATTATTATGCGGCAACAAAGAATAAATACGGTTGGAATGAAAGTTGGAAAGGAAATGGTTGTCCTGCGAAGTATTCAATTACAGTGCCAAGTGATTTCTGGGCAATTCCGTCAATCGCTTTTGAGAATTGTACAGATTTGGTTTCCATTACAATTGGTAATAATATTAGTTATATTGGTGATGCTGCATTTAGAGGTTGTACTAATTTAACGACAATTACGATTCCAGCTACTGTAACCACAATGGGCAGTAAGGTGTTTGAGAATTGTTCAAATTTGACTAGAATTATGATTCTAGGTGGTACAGCGGGTTGGAGTCCAGACTGGAAGGGTAATTGTACGGCCTCAATTGATGATGGTGCGCACTAAAAAATATTGTTAATTATGTAATGTTGTGAATTTGATTTGCCAAGGTGTGTGGGGATGGTTAAAATATTGGTAATGAAAAATGCAAAAAATCAAGCGGCAAAAAATACACAAAAAAAATTAGGAACAGTATTGGTAACGGGTGGAGCTGGTTACATCGGTAGTCATACTTGTGTTACATTGTTGGAACACGGCTATGACATTGTAGTGGTGGACAACTTTGTGAATAGTTCACCAGTTAGTTTGGAACGGGTAACCCAAATTACGGGAAAAACTTTTCCGTGGTACCGGGCTGATTTACGCAACCGTTCACAATTAGCAGAAATTTTTGATAAACATAAAATTGATTGGGTTATTCACTTTGCGGCTTTGAAGGCGGTTGGTGAAAGCGTGGCGCAACCATTGCGTTATTACGAAAATAATTTGAATGCCACTTTATCATTGTTGGCGGTAATGGAAAAATACGGCTGTAAGAAAATTGTTTTTTCATCCAGCGCGACAGTGTATGGCGACCCTGAACGTTTACCTTTAACGGAAGATTGTTCATTGCACACAACTAATCCGTACGGAGCAACTAAATTAATGATTGAAAATATTTTGCGTGATATTTGTGCTGCTGATAAAACTTGGACGGCGGTAATTTTACGTTACTTCAATCCAGTTGGCGCGCATCCATCTGGTTTGATTGGAGAAAATCCACAAGGAATTCCTAACAATTTAACTCCATACATTGCTCAAGTGTTGACAGGAAAATTGCCTTATTTACAAGTCTTTGGTAATGATTATGCGACACCAGATGGAACCGGTGTGCGTGATTACATTCACGTTTGCGATTTAGCCGACGGACATTTACAAGCTATTGCAAAAATTAAAACTACTGGTGTACATACCTTTAACTTGGGTACGGGTCAAGGTTACAGTGTGTTAGATGTTTTGCACGCTTTTGAAAAGGCAGCCGGACGGGAAATCCCTTATCAAATCAAACCACGTCGTGCTGGAGATATTGCAGCTTGTTATGCCGATCCTAGTTTGGCTGAACGAGAATTGGGTTGGCACGCACAATATGGCTTAGACGCAATGGCACGTGATTTGTGGCAATTTTACAGCAAAAACCCTAATGGTTATGATGATAAAAAATAAAATCTCAAAAATTAAATTTGAGTGGCGTTGACAAAAATTAAATGAAACGGCTATACTAAATTTGATGAAAATCAATTTACACGATTCATTGCGTGTCCCATTTTATCAACGGATTAGTTACCTGTATATACCCGCATTGTTCGTGGTTACTTCGGTAATTTTGGAAGTAATGATGTTTGCTTTAATGCGTTTAAGCTTTCCTAGTGGTTATATTTTTAGTTTAGCAATTGTTTTAATTTTAGCAGCTGTCGTGGCTTTGTTACGTCAAAAATGGTTGCAAACGGTAATTTGTTCGTTATTGTTAGGTTGGCAATTAACTACCACAATTTCTAATGTGATTGCGAACGATACCTGTATGGAAATTTTTTCGTTGGAAACCCTAAAAACCTTAGGAATGGCATTTGGCAACGCTGGAGCAATTGAATTAGGTTATTGGTTTTTAGTGCCAATTATTGCTTTGATTATTATTTATATTGTTGCCGTGGTTTTAATTATGTGGTTTTGTCGTATGCCAAAAATTAAACAGCAACATCGTTGGCAAATTATTTTGTGCGGTTTATTAGCGTTCGTAAGTTTCTTTAGTTATACAGTTGCGTATTCCAGTTTGCCAAATTATCAAAAAGGAACCGATGCTTATGTTGCTAATTTAAGTAATCCTAAATTTGTTTACGATACGTTTAATAATCGTGTTTCTAGTTTACGTACTTTTGGCAGTTACAGTTATTATTTGGATAACTTTTTGAAATTAATTGGGGCCAAAGCAAAAATGTCCGATGTAATGGATTTACAGATTAAAGACTTTCAGGCTAATGATTTTGCGTTGCCGACCAACGAAACCTTGGGTGAAGGGTATAACTTGATTATGGTGTTAATGGAAACTTTTGAAAGAGCGGCGATTAACCCAGTTACGATGCCAAACTTATATAATTTTATGAAAGAAAGTTGTTATGAGGTTGATGGTTATTACAGTATTGAAAGAACGTGTTTTACTGATCACATTGGACAGACCGGAATGCACGTTTCTGGTAAAGAATTGTGGAACAATTATGGTAATGTAGAAGTCCCGCATTCGTTAGCTAATATTTTTAAACGTAGTGAGGGTTATACGGCCAATGCTTTCCACGATTTTGACGGTCGCAGTTATAACCGAGAAGAAATTTTTACGAAACGTTGGGGATTTGATAGTTTCACTGATTTTAATGATTATGAAACAAAACGCCAAACCGCACATTGTGGCTTAAACTCGGATAAGGATTTGTTTGAACAAAATTTAGAAAAGATTGCTCCGGCTGATCAAAATTTTTACAGTTACATTGTGAGTGTATCAACACACTCGCTGAATGCATCTTGGTTTAATTTACGTGACTATTATCCGGAAATTTTTGATTATTTGGAAGAACCAACTAATTGGGAGCAATTGACTCAATTGTATCCAATTTTAACGACAGGTACACCGCGACAAATTTTGACTGCAAAAAATTATTTGGCGGGGACATACAACTTTGACCAAGGTTTTGGTGCTTTATTAGAACGTTTAAAAACGACGACCGGTAAAGATGGACGTTTGTTGATTGAGACAACGGCTTTTGTGATGTTTGGTGACCATTATTATTATGTTAACCCATTTGCGTTAAAACCTGAAAATGACAATCCACGTGAGTTATTGGGTAATCGTTGTCCATTAATTGTTTATAACCCAAAAGCAAAAATTGATGGAAGCACTATGACACAAGCTGAAAATGTGGTAAATAACATTGCGATTAGTGATCCAGCATCGCGTACACGTCACGGTGTGACTTTACGTCGTTTTACATCAACAATGGATTTATATCCAACGGTATGTAGTTTATTTGGAGTACAAACCGATCAACAACTAACTTATGGACATAGTATCTTTGATAGTAACGCATCAATTGGTGTAGGATATTTAGGCGGTTTTACTTGGGGTGTGACTAACGAAAATCCTAAAAATGATATTGACCCAGTGACAGATTGCGTGGATTGGCACATTTGGCGGACATTAGATTTTGTCAATTTTGCTGGGAAAACTTTAACTAAGGAACAAGTAGCCGCAGTGGCACCAACGGTTAACCGTACGTATGCATCAATTTATTTGGATACATCGTTATATGAAAAAAATGGTTTTAGGAATTTAGCTAAATCACAAACATATCATTTACGAACCATTATTTAGCTAAATCCAAAATTACTTTATATTCATCCAGCCACATTGCAATTTGGTAAATAAATGCCAAATATTGTGGGCGTTGCATTAATTGGCCGAACCAAGGTCGTGTTTGTTCTGGTCGATGGTTTGCTAACACTTTGATGATAAAGTCACGTTCAACAATTTGCCAAACGGGGTGGTTAGTATCAGCAATTAACTTTTGTATTTGTAGTTCAATTAAAGCTGTGTAGACCGGGTCAACAGTTTTAGGATATGGACATTTTTTGCGTGTTAGGATGGGAGCTGGTAAAATGTCTTTTAGTGCAGCCCGTAAAATGCCTTTTTCTTGGTTGCCGTAATTTTTCATTGTCCACGGAATGTTGTAAACGTATTGTACTAAATTTATGTCGGTAAATGGCACACGAACTTCTAGACCGCAACGCATTGCCATTCGATCCGCGCGTTCTAATAAATTCAAACCAAACCAGCGTATGGTTAAATAACTGTAAATTTTCATTTGGCGATCTGCGGGACTGTCAGTGGGAGAAAGTGGCACTTCAGCAACGGCTTTATTGTAAGTTTTATTCACAAAATCTTGAATATTCAATTTAGTGCGTAAAGGTCGAGCAATGGTGTTTTCGCGCATTGATAAATCAATTGCCCACGGAAACGTGGTAGCGTTGGCGGTATCATTACGGTAAAACCAAGGATAGCCACAAAAGATTTCGTCGGCAAATTCACCACTGAGACAAACCGTAATATCTTGTTTTAAAGCCCGACAGAATAACAGTAGTGAACTATCAATGTCGGCCATTGCGGGATAATCGCGAGCAATTAAGGCTTCCCGTAAAGTGGCACAAAGGTCAGCCGATTGTAAAATTTTATAACTGTGGTCAGTTCGATATTGTTTGACCATTAAATCAATGTAGTAGTTATCACGACTGGGCGAAAAGTCAGTGGGTTGAAAATTGTCAGCATTACCGTCATAATCAACCGAAAAAGTTTTGAGTTTTTGACCGGTACGTGCTGCCAAAGCGGTAACAGCACTGGAATCCAGGCCACCGCTGAGCATTAAGCCAATTTGGACGTCACTAACTAATTGTTGTGGAACAATTCGTTGTAACATTGTTTGAATGGTTTGAATGGTGGTGGCAGTATCATCAGTGTGGGGGCGACTGGTTAATTTAAAATAGGTTTTGGTAAATAGTTTACCATCTTGCCACCAAGCATATTCTCCAGGTTTAATTTCATTAATCTTAGTATAAACAGTTTTACCGGGGGTACGGGCAGGACCGATACCGAATAGTTCACGCAACCCACCAAGATTAACGTGTGGCGTAATTCTAGGGTGACAAAAAAGGGCTTTAATTTCGGAAGCAAAAGCCAGGGCTTTATTTTGTTGGCTGTAAAATAATGGTTTAACTCCTAATGGGTCACGTGCCAAAAATAAACGGTTAGTGGGGGTTTCGTAAATGGCAAACGCAAAAATTCCGTTAAAAAGTCGTAGCGCTTCCGGACCTTCAACCGCAAATAGTTTCAAAATGATTTCGGTATCACAAGTGGTATGTAAACGAATGTGATGTTGTTTTAATCTTTGGCGTAATGTTGCACTGTTGTATAGTTCTCCGTTATACACAATGGTGTAAGTATGACCGTGATAAGTGTAACTCATTGGTTGGTGTCCATTTTTTAAGTCGATAATACTTAAACGTTGTTGACCAAGATAGCACTGACAGTGTGTATAAATACCATTGTCGTCTGAGCCGCGGTGGGCAAGCGTTTGGTTCATTTGGGCTAAAATAGTTTTAGCTTGTTTTTTAGGATATTTAAAATTAATAAATCCATTGATTCCACACATACGACATTGTATGCCGTGCGTGGTTAGTTTGTTAGTGTTTGACCGTCCGTCAGTGGTTTGTTATAATTGAGCGATGAAAGTTTATGGCGATTACCACACGCATACCATTGAAAGTGATGGCATTAATACAATTGATGAAAATATCGCAGCGGCGAAACAGCGTGGCCTATCAGAAATTGGGATTACTGACCACGCACATTATCGTCCGCGTAGTAAGAAAAAACGTTTAGAAAATGCGTTAATGGCAAAAGCCCAAGTTTTACGTTCTGGTAAAAACCACGGTATTAAAACTTTTTATGGTATTGAATGCAATGTGGTTGGAGTTGATGGTGATATTGATGTCGCCAATGATGAACGTAAACTCTACGATTATTTAGTATGCGGTATTCACGTTTCGGTACAACCGAAAAAATTCTGGCAATTCTTTACTTACTATTTACCTAATATGTTTTGGTTTGTAATGCGCAGAATCGGAATTAATTGGACACCAAAACGGTTGGTGCGCAAAAATACAAAAGCAGTAATTAATGTGATTGAAAAAAACAACATTGATATTTTGTCACATCCAAGTCGTTATTTCCGTGTTAATGTGATTGAAGTCGCCAAGGCGTGTGTTGCACGTGGTACGGCGATGGAATTAAACAATAAAAAAATTAGTTTTCGTCCGGTTGATTTTGAACGAATGGCGGCAATGGGAGTTAAATTTGTGATTAGCAGTGATGCACACAAAGCGGAAAATGTGGGTCGAATGGATCGTGTTGGTGATTTCTTAAAATTATGTGAATATGATCCCAGTTGTATTTTAAATTTAGACAAACCATTTGAACGTCCGAAAGCACGCTTGTTAGACCAAATTGTTAAGGTGGAAAATGGCAAATCCCAATCTAACTAAGTGCGATAAAATTATTATGGGAATTATTCGCAATAATGCTAACCGCGCGGCAAATTGTGATGCGGGAAACATTGCTAAGCAAGTTAAAGCCGCTAGTTATCAAATTGCCTTAATCCAAAAGATGACTGCTGATGGTTTGATTCGTAATCTCAGTCCTAAATTACAAGAAACCGCAGTGGCACGGGTGGAAAATCCTGATGCGACTTACGAAGAGTTGGCCCGTCTTTTACATATTACCAAGAGTGGTGTAGTAAACCGTTTGCGAAAAATTATTCATTCGCATAATGTTCTTTGATGGCTTGACGGGCACGAGAAATGCCTAAGGCATCATTAGGAACTTCGTCGGTAATTACTGAACCGGCGGCGATGTAAGCACGGTTGCCAATTTGTACGGGAGCAATTAAGCAAGTATTGCTGCCAATAAAGGTATTATCACCAACGAGACAGTTACTTTTAGTTTTACCATTGTAGTTACAGAAAATTACGCCACAGCCGATGTTACAATTTTTACCAATGGTACTGTCACCAACATAAGTCATATGGGCAACTTTAGTGTTGTCGCCAATCTGCGAACGTTTCACTTCGACATAATTACCAATTTTGCAGTTATTGCCAATACTACTGTGAGGACGAAGGTGAGCATATGGTCCGATTTGGCAATTTTGACCAATTACAGAATCAGTGATATGACTGCCGTCAAGAATAACTGTACCACTATGAATTGCGGTCTGTCCGCAAAGGTGAACGTTAGGTTCAATGGTAACGTCTTTGTCGATTTTGACATCAGCATCAATGTAGGTGTGACTGGGATCAGTGAGAATTACACCATTTTTTAAGTGTTGTTGATTAATGCGTGCTTGCATTGCGGTACGAATTTTTGCGATTTGTACGTTGTTAAAAGCTACTTGGTAAGCGTTTTGGTCAGCTGCGGTAAATTCGGTTACGGGGAAGGTTTCACTTTGTGCGACTAATTCAGTATTAAAAACCCAACCGCGTGGTAGTTTTACTGCTGGAGCATTTTTATGAAAACAATAATCGACTGCATCAAGAATGTCTTGTGAAGTTAACAGTGGCATATCAACGTAAGTAATCACCGTAAAAGTAGCACTGGTAAGATTATTTTTAAAAATGGTAATGATGTCATCTTCTGGTGAAACCACAACCGTTTTAGTTTTAAACGGTGCGGTAGCGGTAGCTACCCATTCGGTAAGATTACGTCCGCAGATTGACTGCGACAACAGGGAAGAGTTTTGGTATTGCTCTAATGATAGTACCAAAACAAAAATGTTGTCATTTTGCATTGATTTCCTCCACATTGACGGTGATTGTACCCGTTAATTGATGATTATATTTAACAGTTACATTATATGTTCCAGTGGTCTTGATTGGTTCGGCAATTACAATTAAGTGTTTGTCGATGGTAATGCCTTTTTCAGCTAAAGCGGAACTGATTTCGGTAGCAGTAATACTACCAAAGAGTTTTTGATTGGCTCCAACTTTACAGTGTAACGTAATTGGCGTTTGTTTTAATTGTGCAATTTGAGCTTTAATCGCCGCAATTTCGGTCTGTGATTTGAATGCTTGACTCTCAGCTTTAGCTTTCATTTCACTTAATACGGCATTATCGACGGGTTTGCCAATTTTGTTTTTCAAAACAAAATTTTTTGCATAACCATCGTTTAAATTAACGATTTCTCCCGCCTTGCCGTGTCCCTTTAAATCTTTTAATAAATAAATTTGCATACTTTATTTTAATATAAGAAATAATAAATGTATAATGAATATTCGCTGTCGAAAAATTAGTTGTAAATTTAATCACGCAGGCGCGTGTCACGCCCGTGAGGTAAAAGTCTGTCGTGGGGCGGTTTGCGAAACCTATCAAAAAGATAAAACTAAAATGGCGGTAGAACTGGCAACCGAATTAGCACCAACTAAACCTAACAATGTACCGTTAAGTTGTGTGGTAGGTTCGTGTTTATATAATCACGATTGTCGCTGTGCGGCCAATGGAATTGCAGTAGTTGATAATGAAGAAACTAACCAAGCCGATTGTGCCACATTTATTGAAAGGTAAAAGATTAATGTATAAAATCTAGGGCGGGTGTCAAAAATCTAGAGCAAGGAGGGAAAAGAGATGGACATTCGCACTGCAACACAAATGGAAAAAGCACGCCGTAACGCTGTGGCAATTAGCACTTTGTTGGTTGTCTTGATGTTGGGTTTGACAACAACTTTTATTGCAATGAGTTTTGTGAAACACGATAACGGCGGGGCGGTACAACAAAATACTGGAAAAGTGGTTAATGGACCGAATAATCCGGTGATTACTGCGACTTGGGTAATGCCAGTTGAGGTAGCCACCGCAACTGTGTTAAAAGCCGCTGATTTTGAAATGCCACAATATAATAATACGACTAAGTGGTACGAGTTTGATTTAGGGTACACATTAGGGGCTAATGCTGGGACTAAAGTTGTCGCTTGCTATGATGGTGAAGTAACTTCAGTGGTCGAAAGTGGTGATGCCAGTACGGGAAAACTGGTACGTATTAAACACAAAGATGGTGTTGAAACGGTGTATAGCAGTTTAGATGCGATTACGGTGGCAGTAGGTGATAAAGTTAAAAGTGGCGACCAAATTGGTACAGTTGGCAATACGGCAAACTATGAAGTGTTTGAAACACCACACGTGCGCTTGATGGCATACAAAAATGGTAAGCCAGTTAATCCAGAAAATTTTGTCGAATTTCCGGGCAGTGAAAATAAATAATTTCATCGTTAAAGGCATAAAAATGGTTATGGTAACAAATAGCAAATAATTGAAAAAGGGGTGGACATATCCCTTTTCTTTTTGCTATAATTTGTTATAAATAATAAAGGAGGAATCAAATGGGAATTTTGCGTCGAATTATTTCAATCATTGTGTTAACCATTGGTTTAGCTGCTGTTGTTGGGGCTTGCCTTTGCTACGAATGGAATGGTTTTGCTAATGTTTTCAAAAATTTTGATTTTGGTGATTTCGTGATTGAATTAATGGCATTCTTCTCGGCAATCAGTAATGCACTAATTTTGTTCACTGTTGGTTTGATTGGTGCAACAATGCCTACTCGTAAATAATTGCAAAAATACAAAATTAAACACCGCGGCTTCAAACCACGGTGTTTTTTTGTGCGAATCAGAATTGAACTTGATTTTTTATTGGGCAAAAGATATACTGCAAATAAGTTGTTTCGGCTTGGTAAAAACTAATATTACGGAGGGAAAACAAAATGAAAAAAGTTTTACGAATTTTGGCATTAACGTTGGTTATAATGTTGGTCAGTATTTTGCCGGCGGCTTGTGATTTATCATCAAAAAGAGAAACAACCGATACAACCACTAAATATACAGTTACTTTTAATACACAAGATGGTAATAACGCGACCTTGAAACGTGTCGTTAAAGGAAGTACCGTTGAAGAATATATTCCAACCAGAGTAGGTTACGGTTTTATCGGTTGGTATACTCAAGATGGTGAGATGTTTGATTTTAGTACACCGATTAATTATAAATTGACGTTATTGGCCGAATGGACCGATGAACCATACACTTATGAATTTACTGATGAAAGCGAAACACAATATGCAATTACAGAATATACCGGTAATGCAGAAGTGTTGGTTTTGCCAAAAGCATATAATGGTTTACCGGTTACTAAAGTTAATGATGCTGCATTTTGTGATAACAATACATTAAAATCAATTACCATTTCAAGTAGTATTACTGAACTTGGTGCTTACATAACACGTAACTGTCAAGCTTTAACAACGATTAAAGTTGACCCCAAAAATATTATCTATACCAGTCGTAATCGGGCAGGTAAGGATTGCAATGGTATTGTTAATGCAATTAGTAATAGCTTAGTTTTGGGCTGTAAGAATACAGAAATTCCAGATGGTGTTGCAAGTATTGCAGCGGGTGCATTTGCAATGTGTAAAAATTTGTCGCTTACGGTTCCAAGTAGTGTTACACGAATTGGTGGTTTGGCATTTTGGGATTGTTCAATTGCAACATCGTTGACCTTTTTGGCAAAAACGATTGATTATATTGACGCATATGCTTTTAACGGTTGCAGGGGAACAATAAGATTTGGTTGTCAACAATCACAAGCGCAAACAACACCTTGGGATACAAATTGGAATGGTGGTACTGGTAATGTCACATTTGTTTGGAATTACACACCACCGATAGATGACGATGCTAAATAATTAAAGAGTGATAAAAAACACCGTTTCCGCGGTGTTTTTTTAGTATAGTAATTGATTAAAAATTGTTGACCCAATCGGGATCGACGCCGTGTTCGATAATGTAAGCGCGGTGTTGTTGCAATTGAGTATCCATTGCTGCGGTCAATGCTGGGTTTGGTGTGGTTGATGCAATGACAGACTTGACAATGTGACAGCGATCAATTTCGTTCAGAACGCGCATATCAAATGCCGTGGTAATGGCACCTTTTTCTTGGTAGCCGTGTACCGTATAGCTGTGGCTGTTGGGACGTTTGGCAATCAAGCCGTAAATTAAGTTACGGTAAGTGTGGGTAACAAAAATGACCGGTTTATTGTTAGTAAAATAATGAGCGTAGGCGGTATCGTTTAAACTGTCGTCACGACCACCTAAAATCCCCGCGTCAATGACATTGACCAGTCGGACTTTGAGGTTTGGCATTTGCGTGCGTAAAATCTTCCAAGCCGCCATACATTCTTTGGTCGGTGTATCTCCCATACACGCTAAAACGACATCTGGGTTAGCTTCGTCGTGCCAAATGCTGATACCGGCTTTGACATCAGCCAATGCTTGTGTGCCGGTACGCCAACCGCGGGTAGGATGTTTAGAAGCGGTAATTAAATTAATTTTATTGGTGTCGTGTAAGCATTGATCAAAAACCGCCAACAAAGTATTCGCATCAGCGGGGAAATAACAACGGACTACATTGGGGTCTTTGTCAAGTAGGTGTGTCGCCATACCAGTATCTTGGTGACTATAACCATTATGGTCTTGTTGCCAGGTGTGGCTGGTAACAACAAAGTTTAAACAAGGTAAAGGTGTACGCCAAGGCATTAAACGCGTTTGCTTCAACCATTTAGCGTGTTGGTTTAACATACTGTCGACAACGCGACCAAAAGCCTCATAGGTGGCAAAAAATCCGTGGCGACCAGTTAAAGTGTAACCTTCTAACATTCCTTCGCAAACGTGTTCAGAAAGCATACCATCCATAATGCGGCCGTCAGGTGCCAGTCCTTCGTCGAAAGGGTAACGGGCAGCTTGCCAAGCACGGTTAGTTACTTGGAATGGTGCATATAAACGGTTTGATTTGGCTTCGTCGGGTGTAAAGAAACGGAATGCTGTTTGATTAAGTTGCATAATCGCGGCGACGTAAGTTGATAATACATTAGTATCTTGTACGATTGCTGTTGGTTCGACAAAAAATTGTTCTAATTTTGGTAGGACCAAGGGAGTATATTTTTTATCGCCGCGTGTTAACGGGTTAGCAGATAAACGACGTTCGCCAGTTGGGCAAAAAGCTGCAATGTCGGCTTGTAAACTGCCATCGGGATTAAATAATTCATTAGGACGGTAAGATTGTAACCAATCATTAACTAGTTGAACGTGGTGTGGTTGACTCATATCAATGGGAACTTGGTGAGCATTAAAAGTACCGGCGACGGTTTTGCCATCAACAGTAGCAGGACCAGTCCAGCCCTTAGGAGAATTTAAAATAATTAAGGGATGTTTACCATTTTTTGTGCGGAAACATTGCAAACAATAGTCAACCGCGTTAGCCATTGCTTGGTGATCTTGCATAATGTCTGCAGGGTTGCGACCAACGACAACTTCAATTACTTCATAACCTAAGCCAGCGAAAAACTGTTGCCGTTCGGCTGGCGAAATGCGGGCAAGTAAAGTTGGGTTAGCAATTTTGTAACCATTCAAATGTAGAATGGGTAAGACGTTACCGTCTTTCTGTGGATTTAAAAATTTCGTACCCCACCAACTGGCTGATAGTGGACCGGTTTCGGCTTCGCCGTCGCCGATGATGACAGCGGTAACTAAATCGGGACGGTCAAGTACTGTCCCGAAACCGTGTGCCAAAGAATAACCTAGTTCGCCACCTTCGTGGATGCTGCCAGGAATTTGTGGTGCCACGTGTGATGATACACCGCCTGGGTAAGAAAACGCCTGACATAATTTTTGGATTCCGGCTTTGTCGCGGGTATAAGTTGGATAGACTTCACTGTAAGTACCTTCCAAATAGGCATTTGCTATAAAGAAATTACCACCGTGTCCTGGTCCAGAAATTAAAATCATATTTTGGTCAAATTTTTTAATAGCGCGACTTAAGTGAGCGTAGATAAAATTTTGTCCAACTACTGTACCCCAATGTCCCAAAATGCGTGCTTTAATATCACTACGTACTAACGGGCGTTCTAAAAGTGGATTGTCGCGTAAGTAGAGTTGGGCAACAGATAAATAGTTAGCCGCACGAAAGTAGCGGTCTAAGGTGGTAAAATCTTCGGTTAATTTCATACTTTGATTATTCCACATTCTTTGGTTTTCGGCAACTTTTTCGTCTCTGGTTAATTGGTTTAGTCATTAAAATATTATGTGCAAATTATCTTGTCATTTATGTTTGGTAGTGTTATAATAACTATACGCCCAGGTGGCGAAATCGGCAGACGCAAGGGACTTAAAATCCCTCGGGGGCAACTCCATATCGGTTCAAGTCCGATCCTGGGCACCAAAGAAGACCAAGTTACGCTTGGTCTTTTTTGTTGAATAAATTATTGGTCGTATTTTACTAACTAAGTGGTTAGTGGTATAATTTAGTGATGTTGAGTGTTGAGCAAAAAATTGAGCACTTGAAAAAATTAGGTTTTGTTGGCGATTTTACGGAGGTCAGAAAATTTTATGCGGGACAAAAGTTTAATCAAAGTGATTCAAATATCGAAAAACTAATTCGCTTTTCAGAAGAATTGTGGAATGAATATAGTTTTATTTTGAAAGAATTACCGTGTGTAAAATCAGCAGAAAAAGTAAAATTATTAGCGCGGAAAGAAGAATTGGTTTCAATCGCGTTTCCGAATCACGGGGTTTTTGTTGATATTCGTGATGGCTTTTATTGTACAGTTTGTGCGATTGATTTTGAAAAAAATAGTCTTTCTTGTCTTAATAAAAATGTTAGATTTGGTAAATATACTTTGGCTAAATTAGGCGATTTTGCTTTGTTAGGCGAAGATGTAAGAATTGGAGCAATATTAGGCACCGATGTACAACCTAATGCTAAAGTTATTTTAGGTAATGATATTTGGCTTTGTGCTAGTACCGTGATTGGTGCCGGTGCAATTATTAATCCAGGAACTGTAGTCGGTTTGGGTGCTTGTGTTTATCCTAATCAAATTACTGAGACCAACACTTTGGTGATAGGAAATCCAGCTAAAGTTAAATCAAAGATTGATGATCATTATCAATCAAAAAAAGATAATTTAACATATCGTAGTGCGGATGAAATTGATTTTATTGTGCGCCATTTACGTAATTTAGGATTGGATGTTGATGAAGCGTATCTCAATGCTTTAAAGGGTGAAAAGTACAATTGTGCTTTACCAGGTATGGCTAGAATTACCGAATTTTCGCATCAACTATCTTATGAGTATAATCATCCGCAAACTAGTGCCGGACGTCGACGCGAGATTCTTAAAATCTTATTTCCGATTTGTGGTAAAAACTTTCAAGTTGGACGTGGTTTATTTGTCGATGTTTTAGGTTTAGCGAGAATTGGTGATGACGTGCATATTGGCGATAATGCATTTTTTGCTGGTAATATTACGATTGGTAATAATGTAGAAATTGGTGCTGATTTAATTTTAGCGGGAATTGGACACGAAATGCCAGCGACGGGACGACGTTTTCATATGTTGCAAGATGTGGTGGGAGAACCTTGTGAGGTCGGTAAAATACAAATTGCTGACAATGTAAAAATTGGTAAATATTGTACAATGGCACCGGGCAGCATCTTAACACAAAATTTGTCTGATTACACTTATGTTGTTGGAAACAATAGGATTTTTAAAAAGGTCAAACCAGAACAATTTGGCAATGATTTTACACCAACACATTGATTAAGCTAAACTCTGTGTTTACTTGACAGCGGTAGGGGTTCGGACTAATATGGAAATTATGAGCGAAAGTAGTCAAAATAATTATGTGGTGGAAACCGATAATTTGACCAAGACCTACGGTAGCAAAACTGTTTTGGATCACGTGTCGCTACACGTTGCCAAAGGGGATATCTATGGGTTCATTGGTAAAAATGGGGCAGGTAAAACAACTTTAATGAAGTTGTTGTTAGGAATGTCACATCCAACCTCTGGTGAAATGAAATTGTTTGGTGGCGAAAAATTAAGTGTGGCACGTCGTCGCATTGGGGCGTTAATTGAAGAACCGGCTTTGTACAAAGGTTGTTCAGCAATGGAAAATATGAAACGCTTTGCGATTTTAGCAGGTGCAGATATCGTCGAAGTACAAGAAATATTAGAGTTTGTTGGCTTGGGTGATGTTGGTAAAAAGAAAGTCGGCAAATTTTCTTTGGGTATGAAACAACGTTTGGGCATTGCGATTGCAATGTTGGGTAATCCAGAATTGTTAGTTTTGGATGAACCAGTCAACGGACTTGACCCCGAAGGTATCAAAGAAATCCGTGACTTATTATTACGTTTAAATCACGAAAAAGGTGTGACCGTTTTAATTTCCAGTCACTTATTGGACGAATTAGCCAAAGTTACCACGCGTTATGGAATCATTAACAAAGGTCATTTGGTGGAAGAAATTTCTGCCGCAGATTTAAAGAAACAATGTCAACAAAAATTACACATTGTAACGGATAAACCAGCGGTAGCAGCTAAAATTATTAAGAAATTATCACCGAAAGCGGTGATTACTGCACAGGATAACAGTATTGATGCAGTAGGCATTACAGTAGATAATGCAACAATTAATAAACAATTGGTTCAAGCCGATGTTAACGTGGAAAGTATTACTTTTGCAATGGATAGTATGGAAGATTACTTCATCCAACGAATGGGAGGTAACAAATAATGGGTAAGTTATTAAAATTTGAATGGCGCAAGTTATGGCGACAAAAGAGTTTATATATTATTTTTAGCATTGGTTTTATTAGTATTATTTTGTCAATGTTATTGGCAAAGCTCGTATCTGAAGTTGCTGCTATATTTAATCCGAGTGATGATACGTTGAATGCAACTAAGGCGATGTTGTCGGTTTTAGTATCTAGTAGTAACTTTATTTCTTTATTAGGTATCTATATCGCGATTTTCGTTTGTTCGGATTATTCACAACACACCATAAAAAATATTTATGCTCGTGGTTATAATCGTAGTGCGGTTTATTTTAGCAAATATTTAATTTCTTTATTTGTATCGGTTGTGGTAGCAATTATATACATTGCCTTTGGTTTCCTGTTCGTGTTGATTTCTGGTGGCTATGCTGGTAGTATGCCGGCTGATATGTGGCGCGATTTAGTATTGCAATTATGGACTGTAGTCGGTATACACGGATTGTTTTTTGGTATTAGTATGATGGTCGGTAATGTTGCGGGAAGTTTGGCTTTTAATTTGGTAGGTGTTTCAGTTGTATTTGCTTTATTGAATACATTTTTCCAAGTAATTAAAGTTGATTTCGATGTTATGCGTTATAGTTTGGAAATGATTTTAGGTGGTTTAGCACGGATGCCAATTTCTTATAATGCAGTAATTGAGCATCCTGGCTTGGTTCGCGCTTTAATTGTACCACTTGCCTATGTAATTGTTTTTGTTGGTGGCGGTTGGTTAGTTAACCGTCGTCGTGACGTTTAATATTGCAAAGTACAACTTTTGCCTTGATAAGTAACAACCATTGGTGCGCCAGTGGTTGTTTTTATTTGGCAGAAACCATAAGCGGTTAATTTAAAAATATCGTGGTCATAGGTGACTAACGTTGGGTCGTCTTGAATACTTTGATAAATTTCATTCCAGGTACGCATTACTTGGTTATGATAACATAATTCCAGTTGCCAAATTTTGTAATCATCAAGTTGGTTTTGATATTGTTTGCCCACGAAGGTACTGACTAATTCCCAATCGGCAACGTACGTGTCGGCACTGGCTGGTTTTTGTAAATGGTTCACAATTATCGGTAAAGAAATCGCGATCGTACCACAGAAGAGAATTACCGCAAGATTAATGAACAGTTTGCGCCGAAACATAAAACCAACATACAATGAGAGTAGGAATTTTACCAAACGAAATTTGTCGAAATTCGGTACAAATAAACTATAAGAAAAAAATGGACTGGGGTATTGCATTCGCAAGTAGGGTATGATAAATTATGCATTATTAAATAGGAGCAATGATGGAACAAAAATTAAGTACAATTTGGACACCATTGAAAGGAAAAAAGCAATTACAAGAACAAATGGTCGATGTTACTCGCTTCATTGAGCCATATGGTGAACATTTGGGACAACCTGGTTTAATTCGTTTTGAACCAGTTAATGCAAAATATGCTGCAATGCACAATTTGAAGGCGACTGATTATGCTAATGATAGTAATCCAGCTATGTATGTATTGCGGATGCGTTTGAAACTTGATCAAATGATCATTGCCAGTTTGAAATCTGAAAATTTTGGCGAAATTCAAGAAGACCGTGACCGTTATCAAAACTTTTGTGGTTTGGTTGGTCACACAATTAAATTTGGTGCTTGCCCGTGTCGGAAAGTTGATAGTGCAGAAATTGAAAAACAGAGTTTAATGCGCACAAATAAATCATTTCCTCAATTTAATCGTTTAGAGGAATATTTGGAAAATCCAGAATTTAAAACGCAAGATAATCAATATTATGTACGTACCAAAGCAATTGATTTAAGTGGAAAGGCACCTAAAACGTCTTGGCGTAAAACGTTTGGATTACCAGAAAAAGAACAATATAACTATTTCAAAAAGGAATTAATGCAATGGTACGTTGTGAATTATAATGCTGTATCGGCTGGATATGATCTGGAAAATAAAAATAGTACTCGTTATATTGAATTGGAAAGTAAGTACATTTATATTGGTGACCAAGTTTATGGTTTACAAGGTTCAGTACCGGGGTATGTCAGTCCGCGTTTCCTAAAAGATATGTGTGTGATGTCGGTTGACTTCTTAAAAGCTAATGGTGTGAAAAATGTGGAACGATTAATTTCACAAACACAGAAGCAACAAGACAATGAAAAGACAATGTAATAAAGGAGCAAAAGAAATGGAAGATCAAAAATTAAGTGAAGTTAATGGTAATATGATTAATGGATACAGTCGACCAAAAGCAAAAATTCCGTTTGCTGGTTATACTGAAGTAATGGATGATTTTAAGACCATTTATGCGCTTCTTACCAAGTATTATGGTGATGAAGCAACTTGGTCACAAGATATGAAAACGTTTTTAGATGGTTTAAAATACCGTGCGGCTTTACCACGACTAGAAGAAGATACAAAGGGAGTTGAAATTCCATACGCGGACTGATTTCAAATTTTAAGTGACCTGGTAACAGGTCATTTTATTTTTGTATTGGTGTGTCAAAAACGGTAATATCAAGGTAATAGTGACCGCTATTGGGTAAGTTAATTGGTGTGGTTTCGCCATTATCATCTGTATTGTTAAGATATAAAATCTCATCGTGTGTTTCATCGTAAATTTTAACCAACGCATCTGGATTCGTGCGTACGGTAATGGTCGTATGTTCCATACGTCAGTTTATTGAGAGTAAGCAGAAAAAGTGCATCAAAAAAACCCTTACGGGTTTTAATGAGTTAATCGTAAGCTGGGTTATGTCGAGGGCGCTCATCTATCTTGGTGTACCGTCACCGGCACGCTCGCGCGGTGTATGGATCGAGTTGACTGGCCGCCATTAAATCCCGATCGCTAACCTTGCATCTCGTGGGGTTTACATTGCCACTACGGTCACCCGCAGTGCGGTGGGCTCTTACTCCGCCGTTTCACCCTTACCCGAAACCGGGCGGTTTGCTTTCTGTTGCACTGTCCTTCACGTCGCCGTGACAAGCCGTTAACTTGCACGATGCCATTTGATGCCCAGACTTTCCTCTGTTCAGTCACCCGAACAGCAAGCGCCTGATTAACGTTTCAGCATATCATATTGGTATTGAAATGACAAGTTAGTGCTTTTCCCTTTTACAAAAAAAGTATCTCGTGTTACAGTGATTTCTAGTATGGTAATTGCAATGGATGGTCCTACGGCAAGTGGGAAAGGAACGATTTCAAAATTATTAGCAAAAAAATTAAATTATTTATGTTTAGATACGGGGGCAATATATCGTGCGATTGCGGTTTGTGATTTACGTGGTAAAGATTTTCGCAAAAGCCAAATTGTAATTAAGTGTGGTACTGACAAACGTACTTTGGTTGAGTTGGATGGAGAAGACATTACCACTGAAATTCGTTCGGTTGCGGTTTCGAAACACGTGCCAATCGTTGCTGCTAATCCAGCGGTGCAAGATCGCGTTCATCAAATTCAACATCAGACCGCACGTGATTTAGATTTAGTAGTGGAAGGGCGTGAAACGACTTCGGTGTCCTTTCCTGATGCTGATTTTAAGTTCTATGTAAATGCAACTTTGGAAGAACGTGCGCGTCGTCGTTATCGTGATTTTCAGCAACGCGGAGAAACTATTACTTTTGATGAGGTCTTACAAGCTACCGCTGAACGTGATCGAATGGATACTGAACGTGACGTATCACCATTAATTAAAGTACCAGATGCGATTGAAATTGATACGACTGGACGAATCGCCGATGAAGTGGTGGACGAAATGTTGGCAATTATATTAAAATAAAGCTATGTTAAGATTTTTGTTAAAATTGATTTGTTACATACCTTTCAAATTGATGTTTTGGACGCGCTGGGTTAACAAAAAAGAATTACGCAAATATCGTGGTAAACCAGTCATTTTAGCAATGAATCATCGAAATGCATTAGATGGTCCAATGTTGGTCATTGATGTTTGGCGTAAAACTAATTTTTGGATTAAAGGTGAATTATTTAATAAAGGATTCGGTCGTTGGTTCTTTCGTAATTTAGGCGGTATTCCGGTAAGGAGTTCAGCCGAATTAGCTTTGATGCGTGACAGTCAAAAAATTCTGCAAAAGAATCGTGCTTTAGTAGTAATGCCAGAAGGACATCGTTCGTTTAATGCTGATAATAACCTGAAAATTCAAAACGGGATTGCAATGGTAGCTTTACATACTGGAATTCCAGTAATTCCGGTGGTTACTGACCGACCATTTCGTTTATTCCGTTTAACACGCATCAAAGTTGGAACTGCAATTGATCCAACACGTTTCTTGGTTGATGGTCGAATGACTAAAGATGGCATTGCTAAATTGGGTGATTTGGTGCAATATCAAATGCAACAATTATTGGTTGGTTTCAGTAAACCACCACGCCAAAAACGTTGGCAAACTGAACCTAGTATTATTGGACGTGGAATTGTCATTCATAATGGTAAATTATTGGTAATCTTACGTCATCGTGACAATCAAGAATACTACGTTTTCCCTGGGGGACACGTGGACCCTGGCGAAACTTTATCACAAACTTGTGCACGTGAAGTATTAGAAGAGACCAGTGTAGTGGCACGCCCGTTTCGGGAATTGTATAAGTTTTGGTATGAAGATCATAAACACCATCGGGGTGATGGCTGGCAAACTTTTATGGCTTGTGAATACCAAAAAGGTGAACCGCAACCGACCGATGCAGAAGAGTATACCGACCCATTGCGTCGTGGTGGAACTTACGAACCAGTATGGTTGGATATGGAAGCAGTTGAAAAAGTTGATTTACGTCCATCATTTGTAAAAAAACAACTGTTAAAAGATTATCGCAAAAAAGGCGAACGTTTACCATTCCCTTTACGTAAATTGGAGGATGTGAAAATTAAATGATTCCGGATAGTATCATTGTCGCGTTACAAAAAGAAATGCAAAAATCGGGGTACATTTCACGTGATGCAGTGAACCGGATTGCGGATGAATTTTGTGTTTCACCAACACAGGTATATTCGGTGGCTTCGTTTTATCAGCAGTTTTCGTTTACGCCAAAGGGGAAAAATGTGATTGCGGTATGTATGGGAACGGCGTGTTTTATTGCGGGTGCTGAAAAAATCTTGGCAATGTTAAAAGATGAATTGGGAATTGGTGAAGGGGAAATTACTCCGGATGGCAAGTTTTCAATCCAAAAAAACACACGTTGTTTAGGTAAATGTGCTGTGGCACCAGTGGTTACGATTAATGACCGGGTTTATGAGAAGGCTACTGTAGCACAGATTAAGGAGGCCATTAATGAACTTCGGTAACGGCCAATATCAAGCGATTAAGAAAATTTATGCGGAAAAAATTGCCCCAGCAACTATTATTGAGATGATTGAAGCTAGTGGTTTACGTGGTCGCGGTGGTGCAGGATTTCCGACGGGGAAAAAGTGGCGTTTGTTAGCCCAAGCTCCGGGTACTGAAAAATTTGTGGTGTGTAATGGTGATGAAGGTGATCCGGGAGCGTTTATGGATCGGGCAATTATGGAACAATTTCCGCACACAATTTTGGAAGCAATGCGCATTGCGGGTTATGCAGTAGGAGCGCAAAAGGGTGTAATTTATGTACGTGCGGAATATCCTGAAGCTGTGGCTAATTTGCAGACAGCAATTGACCAAGCGCATCGTGATGGAAACTTAGGACAAGATTTTGATGTCGTGATTCGTCTTGGTGCAGGGGCGTATGTTTGTGGTGAAGAAACGGCTTTGTTAAATAGTGTAATGGGGGAACGTGGTGAACCTCATCCACGACCACCTTATCCAACCGAGTCTGGTTTATATGGTAAACCAACAATGATTAATAATGTAGAAACTTTGGCAAATATTCCTAACATTATTTTGAACGGACCAGAAAATTTCAAAAATACGAAAATTTTTGCGGTATCAGGTGCAGTACAAAAAAGTGGATTAGTTGAGGTTCCATTGGGAACAACAATTGCTGAATTGGTTTATCAATATTGTGGTGGAGCAAAACCAGGGCATACAATTAAAGCGGTACAAATTGGTGGACCAAGTGGTGGTTGTATTCCTGCTAGTTTATTTGATACGCCGTTAGATTATGATAGTATAAAAGCGGTGGGGGCAATCTTGGGTTCTGGTGGGCTCATCGTTCTGGATGAAACCACTTGTATGGTAGATTTTGCCAAATTCTTTGTAAAATTTTCGGCTGATGAAAGTTGTGGCAAATGTACACCTTGTCGTGTTGGAACCAAAAAATTGGAAGCCGTTTTGGAAAAAATTACCAAAGGCAAAGGTACAACTGAAGACTTGATACAAATTCAAACTTTGGGACAACAAATTATGGATACCAGTTTGTGTGGTTTGGGGCAAAGTAGTCCGACACCGGTTTTATCTGCGCTGAAGTATTTTGGTGATGAATTTGCGGCCCATTTACGTGGTGAATGTCCAGCTGGGGTATGTTTTCACGGTTATTACATTACAGATAAATGTGTGGGTTGTGATTTATGTGCACAAAAATGTCCAGTTGGTGCCATTGAAGGTGCGCCAAAAACTAAACATCATATTGATCCATTGGTTTGTGTAAAATGTGGTTTGTGCGCAAAAACTTGTCCGGTACACGCGATCACAGGGGGAAACGATGAAAATAACGATTAATCAACAAGTTTACGAATTTAATGAACCACAAACAATTTTGCAGGCGTGTACTACGGTTGGAATTCAGATTCCAACTTTGTGTTATGAAAAAAGTATTGGGGCAATTGCATCTTGTCGAGTTTGCGTAGTGAAAGTTGTTGGTCGTCGTGGTTTGGTGACAGCTTGTAACACACCAATTACGGATGGAATGCAAATTATCACCAACGATGAACAAGTTAATGCAGCTCGAAAGACTGTGTCGGAATTGTTGTTATCGGACCATCGTTTGGATTGTATTAGTTGTGCCCGTTCTGAAGACTGTCGTTTGAAGCGTTTTGCAACGCAGTACGGTGCCGATAAAACTCAATACGCACCCAGTCGTCCATTATTGCCAATTGCTAAAAACCAAAAACACATTATCCGCGATAACAGTAAATGTATTCGTTGTGGTCGTTGTGTTAAAGTTTGTCGTGAAATGCAACAAGTTGGTGTTCTGGGTACATTGGGTCGTGGCTTTGATGGTACGATTGGTTGTGCCTTTGAACAAGGTTTGGATACAACTAAATGTATTTCCTGTGGACAATGTGTAGCCCATTGCCCAACTGGAGCTTTAGTTGAAAATAGTAATTTACCATTATTAATTAAAAAACTAAGTGATCCAAATGTGCATTGTATTATTGCTACCGCGCCTAGTGTGCGAGTGGCAATTGGCGAAGGCTTTGGTTTGCCCAGTGGTACTAATGTTCAAGGAAAAATGGTGGCGGCTTTACGCCGGGCTGGTTTTGATAAAGTTTTTGATTTGGATTTTGGGGCTGATTTGACAGTGATGCAAGAGGGAACAGAATTATTGGAACGTTTACGTAATGGAAAAAATTTACCACAGTTTACGTCGTGTTGTCCTGGTTGGGTGAATTATGTAGAACAAATGCATCCGGAATTGATTCCTAATTTATCAACGGCAAAATCACCAATGGGAATGTTTGGTGCGGTGGCTAAAACTTATTACGCGCAAAAGATAGGTATTGATCCACAACAGATTTTTACAGTAATGTTAATGCCGTGTATTGCCAAGTGCGATGAAATTACCCGCGATGAAATTAAAGATGTGGATATGGTGCTAACCACACGTGTTGCGATTCGTTTCTTAAAACAGCAAGGAATTAATTTGGCGGCGATGCCTGATGAACAATATGATAATCCTTTATCGTTATCGTCGGGAGCAGGTTTGATTTTTGGTACTTCAGGTGGAGTTTGTGAAGCAGCTATGCGAACGATTAAAGATCAATTGCCGCGTTCAATTAAAAGTATTGTTGTATCAGGAATTGCGAATGCCGAGAAATTAATTCAAAAAATTAAAGCTGGTGCGGTACATTATGATTTTATTGAAGTGATGGCTTGTCCGGGTGGTTGCGTAAATGGTGGTGGGCAACCAAGTGATACGGGTTTAATCCAAGATAACCGCGGTAATGCAAAAAAGCGTGCCGTAACAATAAAATCAATGGATCGTAATCAAGATTTACGTAAGTCCAGTGATAACCCAGCGATCAAACAGCTGTATGCTGAATTTTTGGGCAATCCTGAAAGTGAACTGGCGCAAAAATTATTACACACAAAATTTCACGACCGTTCAGGAAACAAGAGGTAAATATGGAACTGATTAAAAAGTTTATTGCAAACGCCAAACTTAAACAAGTTGCTATAGATAGCATTGTGGTTGAAGAAAACGGCAAAATGGAAAAATGTGTTATTAATAAGATTAATCTTCACGAACTTCGTTCTTGCGGAAAGGTGTTAATTGCAATGGCTTACGGAATTGCAATCGAAAATAAAATACAATGTAAAAATGGTGAAAATTTAACATTAGACACAAAAGTCTATACAACCCTAAAACAAGTTGCGAATAATATTCCAGAACAAGCAAAAGAATGGACTATTCGCACTCTTTTAACTCATCAAACTGGCTATGATGAAATGTATTTAAACGAAAGTCACGTTGAAAATTTAGATAAATTTAAGTTGTTAGATGTCGTTTTTAATATTCCACTTAAATATGCTCCAAATGTTCATTATACATATAGTAATGTCGAACCATATTTGCTTTCAGTGTTTTTTACAGAAAATTTTGGAATTCAGATTGATGATTATATAAATGAAAAAATACTAAAACCGATTGGTGTTAAAAATTACAAATGGGAAAAATTTGGGAATTATTGTGCAGGAGCGACTGCCTCTTATTTTAATTATAAAGATTTTCATAAAATCGGAGAATTACTTCTAAATTATGGAAAATACAATAGCAAACAAATTGTTCCAGAAAATTGGGTAAGGGAAATGGTTAAACCACAAGTTCATTGTCCAGATTATTATAAACCCGAGAGACTACTTCCAAAACTTGATGCTGGCTATTTTACTTTTATTTCAAGAGATGGAATTGTATTTCGTGATGGCAGTAACGGTCAATATATTATTTGTGATTACAAAAACAATCGATTGATAACAATAATGAGTTCACAAGAAAATATGAGTTTAGTTACAGAATGTTTAAGAAATTTAATATAGTAAAAAACTGTCTTTAATGACAGTTTTTTGTAGGTTCTAAAAATTGATATGATTTGTTAATTAAAATGTTTTTTTATCGGGAATATCTGCAGTAATTAAGGAAACTTTATAGCCGGTCCATTTTTTGGTAACTTCTTCTAAGGTTGATGGGGTGGTAACTTCGGTATCATATTTGGTGGCAAGTTCAAAATAGTACTTAATTAATTCTTCGGCACAAGCATAAACCGCTTCCAAGGTTTCACCTTCGCAATACAGCGTCAGGTCGGGAATGTAACCATTGTAGATATTTTCTTCCTCATTAAAAATGAATACCATTGGATAGGTAAATTTCATATCTTAATTTTAGGCAATAAATTCGTACTTGTCAAAGAAATATTTTGTGGTATAATATTGGTATGAAAATGACAGAGAATTTAGCGCAAGGTGTCGTTTATGTACCAGATGGCAAGGGTGGTTATGTTGCAAAAACTGTGGCAATGAACGCTAATCAAGAATTTGCTATGGATCAAAAGGTTACAATGCACGCACATCCAGCAATCTTGAAAGATTTGATCGCTAAAGGTATTAATTCCGTAAAAAGCAAGGTTGTTTCATTTAATCAAGCAATGGATCAAGATGCACAAGACTGGGTTAATGGAATTCGTAGAAATGTTGATGATTTAACACGTGGATATTAATTTTTGTGAGATTTGCTAAAATTTAAATATATAAAATTCTACATTGACAAGTTGATTAAAAAAAGTTAAAATGTCATCTATAACAAATAGAGAAGGGAGAAACTATGCCTACGATTAACCAGTTAATCAAGAACGGACGCAAAAAGTCTACCAGCAAAAGTAAAGCCCCGATTTTGGAACAAAACCCCCAAAAACGCGGTA
The DNA here is from genome assembly GCA_016283155.1 of Clostridia bacterium. GTDB lineage: Bacteria > Bacillota > Clostridia > Christensenellales > UBA1242 > RGIG8050. The sequence goes on from JAEEMI010000017.1 coordinate 30,225, forward strand.
CTTGTTTGCAGGTAAAGACTACTACGCCAAAAAAACCAAACTCAGCTTTGCGTAAAGTGGCGCGTGTGCGTTTGTCAAACAAGCAAGAAGGTACTTGCTACATCGGTGGTGAAGGCCACAATTTACAGGAACACAGCGTTGTTTTAGTACGCGGCGGTAAAGTTAAAGATTTACCAGGTGTACGTTATCACATCGTGCGTGGTGCTTTGGACTGCGCTGGTGTTGCAAAACGTAACCAAGGTCGTTCAAAATACGGCGCTAAGAGGGGGAAGAAATAATGCCAAGACGTAGTGGAATTACACCACGTGCGGTTTTGCCAGATCCAATCTACAAATCAACCGTGGTAACTAAATTAATTAACCAAGTTATGGTGGACGGTAAAAAGGGTATTGCCCAAGAAATCGTTTACAATGCTTTAACTGGTTTACAAAAGAAAACTAACGTTGAACCAATGACAGCTTTCAATCAAGCATTGGAAAATGTGATGCCGGTTTTGGAAACTAAAGCACGTCGTGTTGGTGGTAGTAACTACCAAGTTCCTTGCGAAGTTCGTCCAGCACGTCGCCAAACTTTAGCTATTCGCTGGTTGGTTGATGCAGCTCGCAACCGTAGTGAACGTGGTATGGAAGCTTGTTTGACTGCTGAATTATTTGATGCATTTAACCAAACTGGTGGTGCTTTCAAAAAGAAAGAAGAAATGCATCGTATGGCAGAAGCTAATAAGGCTTTCGCTCATTATAAATGGTAAGAGTAATCAACTAGGCGCGTCGGTAAATTACTACCGGCGCGTTTGGCTGTTTTTTTATTAAAATCAAACAATTAAAGGGGAAAAATTTAATTATGGCAAGAACAACAGACTTAAAGGATTACCGTAATATTGGTATTATGGCGCACATTGATGCGGGTAAAACTACGACAACGGAACGTATCCTATATTATACTGGTATGACTCACAAAATTGGTGAGGTGCACGATGGTGCAGCAACGACCGACTGGATGGTGCAAGAACAAGAACGTGGTATCACAATTACTTCGGCTTGCGTTACCGTTATGTGGAAAAATCACCGTATTAACATTATTGATACGCCCGGTCACGTTGACTTTACGGTTGAAGTTGAACGTTCATTAAAAGTTTTGGATGGTAGTGTTGCGGTTTTCTGTGCTCGCGCGGGTGTTCAACCACAATCAGAAAAAGTTTGGAGTCAGGCTAATAAATATCACGTTCCAAGAATTGCTTATATTAATAAGATGGACCGTGATGATGCAAACTTCTTGCGCGCTGTACAAACAATGCGTGATCGTTTGAAAGCTAACCCGGTTCCAATTCAATTGCCAATCGGTGCAGAAAAAGATTTCCGCGGTATTATCGACTTAGTAACGATGAAAGCAACTATTTATACCAATGATTTGGGTACCGATATGAAGATTGAAGAAATTCCAGCTGATATGTTGGAAGAAGCAAAAAAATATCGTGCACAAATGATTGAAGCTGTTGCTGAAACTGATGATGCTTTAATGGAAAAATTCTTCGCTGGTGAAGAATTTACTGAAGCTGAAATTCGTGCTGGTTTACGTAAAGGTACCGTAAGTTTGAAGTTCACACCAGTTTTGTGTGGTTCTTCATTTAAGAATAAAGGTGTTCAATTATTGTTGGATGCGATTGTTGATTACTTGCCAAGTCCAGTTGATGTTCCAGCAATTAAAGGTAATATCCCGGGCGAAGAAGAAATGATTGAACGTAAGAGCAGTGATGACGAACCTTTTGCAGGTTTGGCATTTAAAGTTGCGACTGATCCATTCGTTGGTAGTTTATGCTTCTTCCGTGTTTACAGTGGTAAATTAACGGCAGGTAGTTACGTTTATAACAGTACTAAGGATAAAAAAGAACGTGTTGGTCGTATCGTGCAAATGTATGCTAACCAACGCAAAGAAATTGATGAATTGGTAGCTGGTGATATTGGCGCTATTGTTGGTTTGAAAGATACTACAACTGGTGATACTTTGTGTGATGAAAAGAATCCAATTTTGTTGGAAAGTATGAATTTCGCTGAACCAGTTATCCAAAATGCAATTGAACCAGCCAATAAACAAATGCAAGATAAAATGGTTGCGGCTTTGGTTAAATTGTCACAAGAAGACCCAACTTTCAAAACCTTTACTGATCCTGAAACAGCACAAACCATTATCGCAGGTATGGGCGAATTGCACTTGGAAATTATGGTTGACCGTTTACGTCGTGAATTTAAAGTTGATGTTAATGTAGGTAAACCACAAGTTGCGTATCGTGAAACTATTCGTAAACGTGTAGAAGTTGAAGGTAAATACATTAAGCAATCGGGTGGTCACGGTCAATATGGTCATTGTAAAATCATTATGGAACCATTACCAACTGGAAAAGGTTATGTCTTTGAAGATAAAACTGTTGGTGGTTCAATTCCGAAAGAATACATTCCAGCGATTAACAAGGGTATTGAAGAAGCAAAACGCTCTGGTGTCTTAGCTGGTTACGAAACCGTGGACTTTAAAGTTACCGTTTATGATGGTTCTTACCACGAAGTTGATAGTTCGGAAATGGCGTTTAAGGCGGCAGGTTCAATCGCTTTCAAAGATGGTGCTCGTGCTGCCAACCCAGTATTGTTGGAACCAATTATGAAAATGGTTATTGAAACCCCAGAAGATTACTTGGGTGATGTTATGGGTAACATTTCTTCACGTCGTGGTCAATTGCAAGGTATGGATAGTCGTCAAGGTACACAAATTATTAACGCGACTGTTCCATTATCTGAATTGTTCGGTTATGCAACTGATTTGCGTTCATTGACTCAAGGTCGTGGTACTTTTGATATGGTCTTTGACCATTATGAAGAAGTTCCCAAGAATGTTGCAGAAAAAATTATTGGCGAACGTGCAAAAAAATAATTAATCGTCAAACCCCAAAAAAGACACTGACCGATGTGGTGTCTTTTTTTGTTGACCTTTATTTGCTTAATATGTTAAACTTAAATAGTTTTATTAGTTTTGTGAAAAACTAACAAAGGAGGAAATATATGCAAAAAAAATCAATGTATGTGGTTTTAAGTTTAGTATTGGCTGCAGTTGTGGCATCCTTAACTTTGGTGTTTACCATCGGACCAAAGGTTGATGCGGCAAAGGTTAAGACTTTAATACTTGATGATGCAGGAGACTATTATATTAGTTACGATGGTGGTTGGGATGATAACTTGGGAGATTATTATTACTATAATATTTGTGTGGACGGTTTCGCTGATGAAATAGGTAATTATTTAGGTAGTATGACTTGTAGTTGGGATGGTGGTTGTGGTGCTTATAACTATCGTGAATTAGAAGAAATTCACATTAGTATTCCTAGTTCTACATATATTGATGGTTATGGATTTGATATTACCAGAATGACTGGATATCTTGCACAAGAAGGTGATCCACATTCTGTGTTCTACGGATATGATTCAAATTATGGAACTTATGGTGATTATGCATCATATGTAACCAAGGTTGAATTACCAGATACGTTGGAAGAAATTGGCGACGCAACATTCTATGGTTGTGATAATTTAAGCAGTATTGTGTTGCCGGAAAATTTAACCACAATTGGTGATTGCGCGTTTGCAAATTGCAGCAGTTTATCCAAAGTTTTCATTATGGGTAATTCATTATCATCAATTGGTGAAAATGTGTTTGATGGCTGTGATGATGAATTGCTAATCGTTGTGGAAGATGATTCGTTATTAACTGAACCGGCTTTCGATGGATTTAATGTCAAAACTTTGACAGAATATAATGCTGAACAAGCCGCTAACCAAAACAACAACAATAATAATAACAACAATAATAACAACAATAACAACAATGGTAACGATAATGGCAATGCCAATACTACGACCGAAACCAATTCTGAAGTCAAAAACCAAAACAATACCGCAGTAGTGGCTGCTGTTGCTGGTACCGCTGGTGGTGCTGCTGGTTTGGGAACAATCGGAACCATCTTTGGTGTGGTTGTATCGAAGAAACGTAAAAAACTATAAATAGTGAAGAGTGAATAATGAAAAGTCCGACAAATTGCGCGGACTTTTTTTTTTGCATATTGGGTAGTTGTGTTGCATATACATAAGGTTATGAAATTAACAACTTGTGTGATTGAAAACAGTCGGGAAAAGGACCGGTTGATTGAAACGATTTCGCGCGCCAGTGACCGCTATGGCGACAAATTGGTGGATTTTATGGATCAATACCATTTAATTAATTTGCAAAGTGCGACTGTCGAGCAATTGAAAACTTACATTAAAACGCATTTGCAGGCGGTAAAAAGCACTACGACGGAACTGTAATGGAATAAAAGCGGATGAAAAATTTTTACAAGCGTGGAGTGGTGTGTTACAATGGTTAGATGAAAACTGAAAAGAAAGTAATTTTAACCGCAGACCGACCCAGTGGTAATTTGCACATCGGACATTTCGCTGGCAGTTTACAAAACCGTGTGCGTTTGCAAGCTACGGGCGAATTTGAAATGTTTGTAATGATTGCTGATTTGCAGGCGTTGACTGACCACGCGAACGACGTGCAAAAAGTAACGACTTCGGTGGAAGAATTGATGTTGGATTATTTGGCGGTCGGACTTGACCCCAAGAAAATTCATTTTGTATTGCAAAGTGCGCTACCGGCTTTGTATGAGTTACCAATGTTTTATGCTAATTTGGTAACGCAAGCCCGTTTAGAACGTAACCCCACGGTTAAGAATGAAATTAAAACCAAAGGTTATCGTCGTGAAGTGCCGGTTGGTTTTGTAAATTATCCCATTTCACAAGCGGCGGATATTACGGCATTCGGGGCTTCATTAGTACCGGTCGGTGCTGATCAGGCACCAATGTTAGAACAAACCCGTGAAATTGTGGCAACCTTTAATCGTTTGTATGGCGAAACTTTAGTGATGCCAGAAGCGTTAATTCCAGAACACGCGCGCGGACGTTTGGTGGGAATTGATGGTGCGGGTAAAATGAGTAAGAGTTTGGGCAACTGTATTTATCTGAAAGACAGTGAAGAAGAATTAAAACGTAAAATTAATTCAATGTATACTGACCCGAATCACATTAAAGTTAGCGACCCAGGTAAAGTGGAAGGTAACGTAGTTTTTATGTATTTGGATGCTTTTTATGCGGACAAAAAACATTTAATGGATTTGAAAGCACAATACCGCCAAGGTGGTTTGGGCGATGTGGTTTTGAAGAAAATCTTGTTTGAATGCTTGAACGGAATTTTGGCGCCGATGCGTGAACGTCGAGCTTATTACGAACAACATATGGACGAAGTGCGGGGCTATTTACGGGCGGGAACTAAACGTGCACGTGAAGTTACCGACAAGGTGTTGGCAAACGTAAAAAGCGCAATGGGTATTTATCAATTATGAAAGTAATTGCGGAAAATCGGCAAGCCCGCTTTAATTATTTTTTATCCGATACCTTTGAGGCTGGTTTATCCTTGCAAGGCTGGGAAGTAAAATCGGCACGTGCGGGCAATGTTTCGATTACCGAAAGTTTTATTCATTTGGAATTGGCAAACGGCAAAATTTGGCTGAAGAATGCGGATTTTGCACCGTACCAAAATGGGGTGGTGGCGGAACAGGAGCGGCGCCGTAACCGTCAGTTATTGTTACACAAAGCCGAAATCGCGAAGATTGCTAAGGCGTGTATGATTAAGGGAAATACTTGTGTGCCGTTGAAAATTTATTGGACGAACGGCGGATTATTGAAAATCAGTATTGCGATTGCCAGAGGAAAAAATGCAATTGATAAAAAACAAACGTTGAAAGAACGTGATTTGGCACGGGAAGCCGCGCGCACCTTGGCGGACCGAAAAGCGTATTGAGCAGTAAAAAGTATCAATTAATGAAAAGATTTGCAGTTTTTTCTTTTTTTTGTGTTATAATTAACGTAGACCTATTTTTAAAGGAGGTAATTATGCATAAAAAAGGATTATTTGCGGCGTTGGGTGTGGTACTTGCCACGGTCGTTGCATCATTAACGTTGGTGTTTACGGTGGGACCCAAAGTTAGCGCGGATAGTTTTATTGTTTTAGCCGATGAAGAGTATTACGACATTGATGATTATGGCGTATTACACGGTCTTTCACAATATGGTTATGAATATGTCAACAATTATTGTTGGTATGTTAACCACATTTATTTAGAAATTCCGGAAGGCGTAGTCCAAATCGGAAGTTGTTACAATAATGGTGGAGGTAAAGATGCAGGTAATGGTAGAGACAAAGTAGTTAATATGAGTGTCTCACCGAAATCATTGGAAGTAACTTGTGGCGGATGGTATGATGCTGTAGAAGAAGGTCCGAGTGATTATTGGAATGGTTGGAATATTAATGGTAATGGTGGTTATGGCAGAATTGCTGGGGTTACTTTGCCAGAAAGTTTGGAAATTATTGGTGATAATTCTATATTCTCAAGTTTCTATAATTTGACCAGTATTGAATTACCAGAAAATTTACAGTACATTGGTTCTAGTGCATTTCAAGATTGTTCGTATTTAACCAGTATTACGATACCAGATGCTGTTACCGAAATTGGTTCTTATGCTTTCAGTGGTTGTTATAATTTAACCAGTGTCAAAATGGGCAATGATTTGGAATATATCGATAATTATGCATTCCAATATTGTAATAGTTTGACCAGTGTTAAATGGTCGGAAAATTTGATTGGAATTGGTGAATCTGCATTTGCTTATTGTTACAAATTAAAAGCAGCAAAATTGCCAGACACAATGCAAAACATTGGTAATAATGCCTTTTCTAATTGCTGGGCATTGAGCCAAGTGAAGTTGCCAAATAATGACCAAGATGAAGATGGTTGTGAAATTGGTAGTTATGCATTTGCGGGTTGTAGTAGTTTAGCGACCATTGCCATTCCTAACACGATTACGTATATTGGTAACAATGCATTTTATGCTTGCGGTGATAATTTCGAGATTAATTGCGAATGCTTAGAAGATGATGCTGCCGTGAGTAATTGGGACGGAGATTGGAATTATAATGAAACATATGTTGATAATGGTTGGAACGACGCATATTACGTTCCAAAGTGGGGCGTGCCATTTGTTGCACCACAAATTGTTGATGAAATTGAACAAAATCAAAATCAAAATAATGAAACCGCTACCGAAGTCGTTGCCGATGAAACCCCAGTGAATAATACCGGAGTGGTGGCTGCCGTAGCAGGAACCGCCGGTGGTGCCGCAGGTTTAGGAACAATGGGAACTATCTTTGGTATTGTGGTTGGTCGTAAACGTAAAAAATTATAAACTGTAATAAAGTTAACAGAAAGTCCGGCAAGTGTCGGACTTTTTTGTTAAATTTGAAAAACCTTGCAAAAAGCGAGTGATTGTGTATATAATATCAGTAATGAACGATATCATTAATTTTATTGCGCCTTATGCATCAATTGCAATGCTGGGCGTTTTGGCGGTTTTTATTCTTATCAATATGTTGATTGGAATGGGACGCGGGTTTAAACGGGCGACTTTGCATTTAATTATTTTTGTCGGTTTGTTGGCGGTGGCTTTCTTTGTTACGCCGTTCATTGTGAATTGGGTGTTGAGTATTAATTATGCGATTGGTGGTAAAACTCCACAACAATACGTCGATTATTACAGTGACCAAATGGTAAAATTTTTACAACAACAAATGGGTGATTATATCGTGCCATTCCAAGATTACATTAAAGAATACGCTTTGGCTGTAGTAATCGCTTTGTTGAATTTGGTAATCTTCTTCGCGTTATACTTTGTTGTGAAAATTGTGGCTTGGATAATTTATGCGGTAGTGGCTCATTTCGCAGCACCGAAAAAAGACCGCAAGGGTAATAAATTGAAAAAATACGCGGGTTGGGGCCTATTGGTTGGTGCAGTACAAGGTTTAATGTTGTTTGTCATCTTCTTGGTACCAGTGAATGGGGCTTTGGGTATAATGAACAATGCAATGACCTATCAAGCTAATCAACAAGCAAACAATAGCATTACCACGCAAGGATTCATTGGTGGCGGTTACAACTATGACATTGATTATGATATTGATTTGAGTGCGTTGAAATTGGAAGATGTTAATTTATTTGATGCTTGCAAAAAGTTTAACAAAGGTTTGAGTTTATATAACAATGTAATGAAGTCAAGTGGTTTACAATTTGTTTCTGACCAGGCATTTGCTTACCAATTAACGGTACGGGTTAAAGACGGGGAAAACATTAACTTAGTGCACGATGTTAACAGCGGAATTGAATTATATTTTGATACTAATTCGTTTTTGAAAGTTGTCAACAAATTAAAGAATTCAATTAAGAGCGGTAAATTGGATTTGAGCAGTTTAACCGAGGATGATTACACAGTTTTACGTAACTACATTAATAAAGCGTTCGATTTAGAAATGCTGCAAGTTGCGGACCATTTGTTGGCTGATTTGGACGAAATCTTTAGTACTCCATTTAATAGCAACGAAACTAAACTGGCGGGTACTGACATTTATGAAAAGAGTCTTTATGGAATGTTAATTAAAGCTAATACAACCAACCGTAGCATTCCTTATGTACCAGTTGCGGGTGAACCAACACCAACGAATTATGCGCAATACGCGAAAGGTTTACGTTCGGTTGTTGGTTATGTTACCGACCAAAAATTAAATTTAATCCGTAATGATATCATTAATATTATCGATTTGGTTCAAGCGTTAAGTTCTTACAAGGTTAGCTATGAAGGTTTGGCACAACCAAAAGCGGCAACCGAAATTTTGGCGCAAGATAATTTGAAAGTGCAAGATTATTTGGATTTAACAACCGCTAAATTAACCGAGAAATATGCGCAGTTCCCAGCAGGTACAAATCTAGTGAATGTATTGGGTAATCGCTTGATGCAATTCTCGTTAGTCAAAATCATTGGCTTGGATAATTTCAATAATTTAGTTACTTATAGCAAGTTGATGGATAACCAATTTAATAATAATCAAGATGTGAAAAAATTGGTCGATGGTTTAATCCCAATGTTCTTAGGTAAAAACGCGTTTACTCATAATGATACTTTAGGCAATGAGGTGCAAGGTAATTGGGAAAAATTAAGTGTTACTGTGTTAGATGTGGCAAATGTTTTACGTAACTATGTATCAATTTTGGATGATATTAATGCTTACAAGGCGGATTTCTTACCAGGTGATGAATCAACGGCACAAGCTAAAGCATTATTGAAATACTTGTCAGAAAAATTAGTCATTAAAGAAAGTGATTATGATGCAAGTATTACGGGTGTACCATATAGTGATGATATTAAATATCAAAAAGTTAACGAAGCGGTCGATGCTCTTTATGAATTAACTAATGGATTCCCACCAGTGAAAGATTTCTTAATCAGTCAATTACAAAAAATGCAAAGTGGTGATGCTAGTACCTATATGCAAACCTTGATTGATATGTTGAACGATAGCGATAAAGCACAATGGCAATCAACAATGAAGAGTATTGTAAATGTGGCAGACATTTTGAATAATTCGGCTTTGGGTAATTTGATGGACGTAATCCAAAATGGTGGCGCAACCAATACAACAGAAGATTTGATGAACGCAATTAGCGAGATGGATGCTTCAACGGTTAGTGAAATGTTAACCGACATCTTGGATATTCCAGAAGTAAGTAACGCGGTGCAAGATGCTTTGAGTGATGTTTTGAATCAAGTTAATGACCCAGCTCACCAAGATGAATCAAGATCAGCTTTGGAAAGTTATTTTGTCGCTAATTCAGAAATTGATGGCTTTGATGCTACTGATCCAGCAATCGCAGCTAAGATTGATGAGGTACAAACAGAAATCGGCGATTTGCAAACTTTGTTGGAACAATTTGACGATGAACACGCTGATAAAGATCAATTAAAAAATGATTTGCAATCAACTATTGAAGCATTGTGGAACAAAGTTGGTGACTTGTTGGGTAAGGATCCAGCAATCGGTGCTTAATTAGCGGGGAATGATGTTAGAATTATTTCGCACAGGCGATGACATTTATCAGACTTTAGCGTTACTAGCGTTTTATGTGATTGCAATTTTGTCCGCGTTAATTTTGCACGAAATTGCTCACGGGGTAGTAGCGTTGTGGTGTGGTGACCCGTCAGCAAAATATGCCGGACGTTTGAGTTTAAATCCAGCCAAGCATTTGGATGGTTTGGGTACGTTGTGTTTCTTGTTGTTTGGTTTTGGTTGGGCTATTCCAGTACCAGTTAATCCGAACAATTTTAAACGTCGCAAAACGGGTTGTGTTTTAGTTTCTTTAGCGGGAATTACAATGAACTTAATTCTGGCATTTGTGGCGTCATTCTTCTTTGTGTTGTTGGCAGGAAAATCGGTGTGGGAATACTTATTTATGTACATAATGTTGATTAACATTGTGTTTGCGTGTTTTAACCTTTTGCCAATTGCACCGTTGGATGGATTTAATTTGGTTGCATCTTTGGCTCCACAAAGTTCGTATGTACGTTTTATGCGTCAAAATCATTTAATTGCATTAATTATTTTAATGTGTGTGATTTATTTTACGGATGTCTTAGGATACTTACAAAATTTGTTGTGTGGGTTATTTCTTGACTTTTGGCATTTGTTCTTATAAGATGATTTTAGATGGGGATTATTCAACGCGTTAATCAAGACGTAAAAGTGCATCTTGCCGATTTTGATGGACCGATTGATTTGTTGTTGCAGTTAGTGCGTGAGCATAAACTTGATATTAAGACAGTAAGACTAGGCGATATGACTTCCCAATATTTGGCGTATTTAAATGAATTGGATACTTTAGACTTAGATTTAGCTAGCGAATTTATTGAGGTCGGGGCAATCTTAGTAGAAATTAAAAGTAAACAAATTTTACCGCGACCGGAAGAAGAAAAGCCTGAGGAAGAAGATGATGAGGAGTTGTTACGTCAACGTTTAGAAGAATATGCTTTGTTTAAAGATGCAAGTGAAAATCTAAAAACGATGGATGAGGTAGGACGTTATTACCGTGCACCTGCAGTAATGAAAGTAAATACTAGTTATAAATTAGAAGGTGTTAGTTTTGATGACTTGACCAATGCATTTACTGCGATTTTAGCACGTGTTGGTGAAAATGCAGCAAAAATTGAAAAGACCACAATAAAACTTGACAGATTTACTGTAGCCGATAAAATTAAAGATGTAGTGAAACGATTGAAAACCAGTAATCAGATTCGGTTTAGTCAGTTGTTTGAAATCGATATCACTCGCAGCGAAGTCATCAATACGTTTCTTGCAGTATTGGAATTGTTAAAACGTCAGTTGGTGATTTGTCGACAAACCCAAGCATTTGGGGAAATCGAGATTGTGAAAGGAGGAGCTTTTGGCGACGGAAATTTTGACCTTACCGACAGCGAATTCGGCGCGTAAAACCCAGAGTCGTAACGCTAGTACACCAAGTAATCGTGTGCAAGAATTAGCACATCAAATTACTGCGATTTTATTTGCTTGTGGTGATGGTTTGCCAGTTGAAATCTTTTGCCAAAAATTAGGTGTTTCAAAAACGGAAGCAGAAACTGCTTTGGAATTTGTTCGTGGTCAATTCAGTGGAGATAGCGGTATTCATTTGATTAAATATCGTAATAATTATCAATTTTGCACCAATCCAGCTTATGAAACCGAAGTTGGTTTAGTGTTAAATCCATTACGTGAACGTAACTTGACTCGTGCCGCATTAGAAACTTTAGCGGTTGTGGCTTACAAGCAACCCGTAACGCGTTTGGAAATTGACCAAATTCGTGGTGTGGGTAGTGATTATGCGTTACAAATTTTGACACAGAGTAATTTGGTTGAAATCGTTGGTCGTAAAGAAGTGTTGGGGCGCCCTCTGTTATATGGAACGACGGATAATTTCTTAAAACGTTTTGGATTAGATGATATTAAGAATTTACCAAGCTATGATGAGTTATTAGAAAAGATTAAATTAATTCATTCACAAGAGAATAGCGAAATCGATTTATATAATAGTAATCGTCAGAACTAAGTCGTTAAATTAATGATTAGGTATTGTTTTTATCCTTTTTGTCCGCTATAATTGGGGACAAAGGGGAAAGTAATGAAGGGAAATAAGAGTAAAGCGAATGTTGCCAAAGATTTAGCACTGGCAATCCAATATTTTCTCGGACTTGGTTTGAAGGAAAATGAAGCCAAAGAACTATTACAAAAGAGTGGTGTAAGAGATCTTGATATAATTCAAATTAGACTTGATGATTATCAAAAGATTTTTCAGGTTGATTTGTCAACTATTTTGAGGTGGATGTTGAAAGATCCTAAATTATTAGGGCTTGAAACTGTTGGTAAGCAATCCACGACCGTACAAAGTAAACTTAAGCAATTACAAGAAGTTTTAAGAGTTGATGAAAAAACTGCATCAACAATGATTTTACAGGTCCCTAAATTACTTGATCTTAGTTCTAACACAATTAAAAGTAAAATTGCCGATTATCAAAAACTTTTACATACCGATGCGGCAACAATTATTAAATGGGTGTGTTGTCAACCGTATGTGCTGAATTATGATGTAACAGAAAATGTAGCGGCTACTGTTAATTTTTACCTTGATGAGTTAAAGATTAATACGGCAACATTGTTACAAATGTTGTTAAGTTTTCCGGCATTGATTACCTATGGTATTGATGACAGTGCGACTTCGATTAAAACTAAAATTCAAAAAATTAATGAAGTATTACCGCGAGAACAGGCACGGGAATTAATGATTGAAAAACCGATGATTCTAACAGCGCCAGCACAGAGTTTTAAAATTCGTTATATGTTAGCGGCTGTAATAGGATTATTATCTAATTTTATTAACAATTTCATTTTCAGCGAGGGGAAGGTTTATGCACGATATTGTTATTTAACACAAAAACATCCAACTGCAATGAAACGAAGTTTAGTTTATGCCAGCGAAAAAAAGTTTAACCAATATGCAGGAGCAAAAACAGTAGACTTATTGGAAATGTTTCCTTTGGATTTGGCGGCAGTGAAGAAAATTGAACATCTATTTTTTAAACTAACGGGGCAACAAATTGAATTAGATAATCAAGAACTGCAAGCGCTTGGTTTACAAAAAATAGATCAATTGAAGACCCTTTAATGCGGGTCTTTTTTATGCGTTTTATGACAATGCTGTAGAATTTGTTTGGCGGGTGAGTGATTTTCGTGTATAATAATCTTTGCGATTAAAAGGAGATAAATAATGAAAATTGAAAAAATTGTTGCCAGTGAAATTTTAGACAGTCGAGGTAATCCAACTGTTACAGTTTGGGTTAATGGACACCAAGCCAGTGTGCCAAGTGGTGCTTCTACTGGAGAATGGGAGGCCGTTGAATTACGTGACGGCGATAAAAAACGCTTTAATGGTAAAGGTGTTTTGAAAGCCGTTGAAAACGTTAATAAAGTAATTGCACCTGCTTTCATCGGAAAAGATGTGAGTGAACAAATTAAAATTGACCGTGAGATGTGCCATTTAGATGGTACTAACAACAAGGGTAAATTAGGTGCCAATGCCATTTTGGGCGTTTCTTGTGCTTGTGCTTATGCAGCAGCTGCTGATAAGGGTCAAGAACCATTTGAATACATTGCAGACCTTTATGAACAAGTTGGCGGCAAACGTGCTCCATTACCGAATGGTAAAGCACCAGTTGTCAACACTGTTCCAAGTTTCAACATCATTAACGGTGGTGCACACGCGGATAGTGGTATTGATTGCCAAGAATTTATGATTCAACCAATCAGTGGTAAAACTTTTGCTGATAAAGTTCGTATGGCTTCGGAAATCACCCAAGCTTTGAAAAAGATTTTGGCAGAAAAAGGTTTGGTTACAGCTGTTGGTGACGAAGGTGGTTTTGCTCCTCGTTTGGATACTGCTAGCCCAATTGCCGGTGCAATTGAATTGATTAGCGCTGCGATTGAAAAAGCTGGTTATACTCCAATTAAAGATGTAGTTATTGCCTTGGATGTTGCGGCTTCCGAATTCTATGATAAAGAAACCGGACACTATGTAATGAAAGGTGAAAAACAAGATTTGCCAAGTGGTGAATATGTTGAATACATTGCTAACCTGGTAGAAAAATATCCAATTTTGAAATCAATTGAAGATCCATTGGATCAAAACGATTGGGAAGGTTATGCTTCATTAACTAAGCGTATTGGTAATAAAATTACCATTGTTGGTGATGATTTCTTCGTTACTAATAAAGAACGTTTGGCAAAAGGTATTAACATCGGTGCTTGTAACGCAATTTTGATTAAATTGAATCAAATTGGAACATTGACCGAAACTTTGGAAACCATTGCTTTGGCAAAGAATAATAACTATAAAGTTATGATTTCACACCGCAGTGGTGAAACCAGTGATACGATTATTGCGGATTTGGCAGTAGCAACTGATGCTGAATTCATTAAATCTGGTGCTCCAGTGCGTGGTGAACGCGTTTGCAAATACAACCGTATTATGAATATTGAACGCGGTATTCGTTAATTCGCATAATAATTAACTGCATCACTAAAACACCGTCAATTTGGCGGTGTTTTTTTGTGGTGGGTATTGACTTTGGGGTGAGAAAAGGTATATGTTAGTGATAATTAAATTAGTGATAATTAAAAAGGAGAAAAAATTATGCCAAATTTATTAGGAGAAAAAACTTTTCAAGAAGTTGTGAGTGAATTACAACAATTAAATCCAAAATTCACGATTACGGTTAATGCTAACGGTGATGGAATTATTTGCAATTGTCCGGTGACAAAGTTACATTTGCCACGCGATTTTTATGTGACAAAAAATAATTGTCTTTCTAACCGTGGGCACACCGCCAGTGGCAGTTTCGTTTATATCAATGTTGAAGTTAAGGATGCCGATTTAAGTTTTCACCCGAAAAAAATCGGCCACTTAAAGATGTTGGGCAGTTTGAAACAAATTATGATGGGCAATAATCAACCAGAACGTAACTTATAAGTATTAATTCACATCGTAAAACACTGTCAAAGCGACGGTGTTTTTTTAACGGACAAAATTGGTCATTGCGGTTTTGGGTTGGTCAGGTGGCGTGATGCCTTGTTGTTTGCCGGCTGCAATGCATTTTAAGAGCCAAGCCAAATTGTTGGCGAGATGCTGTAGAGTTTGGATTCCTTCGGCATCGGTGTTTGGTGAACCATTCGCATCGCGGTAGATTTGATTCCAATAGCTTGAAGCTACGACTGGCATTTGGTTAATGGTGAAATGTTTATTTAAAACATCAAGACTGGCGGTGGTGCCTGCACGTCGCGCGGTTAAAACGGCGGCTACCGGTTTATGGCGTAAGTATTGACCACCAGCATAAAATAAGCGATCCATTGCTGATAATAAAGCGCCTGTCGGGTGGGCATAGTAAACTGGGCTGCCGAAAACAAAGCCATCTGCAGTTTTAATTTTTTCTAACCAGTTATTTACACAGTCGTCTTGGAAAACGCAACGTCCGGTGCTTTTGCGACAAGTACCACACGCAATGCAATCGTGCACTCCCGTTGTTCCAATTGATAATATTTCGGTTTCAATGTTCTGTTGGTTGAGTGTTTGAGCCACAATTTCCAAAGCCTGTGCGGTGCAACCATTGGCGTGTGTACTGCCATTAAATAAAATTACTTTCATACCTATTCATATTAGGAAAGTGTCAAGAAATTGTCAAAGGTGTAAATCGGTAATGATGTTTTATCTCTTGTAAAATTTTGTCGAAGTATTATAATAGAATTATGAATTGGCAAGCAGTTTGGAACAATATTGTGGATTTTTTTAGCGGAAATGTTTGGAACATTGTAACTTTTATTGTGGTATTGGTGTTTGGAATTATCGCCGTAAAATTATCAATTAACATTTTACGTCGGATGTTGCGCCGTACACGTATGGAACCAATCGCGGTTGGTTTCATTATGGCGATTGTGAAATTTCTACTGTATTTAATTTTAGTGTTAGTACTGTTGGAAATTTTAGGAATTGGTATCACTTGGATTGTGACTGCGTTTAGTGCCGCGTTCTTAGCAATCGGCTTGGCTTTACAAAATAACATTGCGAACATTGCGAACGGTATCATTATTGTCTCTAGTGGAATGTTTAAAAAAGGTGACTATATTGCGGTCGATGGCGTGGAAGGTTCTGTTTCACAAATTAATTTCTTGTATATCACTTTGATAACACCAGATAATAAACGCATTACCATCCCGAATAATAAAATTTTGAACGATATCGTTACTAATTACGATAGTAATAATACACGTCGTGTGAACTTGGAATTTGAAGTTGGTTATGATAATGACGTCGAAAAAGTTAAACAAACTGTTTTAGAATGTATGAAAAGTAATGGTTTAGTTCGTTTAGATCCAGAACCTTTTTGTCGTTTGAAATCAATGGGTGATAATAACTTGTTGTTTGTGGCGCGCTGTTGGTGTGATCGTGAAGATTATTGGACAGTTTATTTTGATATTACAGAAACAGTTTTCAATGAATTCAAACGTCGTGGCATTTCAATCGATTATAACCAAGTTGAAATTCGACAGCGTACGGATAGTCCAGTCAGTCCTGTAGTAGGGGAAGGCTTGCCACCGCGCGTAGAAAAGAAACGTAACAAAAAACATCACTTTGATTTGGAAAATGGGGATTTAAAAGAACTATTTCCCATTAGGCGTAAAGAAAAACGGGAAGCAAAAAAACAATAATTAATCGTGCAATCTTGGTGAGAATAAAAGAAAAATACTTGTTTTTTTTTTGATCGATGTGCTACCATTTTAATATGGAAGAAATAAAACAAGAAGAAAGATTTAAAAACAATCATTTAAATGCATTGGCAAAAATTAAAAAGGCAATTTCTGCGGCAATGATGGCGGGAATGTTGGTCCCTTTGGCAGCCAAGGAAATGAAAAATAATACTACTTACCGCGAACCAACCCGTGTGGAACGTAGCGCGGAGCAATTTTCACCAGAAATGCAAGCCGTATGTGATGATGCAAGGAATTTATTTGAAGATATTATCGCTAGTGATTTAAGCCAAAATTTTGACAGTTTAAATGAAGAAAATAATTTAAATGCAGTTATAGTAAAAGCTGAAGTTAAAGATTACATTAATCGTTTGGATAATTTGTTACAAGAGTTAAGCAAAATTAAGTGTAATTATAGTTACAATATGCAACAAGTGTCTGACATCCTGAAAAGCTCGGTTGAGTGTGGTGCGATTGGTCGTATTGGTAATGGTAACCTGCTTAGGATGATTCAGGCAGCTGTCAGTGATGATAAGTCTGTTGTTAGTGCAGAGGATCATATAAATGCACGAAAGCAATATGAATATTACTATATTGGCGATATGAGTAAAACGTGTGTTGAGTATGATAGTAAGAATGATGAGTGGCCGGGACTTGGTGTATATGCCTACAAGGACATAATCCGTAACAATCCTGTCAAATTGGATTCGGGTATGAAATATATCAGTAAAGATGTTGGACATTTGCGTGATATGATGCCTGATACTTGTGGACCGGCACCAGTTAAGGAAGCGTGGATTTGGGCTATTTTGTCAACTGATACGATTAATGAAATTGTATGTGAATTGAAAAAAAATGGTTTCTTTATAGTTAATTATGTTAGCCTTCAACCAGATAGAATCATCAATCAACGACAAACCGACCAAGAAAAGGGTCTTTAATTGAAAGAGATATTTTAAAGCAGTAGCGCGTTTCATTAGACGAGACGCGCTTTTTCGTCTATAATTAAACTGCTGATGAAATTTACAACAAAACAAATTGTGGGAGCGGGGGCTTGTGACCCAAGTGGACGGTTGTCGTTGGTGGGCGCTTTGACTTTGATTGAAGATGCCATTACAGCCACTTTAGCTAAAATGGAATTAGATGGTTTTACCGTACATCGTAAATACGGGGCGTTGATGGTGTTTTCTAAAAATCATTTACGTTATTTGCAAGCAATTAATTGGCAAGATAAAATTACGGTATCTTGTTTCGTGTCAATGAAATCACCAGTGCGAATGAATCTTGATGTGTGTGTAAAAAATAATGCAGGCGAAATTGCTTTGTATGCGCGTACCGAAGTTTGTGCGGTTGATGCACAAACTGGCAGGTTACGTCGGATGGATAGTGTTGGTGTTAGTGAACAAGTAAAAGTTGTGCGGGCACCATATGATTTACCGTTTGAACCAATGGAAGGAGAGGGTGAATTAATTGATACGGTAACGGTACGTACGGGCAATATTGATTATGCAGGACACACGAATAATGTCGAATATATCCGTTTGTTATTGAATACGTTGACTTTAGATGAATGGCGGGGAATGGCTCCACTTGAATTACAGGTAGCATATTTAAACCAATCTTTTTTAGGTGATAACTTATCAATTTATCGTTTCGAAAAACAAAATGATATTGCATCACACGAACGCATCTATACCATTAAGAAAGTTGACCAAGCAGTGTTACGTTGTCTGATTCGTTGGTAATGGGAGTTTGACAGATGAAAATCATTCATTGTGCTGATTTACATTTAGACAGTAAAATGGAGACTAATTTATCTGCCGCCAAAGCTAAAGAACGTAAGAAGGAAATTCTTAATACGTTTGAGCGAATGGTTGATTATGCTGCTACTAATCAAGTTAATGCGATTATCATTGCGGGGGATATGTTTGATACGTCACGTATTACAAATTCAACCAAAAATCGAGTGTTAAACACCATTAGAAAAAATGCACAAATTGATTTTTTGTATTTAAGCGGTAATCACGATGAAAGCAATTTCATTAGTATAATGGAAGATGTACCAACAAATTTAAAAGTGTTTGGATCATCGTGGACGACATTTCATTATCCAACAGCTAACATTACTGGTTTGGTGTTGAACGAAAGTAATCGAAAAACGTTTTATGATACATTGCAATTACCAGCTGAGCAATTAAATATTGTGGTTTTACACGGACAAATTGGGCAAACTAACAGCAAAGATAAAACGGAAATCATTAATTTGAACAAGTTGAAAAATAAAAACATTGACTATTTAGCGTTAGGACACATTCATTCTTACATTAAAGAAACCTTGGATCAACGTGGGGTTTATTGTTACTCTGGTTGTTTGGAGGGACGTGGTTTTGATGAGTGCGGCGAAAAGGGCTTTGTTTTGTTGGAAATTGAAAATGGAAAAGTTGAATCACAATTTGTTAGTTTTGCGCAAAGGCAGTTAATTGAATTGGTGTTTGATATTACACCTTATGCGGATTGGTTTGTGATTGAAGATAAAATCTTAGAATTGGTCAAAGCATATGACCAAACAAACCTACTAAAAATTACTTTACGCGGGAAGTATCCAATACAATTAGAAAAACACATCGGAATGTTAGAACAAAAATTAGATCAATTTTACTTCGCGAAGATTAAAGACGAAACTACTTTAGTAGTGACTAATCAAGATGTCGCAAAAGATATTTCTTTGCGTGGTGAATTTATCCGGCAGGTTTTGGCGAGCGATTTGACAGCAGCAGAAAAAGAACAGACAATTTTAATTGGGTTAAAGGCTTTGGCTGGGGAGGATCTTTAACAATGAAACTAGTTAAATGTCATATTGAAAACTTTGGTAAATTAACCAATTTTGATTTTAATTTTACAGCTGGATTGAATTGTATTAAGGAATCTAATGGTTGGGGTAAAAGTACCTTGGCAACTTTTATTAAAGCAATGTTTTATGGTTTACCAACCACGACTAAAAAAGACCTAGCCGCCAATGAACGTAAAAAATATTCACCTTGGCAAGGTGGTAATTATGGCGGAAATTTAGTCTTTGCTATCAATCAAAAACAATACAAAATTGAAAGGTTCTTCGGTAAAAATAAAGCGGAAGATACTTTTGTGTTGATTGATTTAAGTACGGGAAAACAAACAAAAGCATTTACTGAAGATATTGGTCTGGAAATTTTTGGACTTGATGCCGATGCTTTTGAGCGTAGTTCGTATATTCCGCAGAAATTATTAGATTCTAATTTAAATGAAAGTTTAGCGCAAAAGTTAAACCAAATAATTCAAGGAACGACTGATAATTATCATTATGAAGATGCTTATAATGCTTTAGATCAAAAAAGAGCGAGTTTATCGAATAATAAAAAAACTGGACAAATCCAAAATTTAGCAAGCGACATTGAAGATGTTGTGACCAAAATTCGTGATTTAGAAACCAGTGGACAGTCGGTGGAAATATTGCAGCAACAAGTTATTGCAAAAGATCTGGAAATTAATGCCTTATTGCAAGAGCAAAACCAAGTTAAGCAACAGATTAATACTTACGCACAGTTGCAACAAAAACAAGCAAATCAGGAGTTATTTGCTGAATTAAATGCTAAAGTTATCGCAACAAAAAATGAAATTCAAGTTAAGCAAGCGGTTTTTGAGCGTTACCAAACCACGGCGGCAGAAATTGGAACTTATGTAACATTAGAGAAAACGATAGCGGCTACAGTAAATGCAATGAACATCAAGGCAGATCGTGATTATGTTGCGCAACGTTATCAAACATTAAGCCATTATTTTGGTGATAAAGTGCTAACTACAGAAACAACTGATGCAGTTTATCACGATATCCTACGATATAATGCTTTAAAAACACAAAGTGATAATGTTGTAAAACAATGTACAGTAAGTGGTAATCATCGACAACGTTGGTTGAGTTTTGTTTTGGCATTGTTTGCTTTGTTAAGTATTTTGGGCGGAGTGTTATTGTTACCAGTACAATTAGTCGGTGCTGTATTTTTATTGGTGTTGGGTGGTGTCGCACTTTTGGGAGCGGGATTTGTTTATCTAATTAATTTGATTAATGTTAAGACCAGTATGCCACAACATTTTGATTTGGAACAATTATCAGAACGTCAAACGGAAATGAAGCAACTGAAAGAACGTATTAACACTTTTTTAGAACAGTACGAAAGTGGAGTAACTGATTATTTAACTGCTTATCAAAATTTAATGGCGAATATACGTGAATATGCACAAATTAAGGTGCAAATGGCACATCAAAATGATGAACTTAATGAGTTATCGCAAAAGTTAACCATTGAACAAAAACAATTGGAAAAGTATTTAGCACGGTTTAATTTTACTAATTTAACATTGAATAATGCTGAGAAATTAACATTTTTAAAACAAACTTTATTGGATTTAGAACAATTAAGCGTGCGTTTAGCGACTGAAACACAGACATTAGAACAATTTAAAACCAAAAAACATTTTGACGTAAATGAATCAGTTGTGACTAGGGTTGATATTAATGAATTACAACAAAATGAAAAAAAGATACAAGACCGTATTGACCAAAAGCGCGACGAAAAGTCGCAATTAATTGCGCAAATTAATAAAATTCAAGATGATTTAGCTGCTTTAAATGATTTAGAATATGAAAAAGTTAATTTACAAAACAATTTAAATAATTTAACGGATACTTTGCAGGCAGTCAAAGCGGCAATGAAATATTTAAAAGCGGCGAATGAAAGTTTGGCGACCAAGTTCTTAGCTCCGATGAAAAATGGTTTGGACAAGTATTTAACACTAATCACAGAATGTGAATTTGCCAATTTAAATCTTGATACTGATTTTAACATTACGTTTGAAGAGTATGGTAAGTTAAGAGAAGTTGATTATTACAGTAAAGGCTACCAAAATCTGATTAATTTATGTCTGCGGTTTGCTTTG
Source organism: Clostridia bacterium (assembly GCA_016283155.1). Lineage (GTDB taxonomy): Bacteria > Bacillota > Clostridia > Christensenellales > UBA1242 > RGIG8050. Next base: position 52,002 of record JAEEMI010000017.1, read on the forward strand.
ATTGACGTACTTTATGGTCAAGAAAAACCATTCATCGTTTTAGATGATCCGTTTGTTAATCTAGACGATGATAAGATTGCTAAGGCTAAAGAATTTTTACAGAAGTTATCCGAAAATTATCAGTTGATTTATTTTTCTTGCCACGAATCTAGGTGTTAAACGTGCTATGTGTAATTTATTTTACAAATTTAGGATTTTCCGCTAAACTGTAAATAGTTTTGTTACTTTTTGACAAAACTAAAGCAGGAAAATTTTGCTGTAATGGGGAACAGAAGATGAAAAAAAGGTTAAAGGTATTGATATCGCTACTGATTATTGTAGTGATAGGTTCTTTAGCAGTTGTTGGTGCAATGTTCTTCTTACCTAATGAATTTAATTTCCTTAACTTTAATAAAAAATCAGAGCAGACAGTAGAAAAACAATATACAATCAACTTTGATCCTTGTGGTGGCGATGTAATGACATCCACTCAAGTTGCCGAAGGTGCACAACTAGCGGAAGTAGTACCAACTTGGGAAAGCTATGAATTTAAAGGTTGGTATTTGGATGAAAGTTATAAACAGAAATATGATTTTTCGACGCCTGTAACAAGTGACTTGACTTTGTATGCTAAATGGCCGGTTAATATTACAAAATTATATAAATTTGAAGCTGCGGCCGATAATCAATCGTATGTTTTGGCCCAATATAAAGTAAATACACAAACAGACTTGATTTTACCAAAATCTTATAATAATTTGCCGGTTACAGTGATTAAAGCTAATGCTTTTAATAATCGTAATAATTTAAATACAATAACAATTCCAAATAGTTATGTTGAAATTAAAAATGACGTATTTAACAATTGTTACAATCTTAATTCGGTTAAAATTTCAAGTAGTGTTACAAAAATTGGACGTAACGCTTTCAGTGGGGTTAATTATGACTGTAAATTCTATTGTGAAGCATTGAAAAAGCCAAGTGGTTGGAATGTGTATTGGAATTCAAATACAAATGCTTCAAATTATGGTAACCAAAGTAATGAGTATTTAAATTGGGGTTGTAAGGTAGATGCTTCGTTTGTGTTTGCTTTGGCTAGTGATGCAACTTCATATGAAGTGATTTCTTATATGGATTCGTCCAAAGTGGTTGAAATTCCTGCGGAATATAATGAAAAACCAGTTATTGCAATCGGTGATAGTGCTTTTCAAAGTAGCAATATTACTAGAGTAACTCTACCCAATACAATTCAAAGTATTGGTAGTTATGCATTCTCTGATTGCCGAAATTTAACAACTATTAATTTCTCCGATAATATGATTAATATTGGTAACTCTGCTTTCTATGGGTGTGTAGGATTATCAAACATTGATATACCAGATAGTATCGAGTATATTGGTAACAGTGCTTTTAATTCTTGTTCTAATTTGGAAACTGTTAAACTTCCAGCCAATATAACCAGTATTGAAAATTATACTTTTAGTTATTGTAATAGTTTGTATTCTGTGATTATTCCTGATGGGGTAACCAGTATTGGTGAATATGCTTTTAATCATTGTACCAATTTAGAGTCAATTGAATTGCCAAGTAGTGTTGAATGGATTGGTTCGGATGCTTTTTGTGACTGCAATCAATTAACTATGGTTGTCATCCCCGAAAATGTAACGGAAATTAATTATCAGACATTTTATAGTTGTGATAATTTAAGCACGGTAACTTTGCCAAGTAATTTAACCAGTATTGGTCGTTACGCATTTCAAAATTGTTCTAGTTTAACTGAAATTGAAATTCCCACCGCAGTTAATAATGTGGATTATTATGCTTTTGGTGATTGTAATAACTTGATCACAGTAAAAATATTAAGCCCTAATGTAAATTTGGATAGTTATGCGTTTAGTAATTGTAATGCGATTACAAATCTAACCATCCCGGGTAATTTGTCTTTTGGCTATCGTAGTAGTATAACATCAGTAACCATTGCCGATGATTCAATCAGCATTCGCGATGGTGCTTTTCGATCTTGGAGTAGTCTATCAACGGTGGTGATTCCTGATAGTGTTACGACAATTGGTAACAATGCATTCTATAATTGTTACAATCTAACCGAAATTACGATTCCAAGCGGTGTTACCACTGTTGGTGAAGGTGCATTTTCAGGTTGTACTGGTTTAAATTCAATTAGTATGCCCACTGGTGTAAATGGTATTGGTGCAAATTCATTCTATGGGTGTACCAGTATAACCTCGATGAATTATTTAGGGACCTTAGATCAATATGCGCAAATTAATTTTGCTAATGCTTTCTCAAACCCGATTTATTACACTCATAAATTAATTATCAATGGTGAAGAAATCACTAATGCTGTAATTTCTACTGGTACGACCAGTATTGGTTCATATGTATTCTATGGATGTGCTGACATAGCCTCAATTACAATTCCAAGTAGTGTGACCAGTATTGGAGAAAATGCATTTAGCAAATGTACAAGTTTAACCTCAATTACAATTCCAGAAAACGTTACTAGTATTGGGGGTTATGCATTTAGCGAATGTACTAAAATCAAGTCAATTATTATTCCGGTTAGTGTAAACAGTATGGGCGCATATGTGTTTATGAATTGGACGGCTGATCAAAGAATTTATTGTGGCTGCTCTTCAAAACCAAGCAATTGGAATGATGCTTGGAGTTATATTTCTAGTAATAGTAGTACTTGTTATTCTAAAATAATATGGAATTGTGCTGATATCAGTTTTGATATGCAATATGCATACCGCTCAATTAAGAATAAATCGGAATATGAAATTGCGGATTATTTTGGTAATGAATGCGATGTTACCATTCCACAAATATATGATAATAAATCAGTTACAAGTGTTGGTTCATATGTGTTCAAAGGTTGTGATAAGATGACATCAGTTGTGTTGCCTAATACAATTACTAAAATTGATGAATATGCCTTTTATCAATGTGATGGTTTATTGATTGTTGTAATCCCAAATAGTGTCACTAGTATTGGAAAAGCTGCATTCTCTGGTTGTAGTAGTTTGGAATCAGTAACGTTACCAGGTAATCTTGATTTTAGTAGTGAACATAGTATATTTAGTTATTGTAGTAATTTGTCAACAATAACAGTTTCCAAAGAATCGACGAAAATTGGTAATTATTTATTTTATGGTTGCAGCCAATTAACTAATATTGTAATTCCAAATAGTGTAACAAATATCGGTCAATACGCATTTGGTAATTGTACTGGATTAATCTCAATCAATATACCGTATGGTGTTACAAATATTGATACGTATGCATTCAGTGGTTGTTCTAATTTGTCTTTAGTTGAAATTCCAGATAGTGTGATTAGTATTGGTAACTATGCATTTAGTAGTTGTACAGGTTTAAATTCAATTGTAATTCCGGAAAATGTTTTGATAATGGGACAATGTGTGTTTGCTAATTGGACTAGTACGCAATATGTTCATTTTGAAGCAAATTCGAAACCGAGTACTTGGAATTCGAGTTGGCAAAGCAATTGTAATGCGAGTGTTTATTGGGGAGTATTAACAACAGATAATTTCGTTTATAAAGTAGATGGTCAATCATTATCAATTATAGGTTACAACGGTAATGAAATTGACGTTATTATTCCAGCAACATATAACAATTTACCAGTTACGTCTATTGTTAATAATTTATTTAAGAATTGCACCAATTTAATTTCAGTTGTAATTCCAGACAGTGTCACTAGTATTGGGCAATATGCATTTAGTGGTTGTACCGGATTAACTTCAGTGACAATTTCCAGTAGTGTAACCAGTATTGGGGATTATGCATTTTCAGGTTGTACTGGTTTGGTTTCACTTGTAATTCCGAATAGTGTAACGAGTGTTGGTTCGCGTGCATTTAATGGATGGACACAACGACAACATCTTTGCTGTGAAGTAGATTCAAAACCAAGTAATTGGGTTTCGTCGTGGAATTCAGGTAGTAATAATCAAATTATTTGGGGTTATGTAGGCTCTGATGCTTTTGATAGTCAATATAGATATCAATTGATTGATGATGGGGCTAATTATGAAATTGTTGAATATTTCGGTAATGATGGTGCGGTTGTAATTCCTCAAGAGTATAATAACAAACCAGTTACGAGTATTGGAGGAAGTGTATTTTATAATCGTAAAGGTTTAACATCAATCACAATTCCAGATAGTGTCACTAATATAGGTTCGTATGCGTTCTATCAATGCACTGGATTAACGTCGATTACAATTCCAGACAGTGTCACCAGTATTGGCGAATATGCATTCGATGGATGTACCGGATTAACCTCAATCACGATTCCGAGTAGTGTAACCAGTATTGGTGGTTATGCATTCAATGGTTGCACTGGATTAACCTCAATCACGATTCCAAGTAGTGTTACCAGCGTCGGACAATATGCATTCGGAAATTGTACAGGATTAACCTCAATCACGATTCCAAGTAGTGTTACCAGCGTTGGACAATATGCATTCTATCGTTGTACTGGGTTAACCTCAGTTACAATTGCGGGCAGCTTTGGTTCGTATATGTTCCAGTATTGTAGAAATTTAACTTCCGTTGAAATATTAAATGGTGTAACCAGTATTGGAGAATATGCATTCTATGAATGTACCGGATTAACCTCAATTAACATTCCAAGTAGTGTTACCAGCGTCGGACAACATGCATTCTATGATTGTACTGGATTTACCTCAATTAATATTCCAAGTAGTGTAACCAGTATTGGACAAGGTGCATTCAGTGGTTGTACTGGATTAACCTCAATTAACATTCCAAGTAGTGTTACCAGTATTGGAAGCGGTGTATTCTATTTTTGTACAGGATTAACTTCAATAAATTACTTAGGAACGTTAGAACAATGGTTACAGATTCAGTTTGGTGGTCATATAATAAGTAATTCAAATGAAACATCGTTGATAATTGATGATGAAGAGGTTATCAACGTGGTAGTTCCCAATGGTGTCACCGGTATTGGACAATATGCTTTCGCTTGTTGTAAGAGTTTAACGTCAATTGTAATTCCTGACGGTGTCACCAGTATTGGACAATATGCATTTAATGGTTGTACTGGATTAACCTCAATTAACATTCCAAGTAGTGTAACCAGTATTGGACAATATGCATTCAGTAATTGTACAAGATTAACGTCGATTACCATTCCTGAAAGTGTTACTAGTGTTGGTTACTATGCGTTTTATAATTGGACCAATAGTCAACGTGTTTACTGTGAGGCAAGTTCAAAACCAAGTGGTTGGAGTGATACATTATCTGGATTGCAGAATTTTTTCATTTGGGGTTGTACTAACATTAGTATTGAAAACCAATTTATATATAAATTAATTAATGATGAAACATCTTATGAAATTGTTGCCTATGTTGGTAATGATACAGAAATTATCATTCCAGAATTATATAATAATAAATCGATTACAAGTATTGGTGTAAATGTATTTAGAGGTAATAATAATTTAATTTCAATTACCATTTCTGACCGTGTCACCAGTATTGGTGGTTATGCATTCAGTGGTTGCACTGGATTAACCTCAATTACAATTCCAGGTAGTGTCACCAGTATTGGTGGTTATGCATTCAGTGGTTGCACTGGATTAACCTCAATTACAATTCCAGGTAGTGTCACCAGTATTGGTTATGATGCATTTTATGGTTGCACAAATTTAACTTCTGTTGAGATATTGAATGGTGTTACCAGCATCGGACAATATGCATTCAGTAGTTGCACTGGATTAACCTCAATCACAATTCCAGGCAGTGTCACCAGTATTGATTATGGTGCATTTAATGGTTGTACAAATTTAACTTCAATGAATTACTTAGGAACGTTAGAACAGTGGGTTCAAATTGTATTTAATGGTTATTATGCAAATCCGTTATATTTCACACATAAATTGGTAATTAACGGTGAAGAAGTTACAAATGCGGTAGTTTCCAATGGTCAAACCGAAATTAAACCATATGCTTTTTATACCTGTCGTAACTTAACCTCAATCACAATTGATAGTGTCACTAATATAGGTTCGTATGCGTTCTATGAATGTACCGGATTAACGTCGATTACAATTCCAAGTAGTGTAACCAGTATTGGGCAAGATGCATTCAGAAATTGTACAGGATTAACCTCAATCACGATTCCAAGTAGTGTTACCAGCGTTGGTTCGTATGCATTCTATGGATGTACCGGATTAACCTCAATTACAATTGCGGGCAGCTTTGGTTCGTATATGTTCCAGTATTGTAGAAATTTAACTTCCGTTGAAATATTAAATGGTGTAACCAGTATTGGAGAATATGCATTCTATGAATGTACCGGATTAACGTCGATTACAATTCCAAGTAGTGTAACCAGTATTGGACAAGATGCATTCAGAAATTGTACAGGATTAACCTCAATCATGATTCCAAGTAGTGTAACCAGTATTGGACAAGGTGCATTCGATGGATGTACCGGATTAACCTCAATTAACATTCCAAGTAGTGTTACCAGTATTGAAGACAATGTATTCTATGGTTGTACCGGATTAACCTCAATTACAATTCCAGACAGTGTCACTAGTATTGGATCGAGTACATTCAGTAATTGTACAGGATTAACCTCAATTAATATTCCAAGTACTGTTACCAGCATTGGATATGATGCATTCGGTGGTTGTACTAAGTTAATTGTAATTAAGATTCCGTATAGTGTAACCAATATGGGGAGTTCTGTATTTAGTGGTTGGACAAATCGACAAACGATTTATTTAGTAAGAAATTCTAGTCCAAGTGGGTGGACGTCAAATTGGAACGGCAGTTGTTCCGCCACAATCGGGTGGAACTCAAATATAGCAGATGATGGTCAATTCTATTATCGCTATGAAAGCCGTATTATACGTTATATTGGTAATGATACTGTGGTTACAATTCCAGAAAAATATAATGATTATACAATTACTGTGATTGAAAAGAGTGCATTCTCTGGCTACACCGGATTGACCGCAATTACCATTCCAGATGGAGTTACCAGTATTGGAGAATATGCATTCGATGGATGTACTGGATTAACCTCAATTAACATTCCAAGTAGTGTTACCAGTATTGGACAATATGCATTTAGAGGTTGTACCAATTTAAAATCAATTATAATTCCAAATAGTGTTAAGTATATTAGCGATTACGCATTTTCTGGTTGGACAAATAATCAAAGAATTTATTGCGAAGCTAGTACACAACCAAATACTTGGGGATCTGATTGGAAAAAATCTTGTAGTGCTATTGCGATTTGGGGTTGTAGCAATTTAAGCAATGATGGGCGATTTATTTATCGCTTGGTTACTGGCGTAACTAATAAATATGAAATTTATGGATATATTGGTGATGATACCGCAGTTACAATTCCAGAAAAATATAATAATATTTCAGTTACTACTATTGGTGCATATGTATTCTATTGTTGCACAGGATTAACTTCAGTTATAATTCCAGACACTGTTACCAGTATTGGAGAATATGCATTCTATGGATGTACTGGATTAACCTCAATTAACATTCCAAGTAGTGTTAATAGTATTGATCAATACGCGTTTTCAAACTGTATTGGTTTACATAGAATAACGATACCTAGTACAGTGTTAATTGTTAATGCTTATGCGTTTAACGACTGGACCGCCAGTCAGAAAATTATGTGTGAAGCAACTTCACAACCAAGTTATTGGAGTTCAAATTGGTTATCTTATTGTAACGCAAAAGTAATTTGGGATTATTTGAATATGCCTGTTGATGACCAATTTGGATATAAATTAGTTAATGATGGAACTGAATATCAAATTATTACATACATTGGTGATGCAACTGAAATTACTATTCCACAAAGTTACAATAACAAGCCAATTACTAGTATTGGTGAATATGCATTTAACGGTTGTAAGAATATAACATCAATTAGTATTACAGATAATATTACCGGCATTGGTTCGTATGCGTTCTATCAATGCACTGGATTAACCTCAATTAACATTCCAAGTAGTGTCACCAGTATTGGACAATATGCATTCGGAAATTGTACAGGATTAACCTCAATCACGATTCCAAGTAGTGTTACCAGCGTTGGACAATATGCATTCTATCGTTGTACTGGGTTAACCTCAGTTACAGTTGCGGGCAGCTTTGGTTCGTATATGTTCCAGTATTGTAGAAATTTAACTTCCGTTGAAATATTAAATGGTGTAACCAGTATTGGATATTATGCATTCTATGGATGTACCGGATTAACCTCGATTACCATTCCGGATGGTGTTACCAGTATTGGAGGATATGCATTCGATGGATGTACTGGATTAACCTCAATTAATATTCCAAGTAGTGTTACCGGCATTGGTACGTATGCATTCAGTGGTTGTACTGGATTAACCTCAATCACGATTCCAAGTAGTGTCACCAGTATTGGAGAACGTGCAATTAATAGTTGGACAAAAGATCAAAAAATTTATATTGAGGCAAGTTCAATGCCAAGTAATTGGAGTTCATATTGGGCAGCAAATTGCAATGCAAAAATAATTTGGAACTACCGAAATGTAATTTGTGATGATCAATTTGTTTATCGACTAATTAATAATGGAACAGAGTATGAAATAGTTGAATACATTGGTAATGATACGGCTATTACGATACCAGAATCGTATAATAGTAAACCGGTTACAAGTATTAGTTCAAATGCATTCAAATATAATAATAATTTAATTTCAGTCATTATGCCAAATACAATAACAAATCTTGGAGGATCTGCATTTTATGGTTGTACAGAATTAACCTCAATTAATATTTCAAGTAGTGTCACCAGTATTGGAAATTATACATTCTATGAATGTAATAGATTAACCTCGGTTATAATTCCTGACAGTGTTACCAGCATTGGTAATTATGCATTCTATAATTGTGCAAAGTTGACCTCAATTAATATTCCAAATGATATTACTTGCATCAATAATTATGTATTCTATGGATGTACAAAATTAACGTCAATTATTCTTCCAAAAGGTGTCACTAGTATTGGAGAATATGCATTCTATAATTGTACTAGCTTATACTCAATTAAAATTCCAGTTAGCGTGACTAGTATTGGAAATTATGCATTTTATAAACTAGGAACATACATCATTAATATTCCTGGCGTTGTTACTAGTATGGGATCAAACGTATTCTCCGGTTGGACTTCTACTAAACGTATTTATTTTGCTGGGGTTAGTGCACAACAAAGTGGTTGGAATACAAATTGGCAATATTCGTGCAGTGCAAATGTGTTTTGGAAACAATATTATTCGAATAATTTAATTTATCGTATCAATAGTTATAAGAATGGAGATATTGCGTCACTATCAGTTAGCGGCTATTACTCTTATAGTGGAACAAATCTTGTTATTCCAGAAACTTGCGATAGTATACCCGTTACTTCTATTTATGAAAATGCTTTTAAAGATTCTTCATTTGTATCTGTTTCAATTTCTAGTAGTGTCACCAGCATTGGTGCGTATGCATTCTGTGGATGTACAAGGTTAACCTCAATTGATATTTCAAGTAGTGTTACCAGTATTGGACAATATGCATTTAGAGATTGTACTGGATTAATCTCAATTAATATTCCAAGTAGTGTCAACAGTATTGGTATGTATGCATTCTATGGTTGTACAAATTTGAAATCAATTATAATTCCAAGTAGTGTTATGTCTATTAATAATTATGCATTTTATAATTGGACAAAAGATCAAAAAATTTATTTTGAGGCAAGTTCAAAACCAAATAATTGGTGGGCAGTAAATTGCAATGCAAAAATAATTTGGAACTACCGAAATGTAATTTGTGATGATCAATTTGCCTATCGACCAATTAATAATGGAACAGAGTATGAAATAGCTGAATACATTGGTAATGATACAGCTATTACGATACCAGAAACCTATAATAATAAATTAATTACAGGTATAGGTAATTATGCGTTCTATCGCGATACTGGTTTGACGTCAGTTAGTATGCCAAATACAATAACAAGGATTGACGAGTATGCGTTCTATGGCTGTACGAATTTGAGTTCAATTATCATACCAGGTAATGTCACAAGTATTGGAACAAATGTATTTGGTTTATGGAAACCAACTCAAATAATTTATTTTGAAGCAAGTTCGCAACCTAATAACTGGAATATTGATAGTCACGCACGACTTATCTGGAATTATACAGATGTGATAATTATAGATGGTTTTGTATTGCAATTAATTAATAATGGTACTGAGTACCAAGTTATTGTTTATATTGGTAACGCTACAGTGATTACCGTTCCACAAGAATATAATAACAAACCAATTATAAGTATTTGTGAACGTGCATTCTATAATTGCACTGGTATCACCTCTATTATAATTCCTGAAAGTGTTACCAATATTTGCAGTTATGCATTTGCTAATTGGTCGGCTAACCAAACGATTAATTGTGTTGCGGCTACTGCGCCAAGCAATTGGCTATTAGGTTGGAATTATGCCTGCGATGCCACTATCGTTTGGAATTATACAGAGTAAAATCGTCCAACTGGACGATTTTTATTTAATAAGGTAAGTAAAAATTGACATAAAGAAAAATAAGTGCCAAAAATGTAGTCAATATTAAATTGTTGGGGTTGAAATTGTTTATGGTAGTCCCGATGGGAATCGAACCCATGATACCACCGTGAAAGGGTGGTGTCTTAACCGCTTGACCACGGGACCATTACTACTTTGGTAGTGTAGCATATGGCGGCGAAATTTGCAAGCATAAAAAAGCCGCGGAATGGGTGCGGCTTTGGAATAAATTCAAATTGTGTGATTTGATTAATACAAAGGACATTGATATTGTGTGGTTCGGAATGGATTTACATTAAACGGGAAAGCAAAACTGCCGTTGTTGTTAGGCATTCCAAAAGTTTGTTGTGTACAGTTTTCGTGGTTTTGGGAAAAAAGTCGTGGTGTGCGCGAATATGTTTGATAGACTTGTTCGCTATTGAGATATCCTCGGGTTAGAAGTGCATAAAGAATTAACAAGATGGATGTATTATTGGCGAGATTAATGTTGCAATTACGGGTATAGCACCATAAAGCAATTAAAGCGACGATTAAATTACGATTTGAATTCATATTTACTCCTTTTTATTTTTAATAAATTTTCCCGCGTGGAAACAAAGGTTGGTTTAAGAAATTTTGGCTGTTACTGAATTGGTTATTTTCGACATTAGATACTGGTGCGTAACCGTAACAAGGTATGAGTAAATCGGTAACTGCAGTAACACGAATTAAAATTTTGGTGATTGCACCAGTAGCAGTAATGGTGTCTGTGGTGGCTGTACAATTGTTACAAGCAAATGCACCTTCTGCTGTTATTGTATAAGGAAAAGCGGTATCTTCGGGAATATACAAGACTGTATCAATGTTTTTCGTTAAATTAGTATGTGTTTCAAAGGAAGTTTGGTTAGCATCAGTTATTGATACGTTTAACGGAATGGTAATGGTTGCAGTTACACGTGCACAACGGGTATTGTCGCCCAATGGAGTGATTGTAATGTTGGTCATTTGTGTTTCTGTGGCTACGGATTGAATATGGTTAATGGTCAACGGTGCAGTAGCTGTCGCTGGAATCGTTCCAGCGGGAATTTGTAGCTGAACATCTTGTGTGACGACCATTGCACTGTCCAGGACACGTGGTACGGAAACCACAACACGATTCATATTTTGTTCTCCTTTTATGTGCTTTATTTATGCAATAAATAATTTTTGTGTGAATGCTAAATAATAAGTTGATGAAAAAATTTTGGTGGCGTTTGGGTGCAGTGTTTTTAGCCGTAATTTTATTAGTGGGCTTTTTTGCGGGTGTGGTTTGGCTAGCAGGAACACGGGTAACAGCGTATGTAAATGCAGCATCAATGGGCGAAACATCCGCGCGGGCGATGTGTACAATGGACGTGACAACTGGACGTGTTTTGTTTGCGCATAATATGAATCAACCAATGGGAATGGCATCGACGACTAAAGTGGTAACCGCTTTGACTGTATTAGAAAATTTTCAAGATATTGATACGAAAATCTGTGTTGCTGATGAGGCAATTGGGGTTGAGGGTAGCAGTATTTATTTGCAAAAAGGTGAACGGTTAACTGTTCGTGAATTATTGTATGGTTTGATGTTACGTTCAGGCAATGATGCGGCTGTGGCATTAGCATTGGCAGTTGCACCCAGTGTGGCAGACTTTGCCGAATTGATGAATCAAACAGCGGTAAAGTATGGTGCAAAAAATACCCATTTTATGAATCCGCACGGTCTTGATGATCCGGAACATTATACGACGGCTTATGATTTAGCGCTACTAAGTGCGGTGGCCTTGCGTAATCCGACTTTTGTAGAAATTTGTTCTGCAACCGAAAAACGCATTGATGGGGTAGATATGCCACGGGTCTTGATTAACAAAAATAAACTTTTGAAAACGTTAGACGGTTGTATTGGTGTAAAAACTGGTTATACCAAAAAAACGGGACGTTCCTTTGTGGGAGCACGTGAAGTTGATGGTCAAAAGATTGTTTGTGTAGTCCTAAACTGTGGACCGATGTTTCCAGAAACAGAACAATTATTACAAGATGCGGACAAACTGTACCACAATAAAGCAGTGTTAAAGGCCGAAACTGTCTTTACGGATAAAAATGGTCAACAGGGGTTAGCATTGGCGGATTTTAGTTATCCATTAACACAATCTGAACTGGAACAATTGGAGTTTAATTTGGTTGGAAATACGGTCATCATAAAATTAAATGCTGAAACTATCTATCAAGCTGATTGTGTGAATTTAGGAACCAAGAAATAAACTTGAAATTCGCAGGTAGAAATGCTAAGATTAAATATGGCTACAAAAGATGTAATTTCATTATTATCGAATGCCAAAGACGTGATTGAAGTTGATTTAGGACTTGTTAAGGCAAGTAATGAAATTTCTCGAAAACTCTTTTTTGTTCCTGCTGGTAGCTCTGTAGAAACATATACACCTGCCAAAGATGTTTCAGAAATTTTTATTAGTTTGTTTAGTATGATGCGCAGTGAGATTAAGTCTTTAAAAGATATACCAGATGTAGTTGGAAATAATTCGCCGACAGGAAAACACGAACACGGCATTAAACCCAGTCAGCATCCGCAGGCTTTTTTAGTAATTCAACGTACAGCAACAAAAGATGGTTGGGCAGATTTAGCTGAGAGTATTATTAGCAATAAATTTAAATTATGGTTAAAAAATTTAAATGTTTGTGGAGTGTTAGAAAAGAATGTTTTAAGTTTAATCTTTTCTGATGTTTCTAAAACTAAACAAATCTATCTTGATGTGGATTTTTCAGCAAATCGAGTCAGTTATTTAAGCAGCAGTAAAGAAAACCTTGAAGACATTGTTGATGTGACGAAAAGTTTAAGTGAATTAAAAACTAACTTTCGTCAACAAGATTTAGGTATGGAAAAGTAAAATTTAATAAATAGTTTTATCAGTGTTTTGGTTATATTTTTTAAATAGTGCTAAACATTCTTTGTGGTCAATTTGTACCATACGATTCTTTAGTGCTTGGTTGGAAATGGAAAGATATTTATAGAAAACTTCGTCACGGAAACCAATTTCGTTATTGTCATTAATACTGCAACCATAATAAATTTTATTGATATTCGCCCAAAGACAAGCACCCAAACACATTGGACAGGGTTCGGCAGTAGTGTAAATATCGGCACCAGTTAAATCAAAACTGTTTAAATTTTTGCAAGCTGCTTGAATGGCTGCAATTTCACCGTGATAGGTTGGATCTAAATCTTTAATAACTTGATTGTGACCAGTACCAAGGACTTTACCATCCTTAACCACGACTGCGCCGAAAGGTCCACCGTGGCCCATTGCAATGCCGAGTTCGGCTTCATTAATAGCTAACTTCATAAATTGATTCATTGGTAACTCCTAATAAATTTGATTATAACATACCGTTGAAAGTGTGTCTTGTGTTTTTATCCAATTATGGGTTGAAATGTAAATGGTATTATGTTATAATTAAATATGAATTTAAATCAAGCAAAACCACAGCATATTAGTTTACTACTAGCAGAAATTGCAAACCAAACAGTAAAAGTTACTTTAACGCCGGACAAAAAACTAAACGAAAGTGCCCGTGTAATTTTATATTTACCAGCTGGAAGTGAAGTTTATGAACATTCTCACGCAGCAGAAAAAAACGGAGCATCTGAAGTTTACATTGATTTACGTGATTACGTTTTAAATGGTTTGGCCAAAATGCAAACTAAACCTGAAGTCGCGGGTAGCAACTCACCAACGGGAAGAATTTTGCACAGTATTACCAAGAGTGATAAACCCCAAGTTTATTTAGCGATTAAAAGAGGACAAGAACAGAATGCTTGGCAAGATTTAAGTCAAAATTTACCGGCTTATTTAAAAGCTTTAAACATTCAATGTAGTCTAACTAAGGAGGGCGTTTTAACCATTGAGTTGCCTGTTACGGTCGATAAAGTTACCCGAAAGGAAACTGTTGTTATTGATTTAGTTAACCAAACTATTGCCTATGAAAACACTCGTTCGGATAAAGTTGCTCATCGTGATGATGAAAAGGAAAGTAGCAGTTTTGCTAAATTGACTAAACAACAAAAAGACCTTGGTATTGAAAAATAAGACATATACTGAAAATAGAGAAGGTAAAGTGTGGTGCGAACGAGAGGATTTGAACCTCCAAGAATGCGCTTCTGAGACGCACGCGTATGCCAGTTCCGCCACGCTCGCAAGTGTTATAGCATAATGTATTTTGTCTGTTTTGTCAAAAGTTGTGGCTGTCGGAAAACGTTTGTCAAAACTGGCGTTTATGTGTAATTTATATTTGTGGTATTAAAACGCATTATGATGAACGGCTTTAAGTCGTTCGCGGACAAAATCGAAATCGATTTTGGTGGGGGTATTACCGGGATTGTCGGACCAAATGGTTGCGGCAAAAGTAATGTAAGTGATGCGATTAAATGGGTTTTAGGTGAACAAAGTTACAAAGCCGTGCGTGGTAGTTCAATGCAGGATGTCATCTTCAAGGGAACGGCTAATCGTAAAATGCAATCTTATGCCGAAGTGGCTTTGGTGTTTGATAACCGCACACACGTCTTTGAAATTGATGAAAGTGAAGTCACGATTTCGCGTAAATTATATCGTGATGGCGAAAGTGAATATGCTTTGAATGGACAACCAACGCGTTTGAAAGATATTAATAACTTGTTACACGACAGTGGTATTGATCGCGATGGGTTGACCATCATTAGTCAAGGTCAGGTTGCTGATTTGGTTTCGGCAAAACCAGAAAATCGTCGTGGTATTTTTGAGGAAGCGGCGGGAATCGCTAAGTTCCGTGCACGTAAAGATGAAGCCAGTCGTAAATTAGAACGTACAACGCAAGAATTGGTTCGTGTCAGTGATGTGCTATCGGAAATTGAACGTAATCTTGGTCCGTTAATGAAGCAAGCAGAAAAAGCACAGAAATACTTACAATTAAAAGAAGAGTTAAAACATTTAGAAATTAATTTGTTTATTTATAAATACGACCACGTTGCCGAAGAAAAAGCTAAAGCACAGACTCAAGCTGATGAATTGGACAAAGAATTAAAACAGTTGCAAGGACAGTTGGAAATGATGGATCGGGCCAGCGCTAACGGTATGCAAGAACTGTCAGCTTTGGATAAAAAAGTTGCCGAATTGCGTGACCAAATTTTGGCCTTGTCTTTGGATAATCAACGTCAAAGCGGCGAACAATTATTGTATCAAGCAACAGCGGATAGTTTACATCAAGCCGAATTGCAACGTGAACAATTATTGTCCAAAAAACAAATGATTGCAAATATCATTGATTCGGGTGAAGGTTTTAAATACAGTGTTAAAAAATTAATTGAAGAACGTAACCGCAACAGTGCTGTTGCACAAGCAATTGTCGGTGTTGTGTCGCAGGAATTGAACGTGCCAGCAGAGTTAGAAACCGCGATTGAAATGGCTTTGGGTGCAGCCGCACAAAATGTAATTACACACGATGAAGAAGATGCCAAACAGTTAGTACACTTGTTGGCGAGTAAGAATTTAGGTCGTGCAACATTCTTACCAATTACGGCCGTGAAAGCCCGTGATATAAAACCAGAAGAACGTGCGATTTTGCGTGGTATGGGTAATCGTGTTTTAGGTGTAGCTAGTGAATTAGTTGAATACAAACCAGAAATTGCTGGTGTAATTTCTAATTTGTTGGGGCGTGTAATCGTGTGTGATAATTTGGATTCGGCGATTGCTTTATCGCGTCAAGCACATTATGCCTTTAAGGTTGTAACTTTGGATGGTGACATTATTGAACCGCGTGGTAGTATTACGGGTGGTAGCAAAAATGCCGTTACCAATACGATTTGGCACACAAATAACTTGAAGCAAATTGAAGCACAATTGGTTGAAGTTGACAAAAACATTGCGACTTTGCGAGAAAAATTAAGTCAATTAAAAGTAGATACAAAAGATGTTCGTGTTAGTGAATCTCAAGCCAAGTTGGAACAATTAAAAGACGAATTGGCCAAAACGATTAGTCAACGTGATAATCTGCATTACGCTACAGGAACTTCGGTGTCTGGACGTACAGAGTTATCTGAACAAATTAATGCCTTACAAGTTAAATATTATTACGCGACTAATTTGTTAACCCGTATGGACGTTGAAATTGAAAATTTGAGCCAACGCATTACTGATGAGTATAATTTGAACTACAGTGCTTGCTACGAACAACGTGATCCCGAATTTGACATTGCGGTGGCTGAACCACGCATTGAAGAGTTGCGTCGTGCAATTCAACATTTAGGTAATGTTAACCTTGATGCAATTGAACAAGTTAAGACCGACAGTGAACGTTACGAAAGTTATAAAGCGCAAAGTGATGATTTATTTGCCGCAAAACAAGATTTGGAAAAAGTGATGCGCAATTTATCACAACAAATGGAAAAGAATTTCCAAACTGCGTTTGAACAAATCAACAAAAACTTTGGTACAGTTTTCCAAGAATTGTTTGGTGGCGGTAATGCTAAATTGGTTTTGACTGACGAAGAAAACTTCTTGGAATGTGGTATTGATATCATTGCTGAACCACCGGGAAAGAAACTTTCCAATATTTCTTTGTTGTCGGGTGGTGAGAAAGCCTTAACTGCAATTGCCATTTTATTCGCGATTTTGAAATACAAAACGATGCCGTTCTGTCTGTTGGACGAAATTGAAGCAGCTTTGGACGATGCCAATGTGTCTCGCTTCGCCAGTTACTTGCATCATTTCTCGAATGAAACACAATTCATTGTGATTACCCACCGTAAACCAACAATGGAATTAGCGGACCGTTTGTATGGTATCACGATGGAAGAAAAGGGTATCAGTAAAATCGTTTCAGTTAAATTGGCATAACGCCTTTAAGATAAACACTTGCTTTTTTTGTGATTATGCCATATATTACCTTATCGGGGATTGGCGCAGGGGTAGCGCGCTTGTTTTGGGAGCAAGAGGCCGTGAGTTCAAATCCCACATCCCCGACCATATCTAGCCAGTTGAACACTGGTAAATAATTGGTTAAAGAGAGTCAGCAGTTGCTGGCTTTTTTGTTTGCGGGGGTAGGTAATCAAGAGTATAATTGGGGCAGGAGTAAATATGAATCATCTTAACGAGAGAACCAAATTAGCAATTAAATTGGCACAAATTGCGGGAAAAGAAATTCGAAAGATTTTACACGAACAAAAACTTGATACTAAAGCAAAAGGTTTGAATGACGTTGTTACGGTTGGTGATGTAAAAAGTGAAAGTTTGATTCTTGCCGAGATCGCTAAGCAGTTCCCCCATGATACAATGATTGCCGAAGAAAGTGGTAAACAAAAAGTTGGCAACAATGAATATGCGTGGGCAATTGACCCGTTAGATGGGACGATGAATTATTCGCGAATGATGCCATATTATTGCGTTAGTATTGGGTATTTGAAAAATGGTAAACCAGAAGGTGGCGCAATCTATATTCCTGAATTAGACGAATTGTATTATTGTGAAAAAGACAAAGGAGCATATTGCAATGGTGTTCAAATTAAAGTCTCTGCGGCAACCACTTTGCAACAGTCATTAACCACAATCGGATTTAATAATCGCTATCCGGAAGAACGCGAGTTTTTTAATTTAGTCCATAAAAACTGTATGGAACAAATGTTAAACGTAGAAAAATTATTTTCGACCGCGATTAGTTTGTGTTATGTAGCGGCGGGTAAAATTGAAGCGCATTTCGAATTGAACTGTTTTTTATGGGATATTTGCGTTGGGGCTTTGTTGGTTGAAGAAGCCGGTGGTAAATGTAGTGCTTTGAATTATAAAGCACTTAATTATAATCAAATCGAAAAACAAGTGATAATTGCCACCAATCAAAAAATTCATAAAGATTATGAAAAATTGATTAATGGTGTTAAAATATAAAATGATGAAAAAAATTTGTTTAGTAACTGGGGGTACCAGCGGTATTGGGTTTGGGATTTTACAAAATTTATTGGAGCAAAAGGACTACCAAGTAATTTCGTTATCGCGTTCGCAAACATCAATTAATGCGGCTAAACAAAAATTGGGGCAAATTGCTGCTAGCGTGGATTTTATTCAAGGTGATATTTCGATTCCGGAAGATTGTCAAAAAGTGCAAGCATACATCAGTCAAAAATATGGACGCTTAGATGGTTTAGTTAATTGTGCTGGTATTATCAAATTGGGCGGCATTGAAAAGCAGACTATTGATGAATGGAACAATTCGATTAATGTTAATTTGACGGGAAGTTTTATTTTAACGCAATCTTTACTGGATTTGTTAAAACAAAGTTCAAGTGCATCAATCGTAAATATTTCATCGATGCATTCACAAAAACCAGGTGGTTCAATTTCGTATTGTGTGGCGAAAGCGGGTGTAGATATGTTGACTAAATGCTTGGCACAAGAGTTAAGTAAATATAGAATTCGTGTTAATAGCGTTAATCCTGGCGCGGTGAAGACCAATATTTATTTAGCAAGTGGCGATTATACTGAAGAAGAATTAACTCGATTAATGGAAGCGCGTAAAGAGACTTATCCCTTGGGACGCATCGGTGATGCTAAAAAAGATATTGGTTCAATGGTGGAGTTTTTGTTATCTGATAAGGCAACTTGGATCACTGGCGCCAATATTTTTATTGATGGCGGAATTTCAATTAAATAACCTATGATGTTTTCTTAATCCTTTTGCGTGGTGGGTATTGTTTTTGGTGTGTCTTTATGTTATAAATATGCTATGGGTAAAAAGTTGAAAAAGGCAAAAGATATGAAATCTGAACAGTTGAAATCAGATCAACTGAAGATGATTGGTACGGTTAATAAAATTTTACGTGAAATTGATTATGTTAAAGTTGATAGTGCTGGATTAGATGATAATTTATCTAACGAAAATAATTTTGAGGGAATACTTGGCACCAAGGTTTATTTTTTGGGACACGATATGGTGATTGAGAGTGATGAGGGTGTTCTTAAGCGTACGGAAATTGAATTACGTAAACGTTCAAATGAAAAAGATCAGGAAGATCAAAAGTTATGTCATATTTACCAAACAACTTCTTGGGATCGTCACTTTTCTCGTTGTTCAAATGCACTAAGGGATTTGTTAATCACAGTTGTGACACCGAACTGTTTGGATCAAGAGAAAAACGTTCAGAAAACGGCGATTAAAACTAAAAATGGTCTGTTAAATATTAATTGTACACATCAAGAGAGTCCATTGCGTTTTATTAAATATTTGTATTATGTAATTAATGATAGTATTCGCGACTTAGCTGCTAAAATTGATGATTATGGTGATGATACAAATAAAATTTTAGATTTTATGACAAAAGGCAAGTAATTAATTGGTTAATAAATTCCTTGACTTATTGGCATTTTGAAAAAATAATTTAATGTAGGTTTTTATGGAATTATTAGCGCCAGCGGGAGATTTAAAAAGTTTTTATGCGGCTGTCTATAATGGGGCGGATGCGGTTTATTTAGGTTTGCAAAATTTTAATGCACGGATGAAAGCAGATAATTTCACAGTAGAAAATATTGGTGAAATTGTACGATTTGCTCATCTGTATCACGTTAAAGTTTATGTGACGATTAATATTTTGATTGATGATTGTGAAATTAATCAATTTTTAGAAACGGTGCGGGCGTGTGTGCGTGCTAAAGTCGATGCATATATTATTCAAGATTTAGGAATGGCGCAACTATTAATTAAACATTTTCCACACATTGTTTTGCACGCCAGTACACAAATGGGGATTCACAATTTAAGCGGGGCGCAGGTCTTAGAAAAGCTTGGTTTTAAACGGGTAGTTTTGGCACGGGAAACTAAGTTGACAGATATCAAATTAATTCGGGCACACACTAATTTAGAAATTGAATATTTTGTGCAAGGTGCGTTATGTGTGGCTTTTTCTGGAAATTGTTATTTGAGTTCTTTAAAGAATGGTAACAGTGGTAATCGCGGAAAATGTTTGCAATTATGTCGGTTGCCGTATCAAGTTTACGAAGGTGAAAAATTATTAACAACGGGTTATTATTTATCAGCAAAAGATTTATGTTTAATGCAACGTTTACCGGAATTAATAGCTGCGGGGGTAGATTGTTTAAAAATTGAAGGACGTCTAAAAAGGGCTAGTTATGTGGCACAAGTTGTGCGCAGTTATCGTCAAGCATTAGATGATTTTCGTGCGACCGATATTGAACAGGAAAAAGCTAAAATCAGTGAATTATTTTCGCGGGGTGATTTTAACGAGAATGCATATTTAGAACATAATTTCAATATCATCAACCCACAAATTGGTCATCATCAAGGTCGACCGATTGGTAAAGTAATCGCAACTGTGCGGTTTAAGGATATTTATAAAATTACTTTGCGTTTAAAAGAAGTAATTGGACAAAATGATGCACTACGCTTAGTACGGGATGGTCAACAATTTAGCGTTGGTGTGGGAAATGTAAATCAGTTAAGTAATGGCGACGTGGAAATTTTTTCCAAACAAAAAATACCGACTGGCTGCACTGTTTATTTGTTGAAAAGTGAAACTAAAGAAAAACTCATTAATGATTATAAGAGATACTTGGCGGTCGATTTTTATTTTACCGCTCAATTGGGAAAAACCGCACAATTAGTGGCAAATTATGGCGATGTTTCAGTAACAGTTTACAGTAAGCAACCTTTAGCGGCTGCACGCACTGCGGGAATTACATCGGAGCAAGTAGCAAAACAGTTGAGTAAACTTAACGATACAATCTTCCGTTTACAACATTTAGAGTGTAATTTATCCAAGGTTTTTATGCCGGTATCCGAACTGAACGAATTAAGACGGGCGGTTGTTATGGCTTTAGAAGCGGCAATCATTGAAGAATACAATGCGACGTTACCGCAAGTTAAGGAAAATAAATGGGATGGTAATACGGTTATGACTATACCCAAAAAAAATTTCTATTTGATTGCGGATGTGAAAGATTTGCAAAATATGAATTTGAATGGTTTTGATTTGATACTTTGTCCGACAGATTACACTGTGGATAGTATTGGTAGTTTAATAACCGCATTAACCGCGAAAGGAATTAATTTATCAACCTTATATTTAAATCTGCCAGTGGTGGCGACTGAAGCGGAAATATCAATACTCGATACAATTTTAGCGACACAAAAGATTGGGATTGTCGCGAATAATTATGCGCATTTACGTTGGGTGAAACAATACAAGACAATCGCTGGCATAGGCTTGAATGTTTATAACAATGAAACAGCTCAGGTGCTATTGAACCTTGGCTGCGAAAATGTAATTTGGTCAATTGAAAAGCATCCGTCGAATAATGGTGGTAGTGCGTTAGTTAGTGGTTATCCAGCGTTAATGACATTGTGCCATTGTCCGATACGAACAGTGTATGGTGCGGATTGTAACAATTGCCGTTATCATTCTAATTTAATTTATCAAGATGAAAAGCATAATCGTTATCAATTTCGGCGCTTTAAAATTAAGCATTGTTATTTTGAATTGTTAAGTACGGAAAAATACCAAAGAGTGACTCAAACGGGTAAAATCTATGATTTAAGGAGATTTTAATGGAACAATATGATGCAATAATTATTGGGGCAGGGGCAAGCGGTATAATGTGTGCTTTAAATGCGACCGCCAAAACTTTATTACTGGAGGCTAGTGATCGTGTTGGTAAAAAAATTCTTGCTACCGGTAATGGTAAATGTAATTTAACGAATGATAATTTAAACATTCAGTGTTACAATACGCCTTTGGTTAAACCTTATTTTGATCAATTTAACAATGAAGAAACTCTGCAATATTTCGCTGATTTAGGTCTGTTTACATATGCCGATGAGGCGGGGCGAAGATATCCGTTGTCTAATAGTGCAAATACTGTTTTGGATCTTTTATTGTGCGCACTCAACTTAAAACAAAATGTTAAAACGGTGGTAAACGCAATGCCACTTTCGGTAGAAAGAGTTAATAATGGTTTTGTAGTGAAAACACAAAATCAAACTTACGTTGGTCGTAAATTGGTATTGGCAACTGGAGGAAATAGTGGAACACAATATTTGCAACAACTTAAAGTCAATTATCAAAGTTCCCGTCCCAGTTTGGTTGGTTTAAAGACCACCAAGAACAAAGGTTTGGCGGGAGTTAGAGTTAGTAATGTGCGCGTGCAAGGAAATGGCTTTGATGAAGTTGGTGAAATTTTATTTAAGGAAGACGGTATTAGTGGTATTGTGATTTTTAATTTATCGGCACATTTGGCACGCAAAAAAATCAGTACAGGTCAAATTACGCTTGATTTCTTATCAGGAATTGAAATCAATAAGTTGTCTACGATGTTACAAAGTAGTATTCAACATCATCCGAAGTATCTGATGGCTGATATTTTGGAAGGTTTTTTACATAAAAGTTTAGCGCGTAATATCTTGGAAAAATTGGCTTTAAACCAAACAATGGCGAAAGATTTGACAATAGATGAAATTAATACTTTAGTCGCAACATTGAAACATTATCCAGTAACGGTGACAGGTTTTGCTGATAATTATCAAGTTCATACTGGCGGAGTGAATTTACTGGATTTGGATGAACATTTGCAACACAGACAGGTACGTAATTTATATTGTATTGGCGAATTAGTGGATGTCGACGGTGTTTGTGGCGGGTATAATTTACAATGGGCGTGGACCAGTGGTAAGATTGTCGGGGCTGTTTTATAAGGTAGTAATTTATCAGTTGTTATTCTTCTGTTTTTGCTTAATGTGTGTTACACTTATTAAGTAATAATCGGTAGGTAGATTATGGATATTGCGAATACTTCATTCACTAAGTTGTCACCATTTTTGCAATATGACAACTTTATGGCTGATAGTTGTGCTACTCGTTCGGTCATTACTAACTGGGATGGTATCACACACGAGAATCCACAAGTCCGAGAATATGTCACGGTTGCGGTTGCCAATGCCATTCACGAAAGTTGGATTGCCCGCGGTAATGTTTGTGATTGGAATAAAGATTTAGAGACGGCGTATATCAATTTGCCGATGGAAGAAAAAGATAAAGATTTAGTGCATTATCAGATGGCAGTGCAAATGATAAGTATGTTGTATAAAATAATGAATGTACAAAAACAAAGTGATTTTGGTGTAACGTGATAATTATTAATATTAGATTAGTTAAAAATTTATATAACCGTTTTTCTACGGCGTCTTAATTGGCGTTGAGCGTAATTATATGCAGTATTAATTTTGATGGTGGTGCTAGTTGTGCGTTTATCGTCAACTTTGATTTGTTTGGCTGGGTAAGTATGGTTGGAAAAGAAAAGTAAACATAACGATAAGTAGCCAGTAGCGACAATGATGATGACGGGAAAAATACTATGCGTGAAAATTAGTGAAATAATTAATAGCAAAGTGGAAAAAACAATTTCTTTAAATTGAAATTTTAGAGCGAAACCTAAACTCATTTTTTGTGTGGTTTTTGGTGTAACAATAAATTTAGCTTTTTTTCCGAAGGCACCGAGAACTGCACTAACTAAAGAAGTTGTGAACATTGAACCATAGAGGATAATTGTGGCAAAAAAATACAGAAGAAAACGCAGTGGATTAAGACGAAATAACCAAGTAAAAATGTCATTGAAAGTGGGAGAGAAGAAAAATACAACTGTGGGAATAATCATCCAAGTTTGGTAAACCGAGGTTAAATTAATGTGTAATGCCGGGAAGAAAATTAGATTGAGAAACAAATAAAAAGCGAATAATGCTGTTAATGGTAAATTGTAGGTAAATAAAACGATGTCCATTTTCTCGTACCATTTCATTTTTGAGTGAATGATTTTACCAGTGTACTTTTTAATAAATTCTAAATTACCTTGTGTCCATTTTGAATGACGTTTCTTGAACGCAACATAGTCAATCGGATATGCTTCGCTGCAAAGAATGTTAGGGGCAAAAGCTACCAAAAAATCTTGGTTACGGGCTTCAATACTTAAACATAAATCTTCGGCAACTAAATTAGGGAAACCACCAGCGGCATAATAGCATTCGTTTTTAATCATTGCACCGTGGCCTAACATTGTTGAGAAACCATAAAAATGTTTCATTGTTTGATAAGTCGGCCAATGTGAATTGACGCCGATGTGAAATAATTTCATAAAGAAATTTTTATTACGGGTGGAAATATGGTTAGCTTGCACAATACCGATATTGCTTTTGGCGTAGAAATATTTTAAGCATTCGGTGATGTAATTATCAGGGATGATTTCATCGCTATCTAAAATTACAAAATAATCATAGTTTTGGCGGCATTCATCTGTCATTAAATAATGGTTAATGTTGCCAGCTTTAAAACCCGTTCGGTCAGGACGACGCACAACTTTGATGTTGTGTCTTTTAGCGAATTGGTCAATTTTGTTTTTGTAGGCGGGCGAGCTGGAATCATCTAAGATGACAACGTCATAGTTTTGGTATTTCTGACGTAGACAGGCGCGTAATGCGTTACCATCAAAATCGTTACAAGTACAATAAACTAATAAAATGCGGTCGTTGGCTCGCGAGACATCAGTGTTAATGATGTCGTAGTATTGTTTTGATAAATGCTTTTTAGCAAAAATATACCAAACAACATAGATTAAATCTTTAACTCCATTTAACCAAAAGTATGAAATGAAAATACTATTGAAGGCAATTAAAACTGTCGCAATGATGCGTTGAGGTGTGGTAACGTTGGCATTGGTAAAAATACCGTCATTACCGAAGGCGCGTGACATAAAGTGCCAAAACACTCCAGTTAAAATTATCCAGACAAAAATTAAGGTAAGATATAAGATAGGATTTTTCTTGATAGTTTTAGAAATTTGATGTGAATTTTTAATGCGCATAATTTACTACCTAAACCAACTATATGTGAGATTGTGGCGGCGGTATGTAGCGATTTTTGTCGCATTAAAAAATGCAGAGGTAGACTCTGCATTTTAGCTTAACTTATTATGATGATTTCACATTTTATCAATGATAGATTGACGTTTTGCATCGTATTCTTCTTTAGTGATTAAACCTTTATCAAACATCGATTTAATCTTTTCTAATTGGGCTTCAGCATCATTTTGATTGTTTTTGTTAGTTTCAATTTCGTCATCGTTTAGATCCATAATCCCGATATCACGATTAACCATACGGTTACGGGCTAAAATACTGTTGCGAACGCTACGTTTGCGAGCATTGCTGATTGTACCGATTGCAACTCCTAAATAGACAATTGATAAAACCAATAAACTAATGGTTACACGGTTAATCAAAATGTCCATTACGCTATGGGTAATTTTAAGACCAGCGTTAATAGAAACACCGAAAAGTAGTGTGGACAACCAGAAGTCAATGTAAAGCATACTTAAATAAGTAATTGCTTGGAAAGGAATATATTTAGCACGATATTTAATCACAAATTTACCGATGAATGAAGCTACGACAACTTGGAAAGAAATTAATAAAGTAATGCGAATGAAATGTAAAATGATATTGTTGCCATTATCGTTACGGATAGCAGAACAAATAACCAAAGTACAAATTTCCCATAAGACAACGCAAACAGCAGTAGCAATTAAGAAAATTAACGAAACAATTTTGTATTCTTTTTGTTCTAAGTACTTAGCCCAAGGTAAGACCATTAACAAACCAACCAACAATAAACCAATCATTATGGTAATTTCTAATGAAGTGATTGTTCTGGTTAGAATTCCTGTTGCGAATAAGGTTCCTAGACCAACAACTAAGAAAAGACCGACAACGGCCGCATTTTGTAGCAACTTGAAGAGATTAAATTTTTTTGTTTTTTCCATTAATTTTTCTCCTTTTTATAATCTATTATATTTTACCTTAGGATGGAAATTATCGTCAATGTTTTTTGTCGGCAAATATTGTTTTAGAAAACATTCTGTGATAAAATTACTTTTATGGAAAAATTAAAAAGCCTGAAAGATAAATTCAACAAAGTTATTACTAAATTACATCAAGGTTTTCAAGAAATTGTGGGAGATGGGGATATGATAGTACCACAAAGTAAGTATATCCCAGTTAGCGATTTTGCAATCGCACAAGGGGCAAAATACGATGAACCACTGAAAGATAAAAACATTAAAGGTCATTATATTTTGGACAAAAATTTAGCACCAAATTATGAAGAACGTACAATTGATGGAAAATCGATGAATGTGCCTGTAGTTTATCAAGAACCAACTGGTTTGGCACCGGTCATTGAAGCCAATATTTATCGTCAGTTTGCCATTAAAGATGACGTGATTATTTATGAAGGCAAAACTGTTGCTTATCCACAAGAACGCGTTGATCGAGATTTAGAACATAAATTAATTAATTTGGCTGCCAAAGAAAATCCACAACCACTTGAAGAAAATGTTTATTTATTGGATCGCAAGAATGGCATTCGTCCATCTGTTTATGATATGAAGCGGGGAGTTGATTATCAGTATTATGAATATAAGGGTAAAGTATATTGTTTCCGTTTCGATGAAAACAATCCGATTAGTGATGATATTATTCAATGCTATAAAGTTACACCAGTACAAGCTGAATACACCGCTGATGGTAAAATTCAATGTAAGTCGGTAATTACCGCAGATGTGATTATGGATCAATTAAAGTTTGTGAACGAATTGGCCAACAGCACAAAATATAATATTCATACCAGCGGTATGATGATGAACACACGTCAAGGCGCGGGGATCGATTTAGAACGTAAATAATTGGTGTCAGCGACAGGACTTGAACCTGCAAAAACTGGTTCCTAAGACCAGCGCGTATGCCAATTCCGCCACGCTGACGTTACAGTAGTATAACAGAAGTTACTCAGAACGAAAAGTGAAAAACTGCAAGTAAGTCCGACCTAGTGTGCGGACTTATTTTGCGTCAGTAAAAACTTGTTAGTAACTTTTTGGCTGAGCGTGCGTAGAATAGCCAAAATTGATTTGACTTTTTAGTAGTAGTAATATTAGTATTAAACAGGAGCATTATCTTTTGTCCAACTTACACAAACTATGTAAGTAACGGAAGAAAAAAGGAGGAAATAAATTAAATGAAAAAGAAAGGAATTGCAGCACTGGTATCGACTGGTGTGTTAGCTGGTGTGGCGGCTGTTTCTTCGGTGGGTGTGGCAATGTCACAAGGAAAAAACAATTCTGGTGACTTACCAGAAAATAATCAGGAGACGCCGACTAACTACACGGTACGTTTTGACTCACGCGGTGGTAATCTGGATGGTTCAAGTTTGGAAACTGTTACCAGCGGTGGACAAGTTTCTGCACCTGAAGTGACCAGAAATGGTTATGAATTTTTAGGTTGGTATTCAGATGAAAATTGCACTGTGTCATTTGATTTTAATCAACCATTAGAAGGCAGTATTACTTTGTATGCTAAATGGGGAATCAAACATACGGTTGAATTTAATACATTAGGTGGTAGCACCGTTGAAGCAGCGCGTGTTGCTGATGGTAACAGTGTTACTGAGCCAACGACTCCGACCAAAGATGGTCATACCTTCCGTGGTTGGTATACGGATGAAAATTGTACTGATGGCAATGAATATAATTTTGACGACGAAGTCACCGGTGATTTGACTTTGTATGCGAAATGGGAAATTAACCATTACACAGTTACCTTTAATGTGATGGAAGGCGATGTAGACGTGCCAGCCGCTTCGGTGGTCTACCGTGGTACCGTCAACAACCCGACCCCAACCTATGAAGGATACACTTTTAAAGGTTGGTATAGCAATCCAGGCCGCACGCAATTATACGATTTCGATAGCTTAATTATCGGCGACATTGAATTGTATGCTAAATGGGAAATTAACAAATATAATGTTACCTTTGACAGCCGTCAAGGCAGCACCGTAAACGCCCAAACAATCACACACGGCGCAACCGCTGCTGTACCGCAGGATTCAACCCGAGATAATTGTACCTTTATGGGTTGGTATGCTGATTTGAACGACGCAGAACCATATGATTTTAGTACGCCAGTTACCGACAACTTAACATTGTATGCAAAATGGAACATTACTGTAGCATTTGATTCTATGGAAGGTACGGGTGTGAGTTCACAAAATATTGTGGACGGTGACACAGTAATTGAACCAAACACCACACGTGAAGGTTACACTTTCCAAGCTTGGTGCACGGATGCTGAATGTCAAAACGTTTATGATTTTGCCACGGCAGTACGTAACCCGATGACCTTGTACGCAAAATGGCAAATCAATACTTATGATGTTGCATTTGAGACCAACTGTAATAGTTCAATCGCAACTCAACATATTGATTATTTAAATACCGTTGAACAACCAACTGTTAACCGTGATGGTTGTACGTTAATTGGTTGGTACACGGATGCTGGTTTCCAAAATGAATTTAACTTTGCGACAGGCATTACCGATGACATCACTTTGTACGCCAAGTGGTCAATTAATGTTGTTTATAACACCTGCGGTGGTAACGAAATTGCCACAGCCCAGGTTGTACAAGGTAACACGGCAAACAACGTAACACCAACTTTCACGGGTTGCCAATTCATGGGTTGGTATACGGATGCGGATTACCAAACCGCTTACAATTTCAATACACCGGTAACACAACCAATCACTTTGTACGCCAAATGGTCGCATGAATTTACCGCCATTAACGGTGGCTATAAATTGACCAATTATTGTGGTACACAATCTAGTGTTTCAATTCCAAGTACGTACAACGGTCAACCGGTTACCACGATTGGTGCCAATGTGTTTGCGAACAATACAACCATGCAAACCATTAACATTCCAAACAGCATTACCACGATTGAAGCGGGTGCCTTGGCGGGCTGTACTGGTTTAACCGTGTTAAACATTCCGGCGAGCGTGACTACGATGGGTGCCAATGTATTTAACGATTGTACCAATTTGGCAAAAATTCATTCTGCTGTGGAAACACAACCAGACGGTTGGGATGCAGACTGGTTGGGCAAATGTACTGTCGAAGTTACTTTTGGTGGAGTTTGTAACCCTGCGGATTACACGATGAATGGAACACAAATTAAGAAATATAACGGTAGTGATGAAAATATTATTATACCAGATGGTGTGACTGCAATTGGTAGTGGGGCATTTGGTGATTGTACAAATTTAATTTCGGTTACTATTCCAGATAGCGTAAAAACGATTAGTGATTCGGCATTTATGAATTGTACACATTTAATGTTTGTTAATATTTCTGATGGTGTGACGACGATTGGAAATCAAGCGTTTCAGGGTTGTACAGGTTTGACAGAAATTAACATTCCGGATACTGTGACCAGTATCGGTTATTATGTATTCAAAGAATGTACAAATTTAACCTCGATTACAATTCCAGATGGGGTGACAACGATTGGTGAATGTGCATTCGCTCAATGTACTAGTTTGGTTTCAGTTAATATCGAAGGTCAAGTATCAACAATTGGAAATAGTGCATTTTCTGGTTGCAGTAGTTTGGTGTCAATTATTTTACCGAACAGTGTGGCAGTAATTGGTAGTAGTGCATTCGCTCAATGTACTAGTTTAACTTCAATTAATATTCCAGATAATGTAACAGAAATACAACAAGATACGTTTTATTTTTGTACCAATTTGATTTCTATTACAATTCCTAATGGGGTAACAACGATTCATGGAAGTGCATTTTGGGGCTGTACAAGTTTAATTTCAATTAACATACCAAGTAGTGTAGTAAATATTTATAGGGAGGCATTTAGAGGCTGTACAAGTTTAACCTCGGTTGTTATTCCTAATAATGTCACCAGTGTTGGTCAAGGAGTATTCAAAGGTTGTACCAATTTAAAAGCAATTTATATTGAAGCAAGTAATATTAAATACGTATCTTCTTTTCCAGGCTGGTGGTCAAGTTGGAGTGAAGGGTGGTATGGTCGTCTTTACAAAGGATTAAACGTTACCTGGCAATATGATGCCAACGGCAACCCCGAACTAATTGAATAATGAATAGTGAGAAGTGAAGAGTGAAAAAGAGTCCGGCAAATCGCGTCGGGCTTTTTTGATTTTAATGGTTGAGGTCCCAGTCAATTGCTGTTTTGTTGTGGGCGGTTAAATAATCGTTGGTTTGGGAAAAATGTTTACAACCAAAAAAGCCACGATAGACTGACAGTGGCGATGGGTGGGCGCATTGTAAAATTAAATGGCGGTGGGGGTCAATTAAGTTGGCTTTGCTGCGCGCGTTACCACCCCACAGTAAGAAAACTGTGTTTTGAGTGTGTTCACTAATCAGTTTAATTACGGCATCGGTAAACCACGCCCAACCGCAATTGGCGTGCGAATTGGCTTGGTGGGCGCGTACGGTTAAAGTCGTATTTAAAAGCAAAACACCGCGTTGTGCCCATTTGGTTAAATCGCCACATTGGGGTTGGGTAATGTGTAAATCGTCATTGATTTCTTTAAAAATGTTTTGTAATGATGGGGGCAGTGGTACTCCGGGTTTGACCGAAAAACATAAGCCGTGGGCTTGCCCGGGTTCGTGATACGGGTCTTGCCCCAGAATTACACATTTAACATCTTTAACTGGAGTTAGGCGGAAACAGTTGTATAAGTCGTACATATCCGGATAAACCGTCTTAGTTGCATATTCGCGTTTCAAAAATTCACGGATTTTAAGATAACGTTCGTCCGCGAATAATGGTGCCAACAACTCGTCCCAACCGCCACCTAATGGTTGCATATCACATTATAACACAACCTGATAAATATGCCGAATAATTTAGTAAGATGGTAAAACATTTTACTTTTGGCGGTTTTTAGACTAAACTACGATAGTTTTAGCCGAAAGGGAAACACTAAATTGTGTGAACGATGGCGGTTTTTGGGGGCATAACGCAGGATGAAAAGGAGTCTAAAGATACTGATAGCCACGCTAGCGTTAGCGGTAGTTTCAACTGTATCCACAGTTGGAATTATTTTCTTCGCTAAAAAAACGGCAGCTGAAACGCCAATTGTTCATACAATTTCTTATGAAGTTAATGATGGTTCATATATTCCGTCACAACAAATTACTGATGGCGAACGCTTAACACCAATTGCCGTCAGTAAGTCCGGCTATCGTTTTGGCGGTTGGTATCTAGACCAAGCATATACGCAAACTTTTGATTTTAATACGGCGATTGAAGATAGTTTAACTTTGCACGCAAAATGGATTAAAGTATATACGGTTAATTTTGTGACGGGTGAAGGTAGTGCGATTGAGGAGCAAACCATTGATGATGGTAGTTTAGCGAGTGAACCAGTAGAGAATCCAATTCGTGATGGTTATGTATTTGATGGTTGGTATAAAGATGAAAACTATGTAGAAGCGTTTGACTTTGCGACACCAATTGAAGATGAAACAACGTTGTATGCATTATGGACAAAATTGTGGACTGTTCATTTTGAAACTAATGGCGGAACTGTTGTTGCTGACCAATCAATTAAAAATGGTATGACAATCGTTGTACCGACAACACCGACCAGAACTGGTTATGAATGGGCGGGTTGGTATAATACTGATGGCTCGATGTTCACTTATGATACTTTGATTCAAAGTAACCGTACAATTGTTGGTAAATGGCACATTAATGTGCAGTATGTGACGCGTGAACCTGGTACAAATGACATCATTATTGTTCACAAAACAGAACAATTAATGACGGGACAAA
This sequence comes from Clostridia bacterium, assembly GCA_016283155.1. Lineage (GTDB taxonomy): Bacteria > Bacillota > Clostridia > Christensenellales > UBA1242 > RGIG8050. The sequence continues at coordinate 84,362 of JAEEMI010000017.1, forward strand.
CACCAGACGAAACTTACGAACCAGTTCGTACGGGTTATACTTTACGCAATTGGTTAAACTTAGATTATAGCCCATATGATTTTTATGAACCATTAAACGAACATACGATAATTTATGCTGATTGGAATATCAACAGTTATTGGGTTAGTTGGAATCCCAATAACGGATTGCCGACCAATGGAAAATATGTAACATATAATAGTGTACTTGAACGTGAATTGCCAATCTATACCAAAGAAGGTTGTGAGTTCTTGGGTTGGTACGATGAGGATAACCAATTGTTTGACCATCTTCATACTCCGGTGAGTGGTGCATTGAACTTACACGCGGAGTGGAAAGAATTATTTAACTATGCGGCAATTGATGGAAATAATTATGAAATTACTGGTTACAATGGTACAGACACCACGGTGGTGTTACCCAAAATGCACAATAATCAACGAGTTGTTAAAATCGGACAAAATGCATTCAGAGATAATACTACCATTACGTCGGTAATGTTGCCAGTTGACGGTTGGTACGATACAATTGGTGCGTATGCATTTTATGGTTGTAATAAAATTGTGTCGGTAACTTTACCAGACAGTGTGCGTACGATTGCCGAATATGCGTTTCAAAAGTGTAGCAAAATGGAAACGTTAACAATTTCAAATGGTTTACGTACAATTGGTATATCGGCGTTTGAAGATTGTTCAAAATTATCGTCCTTTGAATTTCCGACCGGAGTGACTGAGATTGGTAAGCGTGCATTCGCCAGTTGTTTATTTACCGCAATTCATCTTCCGGCTAGTGTGATCAATCTGGATGGCGAAGCGTTTGATTTATGCAGTAAATTAGAAATGATTACAGTGGATGTTAATAATACCAAATATACTAGTCAAGATAATGGTACTGAAGTTAATGCCATTATTGACGTTGACAGTACGACATTGTTGCGCGGTTGTAAAAATACAGTGATACCAGAAAGTGTGACCAAATTAGGTAGTGGCGCATTTTATGGTTGTAGTGGTTTAACGGCGGTCTATATTCATAGTGGCATTACAATTATTGGTTCTACGGCATTTTACCGATGTTATGATTTAGCTGAAATAATTGTTGACCCCAACAATACGGTTTATACCAGCCGTGACGGTAATGGTAATGAAATTAATGGTATTATCAAAGGAACAGTTTTGGTTAATGGTTGTAAAAACACAGTAATTCCCAATGGTATTACCAAAATTGGTGAGAATGCTTTTGGTGGACATAATGGTTTAACATCGTTGATTATTCCTGAGGGAGTTCAATACATTAATAACTATGCTTTCCAACGTTGTACCAAATTAACATCGGTCAGTTTGCCCAGTAGTTTAATTAGTATTGGCTTAGGCGCATTTTATTTATGTAATAACATTAAGGTTTTTGCTTTGCCAAGTTCCGTGACGACATTGGGAAAAAATATTTTTCAGGATTGGAACAATACGCAAACCATTTATATGGAACGGACTGCCGCGCCGAGTAGTGGTTGGAATTCACAATGGAATAATAGTTGTGGCGCCAATATTGTGTGGAGTGCAGACATTACGAGTGATTGTACATTTACGTTGAATAGTGCTGGTACGGGATATACTTTAACTGGTTACACTGGCAGTCGTACGGGCTTGTTTTTACCTACGGAATATAACGGTTTACCAGTTACCGCACTTGGTGCCGAAGCGTTTAAAAACAAAACTGCCTTAAAATATGTAAAAATACCAGAGGGTGTAACGAAGATTGGTACTGAAGCATTTAAGTCCAGTGGGTTAGTACAAATTGATTTGCCGGATAGTTTATTGACGATTGGTTCTAGTTCACTTTCAAGTTGTAAATTAATTAATTTGGTAATTCCGCGAGGTGTTACATTAATTGAAGCTTATGCATTGTGTTGGTATAGTACGATTCGTTCGATGCGGGTTGACCCCAATAATACTGTATATACCAGTTGTGATAGTCAGGGTAAAGAACTTAATGCGATATTAACCAAAGCTGATAATGCGTTTGTCAGTGGTTGTATTAGTACGGTTGAGATTCCTAATGGTATTCAAACGCTTGATGTCGGCGCTTTTGCTGGTCGAACCATCACAACAATTGAAATTCCTAATACAGTAACTCAATTTAAAAATGAAGTCTTCTCTAACTGTACTAGTTTAACTTCTTTGGTAATTCCAAGTAGTGTAACAACGATTAAAGGTCATTGTTTCAATAATACACCTAAATTAAAAACAATTGTGATTCCAGCCAGTGTTACGACCACAGGTGCAAATATCTTTAATGGTTGGAATAATACTCAAACAGTTTATATTGAAGCTACAGAAATTCCCAGCGGTTGGAATGAAAATTGGAATGTTAATTGTAACGCACAGATTTTAATGGGCAATGAATGGCATTACGAAAATGGTGTGCCGGTAGCGAACAGTTAATGGTGAAGAGGAGTTAATATAAAAAAGCCCGGCAAGTTGTCGGGCTTTTTGATTTTTAGTTAACGTGATTAAACGTTTAACAAACGGAAAATTTGGCGATTCATAATCATAAAGATGATATCCAAAATCCAAACAATCGTAAATCCGAAGATTAAACGAATTAGACCTGCGACAATTTTTCCTTCTTGGAAACGGGTGATTGCACCACACAACCAAGCGGTTACAGGGATGATCGCCAAAATCAAGCTAACGATATATCCCAATCCAAAATAATCTTTACTGCTTTTTGCCATTTTAATTTTTTCTCCTTTTGTATTAATGTATATGCATTGTTAATTAGTAACTTGCATTTTGAATTTCTTTGCGTGGGGCACGAACTTCGTCACCAATTTGGATGAAGTAACGTTTGCCATCACGGCTGTTACAATTTTTTAAGATTGTACGAATTGCGGTTACAGTTGCGCCACCTTTGCCGATGACACGGCCCATATCGCCGTCAGCAACTTTAACTTTAACCGTTACGTTGTCACCATCAACGATGTCTTCTAAAACAACTTTGTCTGGATTTTCAACTAAACTCTTAACAATCAATTCAATTACTTGTTTCATTTATTTATTTTTCCTTTTATTTTTTTTCTTCTTCTGTCTTTTTTGGTTTTTGATTCTTTTTGACCCGGTTTGCACTCGGAGTGTACTTGGTCGGTTTCAAAACGCCAGCCATTTCTAACACTTTCTTTGCGGTCGGTGTTGGAGTTGCGCCTTTATCCAGCCAAGTTTGTGCCAAGCCCTTGTCCATTTTTACTTCGGCGGGGTCGACCAACGGGTTGTACGTCCCGATGACTTCCAAGAATTTACCATCGCGCGGTGAACGACTGTCGGCCGCGACAATACGGTAAAAAGGATTGCCTTTGTCACCTAATCTTGTCAGTCGGATTTTAACTGCCACTTTTTTTTACTCCTCCTTTCGTTAAATTTATTTGTTGGGACTTACATCGCGCGTACGTGAACGCCCAAATCGACTCTTATTTAAAACGGCGCATCATTTTGCCATTGCCAAATTGCTTCATTAACATTTTGCCTTGTTCAAATTGTTTTAACAACTGATTAATGGCTTGAATGGAAGTGCCACTGCCAGCCGCGATGCGTTGTTTACGGCTGGATTTAATGATGTCAGGATTTACACGTTCTTCCATCGTCATTGATTGTATAATGGCTTTGTTACGTGCCATAGTTTGTTCATCAAGTTTACCTAGTTTAATGTGACCACCCATTGCACCACCGATATTTTCAATCAAATCATCTAAGTTGCCCATTTTAGCAAGGTTATCATATTGTTGCAGGAAGTCGTCCAACGTAAACGCGTTACGGCGGAAAGATTCTTCCATTCGTTTCATTTCATTTTCGGTTACAACAGCTTGGGCCTTTTCAATAATAGTTAAAACGTCGCCCATACCTAAGATACGACGGGCGATGCGATCAGGGTGGAAGGTTTCAATGTCGCCCAATTTTTCGCCAATACCGCTGAATTTAATTGGTTTGCCGGTAACATAGCGAATGGACATTGCCGCACCACCACGGGTATCACCGTCTAATTTAGTTAGGACTACGCCGGTAATGTCTAGTTTTTGGTTGAATTCAGTTGCCACATTGACGGCATCTTGACCAGTCATTGCATCTACGGTTAATAAGATTTCGGATGGATTGACGGCTTTTTTTATGGCCACCAATTCTTCCATTAAAGTTTCGTCAATGTGTAGACGACCAGCGGTATCAATAATGACAGTATCTAAGTTATTAGATAAGGCGTGTTTAATACCATCTTTGGCAATTTTAACTGCATCTTTGTTACCGCCTTCATAGAAAGCAACGCCAGCTTGGTGTGCCACAACTTTTAGTTGTTCAATTGCGGCGGGGCGGTAGATATCATCCGCGATTAATAAAACGCGTTTGCCTTGACCTTTTAACAATTGACCCAATTTGCCACAAAAGGTAGTTTTACCAGCACCTTGTAAACCGACCATCATAATAATTGTTGGTGGTTTTGGTGCCAAATTTAATTTAGCGTTATCGCCACCCAACAGGGCAGTCATTTCTTCGTGAACAATTTTGATAATTTGTTGACCAGGTGTTAAGGATTGCATTACGGTCTCGCCAGAACATTTCTCGGTGGTCTTAGCAATAAAATCTTTGACGACGGCAATGTTGACGTCTGCTTCCAATAATGCTAATTTAATCTCGCGCATCGCAGCTTTAATTTCCAAATCTGTTAATTTGCCGCTCCGCGTTAACTTTGCAAAGATGTGCTTGAATTTCTCCGTTAAACTTGAAAATGCCAAATCGAACCTCGCTCATCTTTATTATTAACTAAAAATACTGTATTGTCAATGTTTTAATTTGTTTCTGGTAAAAACGGGTGTATATTGAGGTCAGTGGTATCAATAAATTTTGGATTTTCTTATGTTGGTTTAATTTATTTGTTAATGCTGTATGTGCCAAATATAATTTGGAGCAAACATTTACCCAAAGATTATGAACAATACGCGCGAAATGAAAATAAATTGCTATTGGTCTTGGAACGCGTAGGTGAAGTGTTGGTTACGGTTATTGCGTTGGTTTTTATTGATTTTAACATTAACGGTATTTCGCTTTGGTCATTATTTTTATTGATTTCATTTTTATTAATGGTGCTTTATGAGATTTATTGGATTCGTTATTTCCGTAGCGAAAAGACGATGCGTGATATGTATTCCAGTATTTTGGGCATTCCGTTAGCAGGGGCGACATTGCCCGTTTTAGCGTTTTTACTATTGGGAATTTATGGTAAGAACCTTTGGTTAATTATTGCTATAATCATTTTGGGTATCGGACACATTGGGATTCATTGGCAACACAAAAAAGAAATCTAATATGCAAATGAAAAGATTTGTTTGATTTTGTTTATGGGTTGTGGTAAAATAAAAACATTCGCGGGTGTAGTTCAATGGTAGAACTCCAGCCTTCCAAGCTGATAGCGTCGGTTCGATTCCGATCACCCGCTCCACGTAGTATTATTCTGTAATATAGGGTTAAAAGAGGACGGTTTTATAGTGCTCACTTTTTGTGCTTTCTTTGTTTCAAATATGTTTGAAAATTTATAATAGTGTGCTACCATTTGATATGGAAGATTGTTTTGATGTTAATAAAATACCTTTGTCAGAAAATGAAACTTTACGAATTGCTCAAGAAAAAAT
>JAEEMI010000018.1 GCA_016283155.1 Clostridia bacterium
CCAGAAAACAATTCGCGAACCTTCTAATGCCGTGCCACGGTTATTGCCTAAGTCAACTAAACGACCAAATGAAATTAAATCTTGTTTGGTTTCATTATATGCCACCGACAAAGCTGCCGGCGCTTCACTTAAACCATAGATCTCATCACCAGCATCTCTTTTGGCAATACTAACAGTAATGTCTTCGAATTTTGCATTCCAATTGTCACTTCCCGCAATTCCATATGAAATATTATAAGAACCAGCATTTACCGCTTTAACGCTGAAATAATTATCATACAAAGAATCACTAAGATGATATTCAACTGTCGCGCCGTATACCGGATAATAGGCATCCTCACCGTAACAATCGCCAGTTGGATGCAACATGAACACGGGTTGACTAGCTAGCAATTCTTGTTCCGAACCGGTATACATTAAATTCTCTCTTGCTACTGGAACGATTCTGCAAACCAATGTTCCTTTGTCAATTGTAACAGTAGCATAACAAACTTCGTAATCCGCAATGTTACTGCAATTTTCAATCTTAAGCCAAAGGTAATAATCTCCCGCATCCATTCCGGTAATTTCGTTCAAATTTTGGAGCCAAACCGTTGGTTTTTTACTGCTTTGACTTCCGGTTCCCAGTCCCCAATAAACTTCAATGTCAGGATTATATGTATCGGTATTAACGTCAATGGACTCATTAAGAATAATAGATATTTTACCATTTGGTAAATCGGCCAAACTTTGATTTTCCGCATTATAAGATAATTCATGAAGATTAACACCGTCAATAAATGACTTATTTAAACCTGCGGGGCTAATTTCCGCAAAATCATAATACTTGCAATAATCGACAATATTTTTCGTATTTGACGAATTTGTAACTCCTTCAACTTTAACCCAGAGGTAGTATCTTCCTGCTTCACGTGCAGTTAAAGATCGGTAATCTGGAAACCAAACACTTGGCATCGTGTCCGCATCTGTTGAATAACCATAATAAATTGCACTGTAATCAATTCCAGATTGTAATTGGTGGGCATTACTAAATTTTTGTTCCAAACTACCACTAAGAACCAATGCTTGAATCGCCCCTGAATACGCTTCATTTTTAGATAAATTTAATCCAGATAATTGAATATTATCCCCCGTTGCTGGCGAAACAGTTACTGAACCAACACAACGCGGTGCAATTGCAAAATGGCTATCACCTGCCGCAAATCTTACCCAAATATAATAAGTTCCAACATTCCTTATTACCAAATCTTTATTAATATCCGTAATCCAATCACCATGATTATATGTGTTCGCATTATCACTAATATAATAAGATGCCTGACCCGAGTTACCACGTAATGTATTACCATTCTTCATTATTACGATTGCTTGTTTTCGCATGAAAAATTGGTCTTCACCATTAAAAGTCAAATCATAGAAAATTGGCAAATCAACATCAAGTGCATACTCTTCGGCAGGTGTAACCGTTACGGCGTGTCCAAGTATTAATTTATTAATCTCATTTGTGGCGTCAATATTATTGGTAAGACAAGCACCACTTAAGCAAACATACAAATCATACTGGTCAGCCGCCACTAAACCAACTTCTGCGCCAATTGCTAAAGAATAATTAATCGGGGTTGCATCTTTTTTCCAAAATAAATATTTAACCCGGTTTAAATCAATTTCGTTGGTAATGTTTCTGTCACCAATTTTAATAATTAAATTCCCAGAGGTTAATTCACGCAAAGATAAAGTTCCACCATTATACATTACACTTCGACCATCCAGCCCAGTAAAAGTAAGGTCACTATAAGTCGCCTTTTCAATTTTAATTTCTTCCATTCCGCTTGTTGACAAACAAGTAACAAACGAAGCCAAATTACTATCCGCACTACCGACAAATTTAACGAATAAATAATATTTGCCGGCGTTACGTTTGCGTAAACTACGCCAAGATGTTTGCCATGCTAATTCATCCGTATCATTTACATTAGACGATTCAGACAATGCGTAATAAATCGTGCCATAATGGTCGGCAGATGACTGACTGCTGCTATTAAACATCAGGTTATAATCTTCGTTGTTACCATTTTTAACACAAGCATTGTTTTCGTTACGGTTCACAATTTTAACAACTAAGTTTAAATTCGTAATCAAATAAAGCAGTTCTCCGTTATAATGAAGATAATTTTCGTTATCCTTCTTTTGCACTGTGTAACTTGAAGATGCCAAACTTATATCGGATTCTTCTGCTGAAAATTTATATTCTGCAGGTTGGATTGTAACGCTATGATTAAGGTATTGCGCAGGATATGCATTGTGATTATCACCCGCATCAATTTTAACCCAAAGATAATAAGTGCCGACCTGACGTATTTTAACGTCCTCATAATTCGTATGCCAATCCATCGCCGCTGGTATTTGTGGATTACCATCTTCTTTAAGATTTTTTGACACAGCATAATAAATCTGCCCTAAATTACCATATTTTTGTTGATTTTGAGATAAATAAACCTTGCCAATGTAATCATTATAATTAATATAACGACCGCCAGCGATTTCTAAAAAGCTACTGTTATAAAGTGCATAATTAATCGGACCGGTAAATGCTTGGTAGTCTGCGGCTTTATATTTTAATTCCGAATTGGCAAAATTTGTGTCACAAATTTGCACACCCGCTTTTTTACTTCTTACTGGAATATAACAAACTTCTCGTGCA
>JAEEMI010000019.1 GCA_016283155.1 Clostridia bacterium
AATGAAGAAGGAATCACAATTGTGATGATTTCTCACGACATTGATGCCGCAACTAAATATGCTAGTCATGTTTTATACATCGATGAAGTTCCGTATTTTGCTAAACGAACAGATTTTATGAAAAGCAAGGTCGGCAAAAAGTTTACCAATTTAATTGACGGACATATTGGAGGACATTCTCATGAGTGATATTTTTGAAACATTAGAATTTTATCTTTCATTTTCATTTGTGCAATATGCTTTAATTGTCGGCGTATTAGTGGCACTTTGTGCATCCCTTTTAGGTGTTACTTTGGTCTTAAAAAGATTTTCTTATATTGGTGATGGATTGTCGCATACAGCTTTTGGAGCATTAGCAATTTCCTCGGTTTGTGGTTTGACTAATAATATGATTCTAACTTTACCCGTTACAATTGTTTGTGCAATCTTATTGTTAAAGACAAGTCAAAGTAAGAAAATTAACGGTGATGCTTTAATTGCAATTCTTTCTGTTAGTGCATTGGCGTTTGGTTATTTGTTATTAAATGTCTGTGGTGCATCATCAAATATCGCAGGCGATGTTTGTACAACATTGTTTGGTTCAACTTCAATTTTGACCTTATCTGAGAGTGATGTCTGGTTAACGATTGTTCTTTCTTTGATTGTAATTACTTTCTTCGTTTTGTTTTATCATAAAATTTTTGCCGTTACTTTTGATGAGAACTTTGCCAAAGCCAGTGGAACAAAAACTGAACTATACAATATTTTAATTGCGACAATTATTGCTGTTGTCATTGTGGTTGCTATGAATTTAGTTGGTTCTTTGTTGGTATCTGCCTTGGTTATTTTCCCAGCACTTTCTGCAATGCGTGTTTTCAAAAGTTTCAAAGCGGTAACTATTTCATCGGCAGTAATTTCTGTAGTTTGTGCATTCTTTGGAATGATGATATCCATCCTGGGCGGAACACCAGTCGGTGCTACGATTATTATTGTAGATGTAATTTGCTTTGTAATTTTTTATGTTACAGGTTTGTTAATGAGGAGAATAAAATGAAAAATAAATTATTATCATCGTTGGTTGTTGCATTTTTAATTACCATAATTTGTTTAACAGTTAGTGCTTGCGGAGTGGAACAAGCCGATATTGATTTAACTACAATGAACAGCACCATGGTTTATTCACAAGTTTCGAATATGGTTGGTAAACCTAGTGATTATAAAGGTAAGGTTGTTAAAGCCAAAGGCACTTGTGGCATTTATACTGACAGTAGAACTGGGAAAAAATATTATTCTGTAATTATTAAAGATGCAACCGCATGTTGTTCACAAGGTCTTGAATTCGTATTGAAAGACGGTCAATATCCAAGTAAAGGAAAAAGTATTACAGTTGAGGGAACATTCTCAACCTATTGCGAAGATGGCTATACTTATTGTCAATTATCTAACGCAAAACTTATTTAGTCAGTCTTAAAATGTTCTTTTTATGTGATAAATAGATTTGGAACTCGATTTGACTATAGAATATCAATTCATTTTGTTACATTATAAGATTGAATTAAAACATTTTGGTCATAGTTTAGTCATAGTTTTATAAAAAAAATTGCATGTTTTATGGATTTTATGAAAATTATTTAATAATACAAGCTATATGTCGTGCAACTATGAAACTTATTGCACAATATATGGTTTATTAAGTTATGGTTTTGGTAGTCCCGAAGGGAGTCGAACCCTTCATTGCGCCGTGAGAGGGCGCCGTCTTAACCGATTGACCACGGGACCATATGATTTACAAGTTGAATTATACGTGAAAATGCGATATTATGCAATATGAATTTACCACCGAAGAAAGTTTGCATTACAACCTTAGGTTGTGATAAAAATCGTGCTGACAGTGAGGTTTTGGCTGGGTATTTACAAAGGGCTGGATGTCAGATGATTGATAATGATGCTGAGGCAGATATTATTATTGTTAATACTTGCGGATTTATTAACAGCGCTCGTAAAGAAAGTATTGATGTAATCACTGGAAAATTACAATATAAACCACACGCTCAATTAGTCGTTTGTGGGTGTATTGTGCCTAACAATCAGCAGGAATTAAAAGATGGTTTACCAGAGGTTGATGTTTGGTGGGGGACAAAAGATTATCAAAAATTATCGGAATTATTGACAGGTAAGACTGCAGTAGAAGGTGATAAATTATTATCGACACCTCCGAGTTATGTTTACGTTAAGATTGCGGATGGTTGTAACCGGCGTTGTGCTTTTTGTACAATACCTTTGATCCGTGGCAAATATGTATCACGTTCAATTGATGATATTGTAAAAGAAGTGCGACATTTTGCAGAATTAGGTGTCCCGGAATATATTTTGGTAGCACAAGATGTGACAATGTATGGTTTGGATATCGGTTCAAATTTGGTAGAGTTATTGCGCGCGATTACAGCTGTTGATGGAGTAAAACGTGTGCGCTTGCATTATTGTTATCCGGAATTATTGACTGATAAATTATTAAATGAAATTGCTACTAATGATAAAGTAGTAAAATATTTAGATATTCCATTGCAGCATTGTAATGAACGAATTTTAAAATTAATGGGTCGACGTGGTAGCGCATCAAGTTATCGTAACTTAATCAAAAAAATTCGACAGATCATCCCAAATGTGACCATTCGGGCAACAATGATGGTTGGTTTTCCTACCGAAACTGATGAAGAATTTGCCGAGTTAGTGCAATTTATGCAAGATGTTAAATTGGACTATGTGGGATTTTTTGCTTACTCCCGAGAAAAAGGAACAGCAGCTTATTCAATGCAACAAGTTAAGGCAGCAGTTAAGCGTGAACGTTTACGTACGATTGAAAGAGTACAGAAAACCATTTTAGATGCAAAACACGTTAAAGAAAAAGGTAGCACAGTGCACGTAATTTGTGATGCTGTAGTAAATGGAGTAGCACGTTGTCGCACTGCGGCTCAAAGTCCAGAAGTTGACCCGTGTGTTTATATCAGTCAAACTGAAAACTCTGAACCTTTCATTGTGGGTCGTGAATACGATGTTCGTTTGTAATTTGGTCGGTGCAAATACTTGCGTGGCAATTGAAAAATGTGGTTTAATTAGATTATGGAAAACTTGTTTGATAATTTGCATCAAACGCAAAAACCATTAGCCGAACGGATGCGTCCGCAAGTTTTAAATGAATTTGTTGGTCAAAAACATATACTTGGTGAAGGAAAATTATTACGTCGTTTAATTCAAGCGGGGCGTGTCCCAAGTGTGATATTTTTTGGTCCACCTGGAACAGGTAAGACAACATTAGCACAAATTATCGCTGATAGTAGTAATGCTAAATTTATAAAAATTAATGCTGTTTCAACTGGTGTAGCGGAAGTCAAAACGGTAATGCAACAAGCCAAAGCTGATTTTGAAATCAGTGGTAAAAAAACTTATTTGTTATTGGACGAATGTCATCGTTGGAATAAAGCACAAAGTGATTCACTGTTAGGCGCCTTGGAAGCCGGTTATTTGCTGTTAATTGGTTGTACAACTGAAAATCCTAGTTTCAGTATGACACGCGCTATCGTATCACGCTGTACAGTATTTGAGTTTAAACGATTAACGGAAACTGATATTAAAGAGGTTTTAAAGCGTGCACTGAACGCACCACGGGGTTTACGTGATTATCGAATGCAAGTTGATGATGAGGCTCTAAATTATTTTGTTACCGCATCAGCTGGTGATGTGCGTAGTGCTTTGAATGGTTTGGAATTATGTGCGATTACAACTAAGCCAAATCAAAATGGTGAGATTATTATTGACCAAAAAATTGCGGCCGAATGTATGCAACAAAAAGCTTTAAATTTGGATGAAACACTTTATTATCATATTTTAAGTGCGTTCTGTAAAAGTTTACGGGGAAGCGATTCAACAGCTGCGTTATATTATGCTAACCGCTTAATAGCAGCAGGTATGCAACCACAAATTTTAGCGCGCCGGGTAATTGCACACGCCAGTGAAGATGTTGGTTTGTCTGATCCTCAAGCATTAGTACAAGCGTGTTCGGCTTTGTATGCTTTAGATAACTTGGGTATGCCAGAAGGTAATTTAGCCTTAACGCAAGCGATTGTTTATGTTTGTAACGCACCTAAAGATAATCGAGTTGTTGTGGCAATGGAACGCGCTAAAGATGATGCATTAAATAATGCTGATGACCGTATTCCTGAATATTTGAAAAATCATACCGAAGCCAGTAAGGATTATAAATATCCGCACGATTTTGGTGGTTATGTTGAACAACAATATTTGCCAGATAGTTTAAAAAATCGTAAATACTTTGAAGAAAAGAAAAACAACAAGGATTGAAATTATGTCAACGACAAAGGATTATTGTGATTTTATTTTAGAACAATTAAGTGATTTAAATGAAATTGATTATCGACCAATGATGGGGGAATATTTGTTATATTATCAAGGTGTCTTGTTTGGTGGAATTTACGATAATCGTTTGTTAGTAAAAAAAACGATTAATAATGCTAAATTTAATTTACCGGAAGTGATACCTTATGATAAAGCTAAACCAATGTATCAAATTGAAGATCTGGATGATCGTGAAAGAATGCACACGATAATTGTGGCAACTTATCAAGATTTAAAAAAGTAATTAAAAATTTAAAAAAGTGCTTGTTAAGGAAATGCGTCAAAGAACTAATACAAAGTTAAAACCCTGAACGCAACAATGACAACTGCTAACTATAAATATAATGAACCTGAATACTGTTTATAAAATTAATTAATGATTATAAATTAACCCGAAGTAATTCGGGTTTTTTATTGTTCTATGGCATTGGGTTGAAATTTTATCTGGAGTCTTGATTTTGGTTTCTAAGTTGTGTTAATATGACCGTAATGGAAAACAATGGACATAAGTTGAAAACTTTTATTGGTAAATTAGGAATGATTGATATTAGAGGAATTTTTGAACCAACTGAGCGTGTTACGAAGGGACTTCGTGATGTTGAAAAACAATCAATTTGGGATAGCTCAATTTCGCGTGACCGTTTTTATCTTAAAGGTTTAGAAGATTATGGACAAGGTAAAATTTTTCAAGCAAGTAATGAATTAATTAAGGGTGTAACCGATTCTGCAATTGCCGAAGGTGTTTATCGCGATACTAATTACACAACACGTTCTGGAAAAGTAGGTACAGCAGAATATTGGTTGCGTGATAATTTCGACCAGAATTTTAATTATTCAGTTAAGACCGATGGAAAGGTCGATTATATTCATTCGGTTGAAGATAATGGTTTAGGAATTGATGCTTCAATGCGAGTTAACCTTCAGGATTTTTATGCACTGCAAAAGATGTATCCAAATTTTGGGAAGTTTGATGTTGTGAAAGATTCTAATGGTAATGTTCTTTATCATACAGTTAAACTTGGTTTTTTGCCACAAACAAGGGTAAAAAGTTCACCAATGTATGATGCGCTTTTAAAGTATAATCAGGTAAAACCAACAGGTAAAAATTATACGGGCTTTATGCGACGTGATCTTTCATATAGTTACGATGCCGAGTATAAATATCAAAGTGAAAGATTGGTGCGTAAAGAAGTTAATGTACTAAATCAACCACTTGGCAATTCTTATAATGACGATACGTTAGTAACATATCGTGATTTTGTTTGGTTAAAAGTTGAGCCAATTGAATTTATTGTTTTGAATTGGGACGAAGTACAAAGTGGTAAAGCTGCTTATATGGATATCTGTAGTGAAAAAGTTCTTAAAGGCGGAATGCCTTTTAATCCCAATCATCGTGCTAAAAATAGTACAGTTTATCATAACAGTTTGCCATATGCTTATTTGGAAGGGGTTAATAATTTTGCACACGTTGGTGGATTTGCTAGAGATGCTTTTGTTTTTTCTTCTGACTTATTAAAGACAAAAGAAGAACTGATGTCGTTGGAAGAAAAAGGTTTCTAAACATAGGGAAAAAATGACCTGAAATTACAGGTCTTTTTTTAAAAAAATAGATGCTAATAATCAATTATTTTGCTATCCTAATAAAGGAGGTAAATTATGAAAAAGAAATTATTGAGTTTAACTTTGGTTTTGGTTAGTGTTTTGGCTTGTATAGTTTGTTTAAGTGCTTGTGGTAGTAAAAAGTCGGGAATCAGTTATAAGATTTCACTGAAATTACCAGAATGTGTACATGTTGAGTACAATAATGGAATGATTTTAGTTAAAGACGGTAATGAATATTATGTTAAAGCGGCGACCATTTATTCTTCGGATCGATTAGAAGTTTATGCAAAAGTTGATTTATCAAATCCTGTAATCTTAGATCAACCACAATATTCACAAGGTTTTATAACAGCACGTTGGGTTGATGTTGATAACGTTTGGCAATGCGCTGAAATGGATACGAATTATTCACCTTGGCATGCTAATATGAATAATTGTGATGTATATACAAAAGGTGAAAGTTTCTTAAGAACTGGATACACCGATATTAATATGCCATATGAAATGGATGGTGTTACGATTGCTCAAAAAGATAATGAAGTATTAACGATTAGTGGAGAACAAGTTGAATGCATTGTTTGGGAATATATTTATGATAAAGATAATATTTATCAAAAGGCAAAGTATTGGTTTGCTAAAGATACAAACATTTGTTTAAAACATTCGGACATCTTTGATCGAACGGGTGATATTAATGATGAATCAAGAATTAAATTACAAGCTACCTATTATAAAGTTGGAAACAATATGGATACGGCATTGGAAATCGTGTCACAACATATCGGTGAAACAAGAACAAAGTATAAATTTGATCCAAAATATGCTTAATGGATTGAGTTTCAAAAGTATAAAAATGATTTGTCTAAAATATTTTGATTGATATATACTAATTACAAATATGGGGGCACGACAAAAGATAATTAATAGTTGGCGATATTGCACTTTAAGCGTGTTGATGGTGCTAGCTTTTTTTGTTATGACTATTGGTTTTGGTGTCGTAGATTTTGGTCGAGTAATTACTTCAAATTTGAATTTCGGAACAGCTGCTGCTAATAGCGGCGAAATTGACCGTTACTGGGTTGATCTTCGTTCAGATTCAATTGCCCAAACCGATGTTGATCAGAATGGAAAAACAGTTTGGCATATTCGTACACCAGCTGAATTAGCATATATGAATTATGCAATAACTCACGAGGGTTCAAGTGGTTCAACTACGGATTATTCTGAGAATATATATGTTTTAGAAAATGATATTAATTTAAATGATTTGGAACTTAATATTGTTGGTGAAACGGTCTTCCCATACTGGACGCCGATTGATATTGGTAATCGCGGTAAGAATAAAAATATTAAGTTTAATGGAAACGGTTACAAAATTAAGGGGATGCGTATTAAATGTGATCCTGAAGACACCAGTTCAATTCTGAATGCTGGTTTTTTTGCTAATATGATTGGTGGAACTGTCGAAAATGTAATATTTGAAAATCCTGAAATTGTTTATGAATATGTGTCGGCAAGTATTAGTGAAAACGATCCTGATCGTCCTCGATTGCCAACTGATATTTGCATTGGGGTTGTTGCTGGTGAGGCTGATAGTACTTACATTCATAATGTTGAAATTACTAATCCTAGAATTACGTTTACTTCCATAGATGTTAATGCTCATAACTTTTATGTCGGAACAGCTGTTGGTAAATTATCTAATACAACTGTTTTTGATAGTAATAATCGAATTTCAACAATTAATACAATGTCGCCAAAAAAATGGGGTATTGATACGGTTGATATTAATAAAACCACTATTGTCAATAGTTCCCATATAACCGTTAACATTAACCACGGACATAGTACTGCCGATACTTACGGTAAAGCGACTAGTTTGTATTTTGGCGGTTTAGTAGGTGCTAATATTTCAAGTAAAATTATTAATTCTACATTACGTGATTTATCGGTTACGCCAAATATTGCCGATAATGTTGAAGGGGCGTGTTACGTTGGTGGTTTAGTTGGATTATCAACGCAAGTTGCTGGTGATGAACATTTGATTGTTGCTGCTGGATTGTATAATAATTTATTGATTGACGTTAATCTTGGCAGTATCACTACAACAGGTATTGATAAACGTTATTGTGGAAATTTGATTGGTCGTGTTTATGCTGGCGGTTGGGTTTATAATAATATTATCGTTGGTGGTACTATGCCGTATAACCACGGTACGGTTGATGTAAATACTGTTGCTTATGAAAAATTATGGGAACAGGTAACCAATTCTGCTACAATGGTATGTAATGATGAACATTGTGTTAGCCACATTAATGGTACACTTGATCCTTACTTCTTTGATGAACAGAATAATTATATTGGTGATTTAAATTGCGTTTATACAAGTTCTTTACTCTTTGAAGAACCGTATGTTTTTTGTAATACTCATCAAAGAATCATAACATTAAATAGTTCAGCTCAACAGTCGGAAATGATTAAGTATAATTTTCACTTTACTGGTTGGGATGATCCAGCATATGCTTCATTCTTGAATACACCTGTGTACACGCCGCAAGCTGGTGATCCGTTAAGTAAGTTTCAGTTAGTAAGTAGTATTATTGAAAATGGTGGATATGCATATTATGCTGCACGTGGTATTTTGCAATATGAAAAAGGTTTAACGATTCCGACTGATGAAGAAAATGTTTCCATTGAAGAAGAGGAACGCGCTTTTAATGACCTATTAGCTGCTGTTAATCAATTCAGAGTTTTACAACACGATAATGATAATAATGAATTATACTTAGGCGATTATTTTGGTAAAGAATGTCCAGTTATTTTTAAAGCAAATGATGATGACCACCCGAAACTTTCAACTGCTTATTTTGAAGTTGAAAACAATTGGGGTAGTACAAATTTATCGCCTGATGATTATGTCGAAAACCTTACTTTCCAAGAAATTATTCGTAAACCAAGTGATCCGGTCTGTGAGGGTTATGAATTTAAAGGTTGGCGTATAAAAGGTTGGGATCAAGATGGGTCTAATATTACCGATTGTCCTTATAAAACGTACCTTGATCCGAATGGTGCATATTATATTTTTGATCGTGAACGTATTTTGGAACCTGGTCGTGTTTTTGTCGCAATATGGGAAGTTAAAAAATATTCAGCAGCTTATATGGTTCGTGAATATAGTCAAGATGGACAAAGTTATGAAGATGTTCCATTTGCTAATTACCCAACTGAGGATAATATTCCTTTTGGTGGAACATTAAAAGGGCCGATCCAAAATCCTACATCGAATCAAGGATATGCTTTTGTTGGTTGGTTCTTGGAAAATAACTTACCTGAATATGGTGAAAATGCAAATGCTGATTTACAGTGGCAATTTGGTCAAAACGGCGCCACAATGGGAGTGCCTGAAAATGGTAATGTTTTGTATTTATATGCTGGTTGGATTGATAATTTTACAATGTTAAGAGCATTGTTGGAAGATATAAAGTATATTGAATATAGTATTAATTATGCAGTATATTTTAATGATACTACTGGACAAAATTTTAAAAATGCTTATGACGATGCGAATGAGGCGTTGATTGCTAATGATGCTACAAATGCAAACGCTCTGTTGGATAATTTAAAAAATACTTATGCTGCTTTACGTGTTGACCCTAAAAAATTATTGAATTTACCTGCATTTGATGAAAGCAAAACGGAAAACTCTTGTCCTTTCTTATATGATTATAATGCATATTTAAGCTACATTACATTTAAAAAGACAGTTGAAAAATATGCTAACGCTGATGCTGATGATGAAGTCTTGAGTAACATAGAAGGTTACATAAAGAATTATGAAACGATTATTGAATTGTTTGATGCGTTGAAAAATAACTTAAAAAATAGTGTCGAGGTCGTTGGTGGTGTTCAATCTAAAGAAGTGCAAGATTTGATTAAACAATATCAAGATTTGGAAGCTTCTTATGAGGAATTGTATCGAACCGAAGAATATATTAAGTATGATTTGGATGCTTTGGTCGCAATTAAAGAACGTGCTGAAGAATTATGGACTAAGGTTGATGGTGTGGTGGTTTTGGCTGATGTTAAATCAGCAATTAATGATTACGCAGCAGCATTGAACAATTTACAACCAAAGAATGTAACGGTCGATGAAGAAGAATCGACTGGGGAAAAAGAAAAAATTGTTAAAACATCGTCTGGTTCGGGAATTTCTCCAATAATTCTTGGTATTATTATTGTATCGATTTTAGGTGTCGGAGTTATTGGATATATTGGTGTTGATGTAATCGTTAATAAACATCGTGCGAAGATTAATGCTCAAAATGCTAAATCAAAACGTAAACGATATAAAGATGATGAAACGTATGTTTGACACCTTTTTTAATTTAAATTTATTTGACAAAATTAGTAAAAATATGCTTTACAAAATATTTTATATGTTGTAATATGTTTGTTATTGTGGATTTATCAGCGGGGAGGAGCGGTTTTTGAGTAAAGTTGATGCGATTGAGGTCGAGGGCATCGTCATTGAAGTTATGCGCAATGCAAAATTCAAAGTCAAGTTGTCCAATGGTCATATTATTATGGCTTACTTATCAGGAAAACTTTACAAGAATAACATTAAGGTCCTTGAAGGTGATGCGGTTAAGTTGGAAATTTCACCATATGATTTAAACAACGGCCGTATTACTTGGCGTAGTAAATCTGTAATTGATAACGGAGGAAATGGACAATGAAAGTGAGAAGTGGAGTAAAACCAATTTGCAATAAATGCAAGGTTATTAAACGCGATGGCACTGTAATGGTTATTTGTGAAAATCCAAAACACAAGCAACGTCAACCGCGTCCGTCCAAATCACCGCGATAAGGCAGATTCTCGCGCACCCCGCGCGGCAATTTTGGGGTGTGCGCTTTTATAAATAATTAAAAAAGGAGAAAATAATGGCAAGAATTAGTGGTGTGGATATACCAAAAGATAAATGCATTAAATATGCTTTAACGTATATCTATGGCATTGGTGAAAAAACGGCAGATAAGATTTGTGCGGAATGTAAGGTTGACCCTACTGTACGTACTAAAGATGTGCCGGAAGCAAAAATTAACGAAATCAGAACTTACATTGATAAGAATATTAAAACCGAAGGTGATTTGCGTCGTGAAGTATCTTTGGATATTAAACGTTTGACAGAAATCGGTTGTTACCGTGGTATTCGTCATCGTAAAGGTTTACCTGTTCGTGGTCAATCAACCAAACAAAATGCGCGCACGCGTAAAGGTCCAAAGAAAATGGTTATCAGGACCAAGGCATCATAAGGAGTTTAGGAGGAAATAAATGGCAGAAGCAAAATCAAATGCACCGATGAAAAAAAAGCCAGCTACCAAGCGTAAACAAAAAAAGACGTTAAACGCAAAAGGTAAGGCATACATCAATGCATCATTTAACAATACGATTGTAACTTTGACCGATGACCAAGGTAATGTAATTAATTGGGCTAGTGCTGGTGTCGCTGGTTTTAAAGGAAGTCGAAAATCAACTCCATTTGCAGCTCAAACTACTGCTGAAAAAGCAGCAGCTACGGCTAAGGAAATGGGATTATTAAAAGTCGATGTCTTTGTTAAAGGCCCTGGAGCTGGTCGTGAAAATGCTATTCGGGCTCTTAACCAAGCAGGTTTAGAAGTGTTGTCGATTACTGATACTTCACCAGTTGCTCACAATGGTTGTCGACCACCTAAGAGAAGGAGGAAATAATTATGGCAAAATATGTTGGACCAGATTGTCGTCTTTGCCGTCGTGAAGGCTGTAAATTATTCTTAAAAGGCGAACGTTGTTTATCAGCTAAATGTGCAATGGAAAAACGTCCAGTTGTTCCAGGTCAACACGGTTTAGCTCGCAAGAAAGAAAAAGAATATGGAACCCAGTTGCGTGAAAAACAAAAAGTAAAACGCGCATATGGTTTACAAGAAAAACAATTCCACGCTTTATATGAGAAAGCTGCTAATTCAAAAGGACGTACCGGTGATAATTTATTATCATATTTGGAACGTCGTTTGGATAATGTAGTTTATCGTATGGGAATTGCTGATAGTCGTAGTGAAGCTCGTCAATTAGTTTCACACGGACACATTACTGTTAATGGTAATGCTGTTAATATTCCATCTTATTTAGTTGAAAAGGGCGATGTTATTGCAATTAAAGAAACTAAAAAAGATTTGGAAATTTTCAAGGTTTTGAAAGACCAAAAAATGAGTTTACCAAAGTGGTTGGAATTTTCGGGGGCAAAATTATCAGGTAAAATTTTGGAATTACCAACTCGTGAAGATATCGATTTGAACATTCAAGAAAACTTGATTATTGAGCTGTATTCTAAATAAAATGTAATTTGAAAGGGAGAAAATTATTATGCTAAAAATGGAATTAATGAAACCGAAAATTACGGTTAACGAAAGTACTGGAGCAAAAAGTGCACACTTCATTATTGAACCATTGGAACGTGGTTATGGTACAACCTTAGGAAATATGATTCGTCGCGTTACTTTGGGTAATTTACCTGGTACTGCTGTTACCGCGATTCGCATTAATGGTGTTAATAACGAGTTTTCAACAGTAAAAGGTGTAGTCGAAGATGTAACAGACATCGTATTAAATGTTAAAAGTTTGATTTTAAAAGCATTAACTGATGATTTAGATTATACAACTACAATGCATATTAACAAAAAAACTGCTGGTCCGATTTATGCAAAAGACATTGAGCACGACAGTCTGATTGAAATTTGTAATCCAGATTTAGTTATTGCTACTTTGGATAGTAATACCGAATTCAAAATGGAATTATCCGTTGCTCGTGGTCGTGGTTACGTCGTTGCTAAAGACCAAAAGGGTGCTCACGACAGTATTGGTTATATTGCTGTTGATAGTCTTTATAGTCCAGTTGTTAAATGCAATTACTTCGTTGAACCTAGTCGTGTTGGTGGTGATATGAACTATGACAAGTTGACGGTTGAATTAACCACAAATGGCAGTGTTGAAGCAAAAGAGGTCGTTGCTTTAGCTGCAAAATTAATCCAAGACCATTTGACATTATTAATTAATATGGTTGAAGGTATGGCAGGACATAATACTTTTGTCGAAAGTAAAGAAGAGACTGTTGAAAAGATTTTTGAAACCAGTATTGAAGATATGGAACTTTCACCACGTAGTGCAAATTGCTTGAATCGTGCTAACATTAAAACAATTCGTGATTTAACAAGTAAATCTAAAGAAGATATGTTACGCGTTCGTAATTTGGGTTCAAAGAGTCTTGACGAAATTATTTCAAAATTGGCAAGTCTTGGTCTGTCATTGCGATCATCAGAAGAGGAGGGGAACTTTTAATGAAACCAGCAAAATTAGGACGCGAAACTTCACAACATATGGCAATTTTGCGTAACCAAGTTTCAACTTTGTTTTGGACTGGTCGTGTTGCTACAACATATGCACGTGCAAAAGCTACAGCTGCATTGGCTGAAAAATATTTAACTTTGGCAATTAATACTTATGCTGATACCGTTACTACGGAAAAAGAATTTACTGATAATAAAGGTGTCAAAAGCAAACGTAAAGTTTTAGTTGATGGTCCAAAGAAATTGGCTGCTCGTCGTGAATTAATGGCTAATCTTTATGATTATCAAGAAATTCGTAGTAAAGATGAGAGCAAAAAAAGTTTCGAAAAACGTACACAACACATAAACCACCCTATTATTGAAAAAATCTTTAATGAATTAGCACCTAAATATGCTAAACGCATTAAGGAAACTGGTAGTGCAGGTGGTTATACCCGTGTATTAAAAACGGGTATTCGCAAAGGTGACGATGCGATGACAGCAATTGTTGAGTTAATTTAACTAACTTCTTCAATTTGAACTTCACCGCAAAGCACGTCATTATAAGAATAAGATAGACACGGAATTCGTTCTGTGTCTTTTTCTTTGTTTTTTAATCGAACAATAAAAACACTTGGAAAAGTGTTTTCGATGGTTCCAGCATATTTTGAAATCCTTTTACGACCACGACAAACTGACATTTTGATATCCTTTCCCAGCATCGCGTGAATTTTAGCTTTGATGATTTCAATTGATTGAGTTTTTTTACGCATACATTAATTATTGCCCAAATATAATTTGTTATAGGGGGAAAAATTATGATGGAAGTTTTGAAAGAAGATTTAGCCGAACGTGAATTAATTACATTGGATAATATTCAATTTAAGATGGAACACAAGGTGAATTTGCCTGAAAATGCTAAGAAATTAATTGGTGTAAATTGTCAATTGTTAGGACAAAATGTGCAAATTAATGACAATGAAATTGTATTAAATGGTAGTTTAATCGTACGTTTAGTTTTTATTAACGAATTCGAGAAATTTGATAGTCAAGATATTACGGAAACATTTGAAAAGAAAGTTAGTATCAAAGATGGTAATGCTAATCAGTTCTTTGCGAATGTGACTTTAGTTGATAGTAATTGGCAATTACAGGATAATCAAATTATTTTGGAAAATTTGTTGGCAGTAACAATACAAACCATTAAATCCCAAGATTTACAAATTGTTAGTGATTTAACAGGGGATGTAGAAGTGCGCAAAACGGAACATCAGATTTTGACGTTTAATTCAGTCTTGCACGATAAATTTGAAATTGAAGAAAATGTTGAATTAGATACATTCTGTGAAGGTGTATTAGGTGTTGATGTCAATCCTAATCTAAAAGAGGTAGTCGCAAGTAGTGGTAAAATTAATCTAAAAGGTATGTTATCAGTAAATGTTTTAGGTGTGAAGACGGTTGAAAATGTCAGTGTTCCATATAATACAATACGTGAAATTGACTTTTCGAAGAGTATTATAATAAATGGAATTACAAGTGAAGATTTGGCCTGTGGTGTGGTTGTCGTGAATGCTGTTAATATGCACATCGAAAATACTCAGAACGGTGCGGTGTTGACTCTAAAATTAGAATTGATGTTTAATGGTTGTGTATATAGTAACCACAAATTTAATACAGTTGTTGATGCGATTTCTTTTGATAAAGAACTTACTTTTCAAACGACACAAGCAAACTGTATTGAAGTTTTGCCACAGGTTAATACAACTATTGATATTGAGAATAATATTAATTTGGCTTCAAATATGCCGTATATATCGCATGTCTTATCGGTTGATGGTGCGCGAATTAATCGTTTACAGGTTAGTGCGGCCGATGGTAAGACAATCTTAGAAGGTGTTTTAGCAGTTAATTTGTTATTAGAAAATGAAGAACATTTATTAATTGGTAATTGCTATGAAGTTCCGTTTCAAACGCATATTCGGATGGATAATTTAGATCGTGACTATGAGGTTAGTGCAGTTGTTGTTCCCTTAACGGTTAATGCTAAAGCACGTCGTGGTGTTGAATTGTTGATTGATGCTCAATTAAGCGTAGTTGTGCAAGCAAACACAAAGAAAAAAATTACTGTTGTTAATAATTTGGAAGAGGGTGCACCGAAAACTGATGATGGTAGTGCAATTCGTATTTATATCATTGGGGATAAAGAAAGTCTTTGGGATTTAGCTAAACGTACAAATCTTAGTAGTGCGGCTTTGTTACAACAAAATCCCAACCTTGAAAATGGTTGTACTCCTGGTGAACGCATTGTGGTTTATCGACACGAAAATGTTAATTTATCTTTGTAAAGTTAAAGCATTAATTACTACACAAATTGAACTTAAACTCATTGCGCTAGCAGCAATCATTGGATTTAAAGTTAAATGCAAAAATGGATATAAAATTCCGGCGGCTAATGGTATTCCTAATAGATTATAAATGAATGCCCAAAATAAACCACGTTTAATATTTCGTACTGTGCGATGACTAAGTTTAATTGCTGTGACTAGGTCAGTAAGCGAATTCTTAATTAACACGATGTCTGCTGTTTCAATAGCAATATCTGTTCCACTGCCAATTGCCACGCCAATGTTAGCAATCTTTAGAGCCGGAGAATCATTGATACCATCACCAACCATTAAAATGTGATGTCCATTTTTCTGTAACGCAGTAATAATTTGATATTTTTCTGTCGGTAACAC
This sequence comes from Clostridia bacterium, assembly GCA_016283155.1. GTDB lineage: Bacteria > Bacillota > Clostridia > Christensenellales > UBA1242 > RGIG8050. The sequence goes on from JAEEMI010000019.1 coordinate 16,092, forward strand.
ATTAGCAATAACTTGATTGATACCAACTTTTTTAGCGAACGCTGTAGCAGTGGTTTGATTGTCACCGGTTAACATAATAACGTGTAAACCCATCTTTTTTAAGCATTGAATGGCATTAATGCTATCTGGGCGAATGGTATCGGCTAAAGCTACCGCACCAAGAAGTTTGTCGGTAGTGGCACATAGAATTGTGGTTTTGCCTTCTTGTGCATATTGTTCAGTTAGTTCAATTGCTTTTTGGCGGTCTGTTTGATGTAGGTAAGGGGCAATGAATTTGGCATTGCCTAGATAAATTGGGCGATTACCAAGATTGGCTTGAATACCTTGTCCAGGAGTTTCACGAAAATGATTAATGTCAAGATAAACGCGTTTGTTACCATATGCCGTAACAATCGCTTTAGCTAACGGATGTTCACTGTAACGTTCAATGCTAGCATAAAATTGTAATAAATTTATTTGATTTAAATTTGCTTGCAACGAAAGGATATCGGTTATTTTAAATGTACCATTGGTTATGGTGCCAGTTTTATCAAGAATTACTGTATCAATTCGATTAAGATTTTCTAGATGAGTGGCATCTTTAAATAGAATTCCAGCAGTTGCGCCTTTGCCAGTGGCAATCATTATTGCAAGTGGGGTAGCCAATCCTAAGGCACACGGACAAGAAATTACTAAAACACTGATGCTAAAATTAAAGGCTAAAGAAAAATCGCGACTGATTAATAACCAAATTATTAATGTAATCAGCGCGATGCTAATTACAATTGGTACAAAAATTCCACTAACTTTATCGGCTAAACGGGCGATGGGGGCTTTTGAGTTACTTGCTTGGTTAACAATTTGAATAATTTGTGATAAAGTGGTATCTTTTCCAACTCTAGTGGCTTGAAAAGTAAATGTGCCATTTTCGTTAGTGGTGGCGGCAATGACAGTGTCGCCGACTTTTTTTGTGACAGGTAAACTTTCGCCAGTAATGGTAGCTTGATTTAATAAACCAGTCCCGTTAATTATGACACCATCGACGGGAATAATATCACCTGGCTTTATTAAAATAATGTCATTTAATGATAAAGCATCAATTGCAATGTTTTGTGGCCTTCCATTTTTAATGATGGTGCAGTTTTTTGGTGCTAATTGAATTAATTGTTCAAGGGCTTTTGATGTGCGAACTTTGGCTCTTGATTCAAAATATTTCCCTAATGATACTAAAGTGATAATAGTTGCAGCACTTTCAAAATATAGATTATGATTGATGTGTTGACCCAGAATAATTAAGATTATGACGACAATACCATAGATGTAAGTAGCGCTGGTGCTAAGGGCAACTAATGTATCCATATTGGGTACAAATTTGAAAAGTGCTTGGTATCCACGTGTAAAAAATTGGTAGTTTAAAATTAAAATTATTGAAGTAATACATAATTGGATAATTCCAAAAAGAATTAAATGATTTGTGCTGTGCATTGTTAACATTGCAAAAATCATTAGTGGTAGCCATAATGTTATAGAAATTATCAATTTAATTAGTTTTTTTTTACTGGTTTTTTATTTGGTGGTAGGTTGGTGCTATTGTTACGTTCAGTAGCTCCGTAACCAATACTGGTAACTTTATCAATAATTGATTGGTCAGTAATATTATCATCACATTCTAGTGTCATTGTTGCAGAAACTAAATTAACGTTGACATTTCGAACACCTTTCATTTTACTGACGGCTTTTTGAATGTTGTGTTGACAACTAGCGCAAGCCATACCGGTAATATCAAATTCGCGATACATATTTTCTTTATAATACCTTATGATTAAATTGTAAAGTTTTTTGCAAAACTCTACTTGTAATATTGACAAATATCGCCATTTTTGCTATCATTAATGCTGATATCTTGGCAAAAAATAAATAAGATAATTGAGGGGAAAAATGAAAAAATTATTGTTAATGGATTGGAATTTATTTAACGCAGATGGCACACCAAGTGCTTTTATGTGGGGGCTTTTAACCCTGGCTGCTGTAATTGTCTTTACGACGATTGGAATTTTAATTTGGCGTTTGGGACGAAGTTGGCGTAATAAGAAAAATGCCGAAATGTCAACACCTGTTTATAATAATGTTCAAGTCCAACCAACTCCTGTTACACCAGTGACGCAAGTACAGTTTGAGAAACGAGATGATAATAATCAGTTAGAGTTTTATGACCCCAATAAAGCCCGTGAAGAAGCTGCTAAGATTGAAGAACAACGTCGTTTAGAAGAAGAAAAACGTCAACAAGAAGAAGAGCGTTTGCGTGCTTTGATGTTGGAAGAAGAACAAAAACGTCAAGAGCTAGAAGCGAAAGAACGTGAATTCGAAGAAAAACGTCAACGTGAACGTGAGGAGGCGGAACGAATTGCCGAACAAACACGTTTAAGTGCAGAAAAAGATAGTAAGCGTAATAACGATAATGATGTAAATAATTTCTTTGCTTCGCAAGAAGATGATGGTATGGCTTTTAACTTTAACCAAAAAGAAGAAAATAGTTCCGATGATACGATTGATTTTTGGAGTCAAGCTGCTAATTCATCTAGCAATAATAAACCTGCGGAACCAATTGTTATGGCCGCATCAGCACCAGCAACTGATCCACGTTTGGAAAAAGTTTTGAACGAATTGGAAAATCAGAAACAAGCTGAACAGGAACGTTTTGCAAAATTAATGGCGGAACTTGATCAACAAAAGCAAGAAACAGCTCGTTTGCAAAGTGAACTACAGTCTAAACAAAAATCAGAAGATCTAATTTCTCAAGCTAAAAAAGAAATGGAACAAATGATTAAAGATAGTCAAGCTCAAATTAATAACATTGAAAAACAAGAAAAAGCAGAAAACAATAAAAAAGAAGATAAGGATTTATTGCAAGAAATTAAAAGCGTTTTGGCAGCGGAACGCGAAGCTCAAGAACAACGTTTGCGTGAACAAGAAAATAGTTTGGCTGCGGTTTTAAATGCAATGGAAAATGAACGTCGTGCAAAAGAAGAAAATGCTTTAAATGCAGAACGTGAAGCTAAAAAGGAAGATGAGTTTGTAAAAATGCAAAATCAATATCAAGATGCAATTTTGCAAATGCAAGAAAAATTTCAAAAAATGTTAGATGATGCTAATGCACAAAAAATTGCGGCTGCAGCAAATGAAATGGAAGTAGAAAATGAAACACAAAGCGCACTTCAAGCGCAATTAGAACGTGAACGTGCGGAAACTGCGACTTTGATTGATCAGATGCAACGTGAAGTTAATAAATTAAGTGCGGAACGTGAAGCAGAACGTCAAGAATATGCAGAAAAACAGAAAGCATTAAATGATACAATGGCAGAAGCGTTAGAGACACAACGTAAAGAGTTTGAACAAGCGCAACAACGTGTTACTGAAACTAATGTAGCAAATATTGAAAAAATCTTGCAAGATGTGGAAAAACAACGTGCTCACGAACAAGAAATGTTCAATAATATTTTGAGCGAGATGGCTGCAGAACGTGAAGGAAATAATCAAGTTAAAGCAACCTTAGAACAAATGGTACGTGATAGTGAAGCTCGTATTGAGAAATTAGAGAATCAAAATTTGCCTCGTGGTTTAGACGAAGAAACAATGGAAGCATTGAAGGGTGTATTAGCTGCGGAACGTGAAGAACAAACTAAACGTTTGGAAGAGTATAAAAACGAAATTGCTAATTTGCGTGAAACTATTGCAGCCGAACGAGCACAAAAGGAATCTGAAGAAAATGATGATGATAATAATGATGAAGGAAATCAAGTTACTTATGTTGCTCGTGATACTGAAACTGATGATGAAATGAATGCACGTATTGAAGCAATGCAAAATGAAATTCAACGTTTGAATGATATGCGCGAAGCAGAACGTGAAGAATCAGAAAAGCGTCACGCTGAACTATTAGAAGCTTTGAATCGAACAATTGTTACTGGCGAAAATGCCCGCAGTAAAGCAACACAAGAAGCTGAACGTGATAGCGTTAACCGTATCTTAAATGACATTGAACAACAAAATCGCATCGAGCAAGATCGTTTTGCTGATATTATGAATGAATTGGTAGTTAGTCGTGAAGATACTCGTAAGGCTCAAGAAGCAATGCAACAATTGATTCAAGAAAGTACTGATTTAATTAATCAATTAAACAGTAAACAAGAAATTCGTGGTGTTGACGAAGAAACTATGGCTGCTTTGAAAGAATTATTAGCTCACGAACGCGAAGTACAAGAAAAACGTTTAGCCGAACACGAAGAAAAATTAAACTTTGCTGTTTCAACAATTGAAGAACAAAAACAAAGCGTTGCTGAAGAACAAAATAAACAGGCTGAATACGAACAAATGATTGCTGAAATGCGTGAACAATACGAAAATGAATTGGCAACTTTACGTGAAACTATTGCTAATCAAGCAGCAGTTAATGAGGCGGAAAATGATAAAGTTATTGACAAGAAAAATAATAATGGTGACGATGATGACGATGTAGGTAATGAAACAGAAATTAATAATGACACCGTTAACGATGAAGTTTTGGCTCAATTAGCGCGTTTGCAAGAAAACATTGCCGCATTAGAAGAATCACGTAATGCAGAAAAGGCTGAGTTTGAACAACGTTATGACGAATTGAATAAGGTTTTAGGTGATTCATTAAAAGTTCAACGTCTAGAAATGGAGTTGGCTAAAGAACGTGAAATTAACGAATTGAAGATGCAACAAGCATTACAAGCACAACGTAATGAAATTGAAGCTGAGAAAGAACAAGCGTTGGCTGAACAACGTGCGGAAATGAAATCTGACAATAATGAATCGACTGATGCAATTATCGCAAGTTTCAAAGAGGAAATGAATCGTCAATATGAAGAATTCTTGCGTTTATTGAATGAGAAGAAAGCAGAAGCAGAAAATGCACAAAAAGAATATGACGAAATGTTAGAACACGCTAGTGCAGAAGATCAAGCCGTTTTGAAAGGACAACAATATGACGTACAAGAAATGATGGAACAATTACGCGCAGAACGCAAGGCGGCTCGTGAAGAAGCTCAAGCATTACGTGAAGAATTGGAAGCACAACGCATTGAAACTGAAGCCAAGTTAATGAAACAATTATCTGAGGTTAAAGAAGGTTTAGTTTCAGAATTATCAAGTGAATTAGAAATTAAAGAAAAATTCAATGCAATGGAACGTGAAGTTGAAGCGCAAAATCAAGAAAAATTACAACAGAATGAAGCTGAAGAAGCCCGAATCAAACAAGAATACGAAGAATTTAAACAGCGAATTGCGGATGAAGTTGTTGCTTTGGAAGAAAAGAATGCTGCTTTACAAGCTGAATTAGAAAAAGCTCGTGCAGAAAAAAACAGCGATGATGAAGCAAAACAAGCTGAATATGAAGAAAATGAAAAACGTTTACGTGAAAAATATATGCAATTACGTAACGAATTGATGAAAGAGGCCGAACAAGTTAACAAACAATCCGAAGAAATTGCTGCGGAAAAACAATCAATTGAAGATAAGAAAAAGGATTTGGAAGAAGAAAAAGCTCGTTTGCAAAATGAAGTTGCGATGTTGAAACAACAAGTTTTGGAAATCAAAACTCAAGATAACAATCAAGGTGGTACAATTACTGAAGAACAACTGGCTGAAGTTCGTGCATCTTTGGAAGCAGAATATCAACAACGCGAGAAAGAAATGTTGAATAAATTAGAGGAAGAGAAACAAGCATTAGTAGCACGGGAATCACAATTGAAATTGAAGGAAGAAACTATTGCTCAAGAAGAAGAGCGTATTCGTGAACAAAGTAAAGCTGTTACGACAATGATTACTAACCGCGAATATACCAAAGAAGAACGTGAACGTTTAGTATTGGATTATAGCATGAAATTACAGGATTTAGAGGAACGTTTGCGCCAAAACGAAAAAGCATTGCGTGAGAACAACCGCGAATTTATTCCATTGCGTCGTATTAAAAATACATTAGACCGTGATTTACGTTTATTACGTAAGCGTGAAGCGATTGTTGCTAAACAAGAAGTTTTGGTCTATGGCGTTAATAATATTTCAACAGTTGAACCAGAACGTATTAAAAAATTAGAGCAAGATATTAAACAATTGACTGGTTTGCAACAAAGTGTGGCTAACTGCGAAACAATCTTGAATAAAAACAAGGATCGTTATCCGACTTTGGAAAATCTTGATCGAGTATTGCGTGCTCAAAATGAACAAATTCGTCGTGATTTGGAAGAAGTTAAATCTGCAATGGCAATGTTCGGTGAAGATGCTACAGGTGCAGTACAATAATTTATGCGTTGTTTAGGAATTGATTATGGTCGCCGAAGAATTGGGTTAGCATTGTCTGACCCAACTTTGTTAATAGCATCACCGCTAATTATTATTGAAAATCGTGGCATTAAAAAAACTGTGTTGCAAATTTTAGATATTATAAAAAAAAATGATGTGAAACAAATTGTTGTTGGTTTACCATTACACGCTAATGGCGATGAAAGTGAAATGTCACGTGAAGCGCGACAATTTGGGGAAGTATTTGTTGCTTTAGGGTATCCTGTTGAATATGTTGATGAAAGATATACGTCTTTTGAAGCAGAATCTTTGATTGGAAATAACCGTCAAAGTAAAAATTTAATTGACAAAGTGGCGGCTTCAATTATACTTCAAATATATCTTGACGAAAGGAGAAAGTCGTTAAATGAAAGCAAAAATCACTAATACTTGTATTTGTTGTGGTACTTGTGCGGGGATTTGTCCAATGGGTGCTGTGTCAATGGCAACCAGTGGTGACCATTATGAGGTTGACCCTAATAAATGTATTGCTTGCGGATCGTGTATTAATGCTTGTCCAGTTGAAGCAATAGTCGAAGATCATTCTGATGAAAAGGAAAGCAAGTAAAATGGTTTACGAGAGTATTGTTGAAAAATTATTTGATGAAAACAACGATGACATTATTGAACTAGAACAAAATGATGGTGTAGTTGTTAAATTCGAACAAGTTGCGGTTGTTGCTTATAATTCTCAATATTATGCGATTTTGCATCCAATCGATTTAAAAGATGATGAAGTGGTGGTTTTCCATTTAATCGAAGAAGATGAGGATAGCTTAGAATTCGTTACTGATGAAAAACTATCAAAAAAAATTTTGGAGGTATATAAAGAAGATGTCAGCGAAGACGATTAACAAAAATGTGATTTGGCATTCAATGAATCCAAATCGAGTTACACCAGATGAATTTGTGGCTGTAATTGAAATTCCAAAGGGATGCAAGAAAAAATATGAATTGGATAAAGAAACTGGTCTAATTATTTTAGACCGTGTATTGCGTACTGCAACACATTATCCTTGTTCCTATGGTTTAATCCCTTTAACTTTGTCGGAAGATCATGATCCATTGGACGTTATGGTAATCTGTTCAGAAACATTGGATCCAAATACTTTGGTAAAATGCCGTCCTGTCGGTTTAATTGAAATGATTGATAAAGGGGAAAGGGATGAAAAAATCATTGCTGTAGCAGCCGATGACCCTTATGTAAACCAATATCAAGATATTAACGATGTACCGAAAATTTTGGTTGATGAAATTGAACATTTCTTAAAAGTATATAAAAATACAACTGATAAGGTTGAAGTTTTTGCACCAAAGAATAAAGCAGCCGCTAAAAAAGTAATTCAAGAGGCAATTGACACATATCGTCGTAACGTGTTATAATCAAAAATCATTAAAATTTCACTTTGATTGTGAGTATTTACTTGTTGCGGAAAATCCGTTTAGCGAATATGATGACCAATCGAAGGCAGACAAACAAGGAGGTAAAAAATGTCAGTAATTTCAATGAAACAACTTTTAGAATCGGGAACTCACTTCGGCCATCAAGTTAGTAAGTGGAACCCGAAAATGAAGAAATATATCTTCACCGCACGTAACAACGTGCACATCTTGGACTTGGAACAAACCACGGTCTTAATTGATCGTGCGTATGAATTCTTACGTGACCAAGTCGCTGCAGGTAAAAACGTACTTTTTGTTGGTACGAAAAAACAAGCAGAAGAAGCAATTAAAACCGAAGCGGAACGTTGTGGAGCATATTATGTTAACAGTCGTTTCTTGGGCGGCACGTTGACTAATTTTGCGACAATTCGTAGCCGTGTTGAACGTATGAATAAATTGCACAATATGGAAAAAATGGGTGAATTCGCTTATTTGCCAAAAAAAGAAGTTGCTAAATTGATGGATGAACGCGATAAACTGGAAAAGAATTTACGTGGTATCGCTGAAATGACTTCGTTGCCAGGTGTTTTAGTAGTCGTTGATTCGAAGAAAGAACACATTGCTGTTGGTGAAGCACGTAAATTAGGTATTCCAGTAATCGGTATTATTGATACCAACTGTGATCCTGATGATGTTGATGTTATTATTCCAGCAAATGATGATGCAACCCGTAGTGTTAGTTTAATTTTGGCTGCATTAGCTGATGCTGTGATTGAAGCTAAAGAAGGTGTTGAATTACGTTCAACAGTTGGTGAGAAAGAAACTGTTTCAATGGCTGCAGCAATTAAAACTAAGGCTGTTTTAGAGCAAGTTGAACAAAAAGAAGATGATGGTGTTACCATTGAAAAAACGAAAACAACAAAAAATTCAAATGGAGATAAATAATTATGAGCGATATTATGAAGTTAAAAGAAGCAACCGGGGCTGGTGTTCTAGATTGTAAGAAAGCATTAGATGAAGTAAAAGGTGATTATGAAAAGGCAGTTGCTTTATTGCGTGAAAAAGGTAAAGCAAAAGCTCTGAAAAAAGGTAATAGTGATCGTATTGCCGCTGAAGGTGTAGTTGGCTCATATATTCATATGGGTGGTAAAATTGGTGTTTTGGTTGAAATTAACTGTGAAACTGATTTTGCACAAAAAAGCGATCAATTTAATCAATTAGTAAAAGATGTTGCAATGCATATTGCTGCTGCAAATCCTAAATATGTTAATTCAAGTGAAGTTCCTGAAGCTGTTTTAACTCAAGAAAAAGAAATCTTGAAAAAACAAGCAATGGAAGAAGGTAAACCGGCTGCGATTGCTGAAAAAATGATGGAAGGCCGCATTAAAAAATATTATCAAGATTACTGTTTGATGGACCAACCTTTTGTCAAAGATGGTTCCAAAACTATTGCTGATGTTGTTAATGAAACCATTGCGTTTGTTGGTGAAAAAATTACGATTCGTCGTTTTGTTCGTTATGAAATGGGCGAGGGTATTGAAAAACCAAAAGAAGATTTTGCTGCTGAAGTTTCAAAAACTATGGAATCCAAATAAGGGGGATGTTTTATGGATTATCTTAACGAAAAACTTAATGAATTGTTGTTTAATTACGAAGAAAAATTAAGTAAACGCTTTGATTATCTGAAAAATGAATTTATTACTATACGTGCAGGTCGTGTTGATACGCGAATTGTTGAACGTGTTACAGTAGATTATTTTGGTACAATGACTCCAATTAAAAATTTGGCGAATATTTCTTGTGCCGATGCACGAACTATCGTTGTTAATCCTTGGGATGGTTCAATATTAGCGTCAATGGTTAAAGCATTGAGTGCGGCTAATTTAGGTACAACCCCGGTCGATGATGGACGATTAATCCGTTTGGTGTTCCCTCAATTAACCGCAGAGAGTCGTAAAGAATTGGTTAAGAAAGTTCATAAGATAGCGGAAGATACACGTGTTGGAATGCGTAATGAACGTCGTGACGCTTTGGATCAACTAAAGAAAATTAATCTTGCAGATAAATTAAGTGAAGATGATGTTAAAAATGTTGAACACGATGTTCAGAAAATGTTAGACGATTATATTAGTAATGTCGATTCAGCACTTAATCAAAAAGAAAAAGACATTATGACAATATAATTTTATAGACGTTGTTTTGATACTGTGTTATAATTTTATATTATGGTTATGACTGAATTTAGTAAAAGAGTTTTGACTGCAACAGCATTAATTGCAGGTTTTACAATTTTTATTGTGTTGCGTGCTTTTGTTGGTGCATTTGGACTTTATATGTTTGATTTGTTGATTTTAGCGACAACTGGGCTTGGTACTTGGGAAATTTGTAATGCATGCAAATTAAACCGTCGTGGTGCTAATGTAGTTGTCGCTTTAATTGTTGATGTTTTAATTTATATGTTTTATATTATTGGTAGCCAAATCTTAAAGGAGCCATTGGTTTGGTGGTTACAACTATTTGTTTCTTTGTTAATTATTGCAATTTTTGTTTTATTCATCGGGCTCTCTAATATGATTGATAAAAAATTTGCTAAAGAATGTGAATTACAAAAGAAGAACTTGAACAAAGAATCTTGGCTGGGGGCGGTCGATTTAATCTATATGTTAGTTTATCCTGGTTTTTTCTTTGCTTGTGCCATTCTTTTAAATCATATGACAATTGATAGTATCGGATTGTTTGGTTTATTATTAGTTATCTTTATCTCGTGTTTCACCGATATTTTTGCTTATTTGACGGGAAAGTTGTTGGGTAAAGGTTCAGCGAAAATGGCGCCCAAAATTAGTCCTAAAAAAACCTGGGTTGGTTTCTTTGGTGGCTTATTTGGTGGAATTTTTGGAGCATTAATTGTTGTCTGGATTATTAGTTGTAATAAGGCTGTTAGTGATCGTTTGGTTGAATTAACCGATGATGCTTTCTTAGCTCAAATGTTGTTTTTAGTCGTTGGTTTAGCCGGCGCAGTAATTACAACTTTAGGTGATTTATTAGCAAGTTTCATCAAACGCAAAGTTGGAATTAAGGATTTCGGTAATTTATTACCAGGACACGGTGGGGTTATGGATCGTGTCGATGGTATTATCTTAAATGTGCCATTCATATTGTTAATAATGGGGATAATATAATTGATGTCGCAAATTTTAAGTGTTTTACAAACTGTCGGTTATTTAGCATTAGCGATTTTTTTGTTAATGTTAATGATTACAATCCACGAATTTGGACATTATATTACTGCGAAAATTTTAAAGTTTAAAGTTTATGAATTTTCGATTGGAATGGGAAAACCAATTTATAAGAAAACCAAAAAAAATGGTGAAATTTTTGCTATCAGAATGATTCCGGTTGGTGGATATTGTTCTTTTGGTGAAGATAATACTGAAATTCCAGATACGGATCCAAATTCATTTAATAACAAAGAACCGTGGAAGCGTTTGATTGTAATGTTTTCAGGGGCTTTCTTTAACTTTATTTCAGCGATTTTCTTTGCAGTGATTTTATTGTCACTGATGGGGTATGGACGTGTAACTAACATTGGTACGACTTTTTTAAATAAAGACCACGAAACGGACCCAACTCAACCAGAGAATATTACGTTGGCTGAAATTTTAAACCTTGATAATAAAGTTGTTGATTTGGCGGGTGATCAATTTACTTTTGTTTATGATGATAATACTAAAATGTTAATTGAGTCCGTTAATGGTAAAAGTATGAATATCTTTAATGGAACATCAAAGATATTAGAACAAACTCACATTGGTGATAATGTACAATTCTCAGTGACCTGGAAAAATTCTGATGGAGCGATAGAACAAAAGGAAGTTATATTGAAAAATATTTCAGAGCGTCAATGGTCGGCTTTATCAAATGCAGGCTATTCTTTGCCATTAAATGATAAAATTTATCACAATGTTGGTGGAGCAATTTTGAAATCAGTACCATTTTCGTTTGAGATTGCTGGTATGATTTTTAAAATCTTAGGAGAATTAGTTACTGGACAATTGGGAATGAACGCTATTGGTGGTACAGTAGCAACTGTATCAGTAATGGGCAATTCAATCGGTACAGCAATTTCTTCTTATGCTGCTGATATGGTTTTTGCACAAATATTTTATCTTTTAACTTTGATTAGCATTAATTTAGCGGTATTTAACTGGTTACCAATTCCATCGTTGGATGGAGCACGAATGGTTTTCGTAATTATTGAATGGATTCGTGGTAAGCCAATAAATCGTGAATTAGAAGCTAAAATTCATACCATTGGTATTATTTGTTTGCTAGGTTTTGTGGTCTTTGCAGATATTTTTTGGGTTGTCAATAATTTATCGTTACATTTCTTGTTGTAGGTGAACGTTAATGAGAAATATTGAAGAGTATTTATATTTTCACGAAAATCAAGATTATATCAATTTGAAGTTTTTATCTTGTACATACTATCAAACGGAAAAACGGTTAGTTGTACGTTATATTTACAATGCAGAAATTGAAAATTATCTACCGACCTTACAAAAACGTTTAGAAGAATTATTTATGCGTCAGGTTGGGTTGCCATTAAAATACGATTTTGTTTATAAAAAAGCATTTATTGATGAATTAAGTTTACAATTAGAAATTATTTCGTTTTTACGCAAAAAATATGGAGCAATGTCAAAACAAACTAATGAAGATAATGTGACTGTTACTTTAGATGGTCATATTTGGCAAATTAAGTTGTCGTTACCAGTTAATTTGATAGAGTTTTTAAAGAATAGTCAACAATGGTTAAAATTTCAGCAAGATTTGCGCGACCATAATTTCTATGATTTTAATTTTCAATATGTTGCAATTTAAAGTCGCGATTTGATGTTGGCTAAGGCGTTTTTTTCTAAACGTGAGACTTGAGCTTGGCTGATGCCAATTTCATTACTGACTTCCATTTGGGTTTTGCCATCATAGTAACGCATCATTAAAATTTCGCGTTCTTTTTGTACAAGGCTATTAATCGCATCGTGCATTGCTTTATAACCAATCCAATCATCACTGTTAGGACTGTCTTGTGGTAATTGTTCAATTAAAGAAGTTGTATCGGTACTATTACTTTCGCCAATTGGTTCATCCAAAGAAACGACATTCCCAGTTGCTGCCAAAGCGAAGTAAACTTCAGATAAAGATTCACCAAGTGTTTTAGCAACTTCTTCCATTGTTACATCACGATTAAGTTTTTTTGTCATTTGTTCGGCAGTTTGAAGTGCGTGATAGGCGGTATCGCGAATACTGCGGGAAACGTGAATGCCATTTTCGTCACGTAAATAACGACGGATTTCTCCAATAATCATCGGAACAGCATAAGTTGAAAACTTGACATTAAAATTAGGATTAAAATTGTCAATGGCTTTGATTAAACCGACACAACCAACTTGAAATAAATCATCGTAACTATTTTTAGCATGAATGTATTTTTGAATAACTGATAGAACTAAACGTAAATTTGCAAAAATGAATTGTTCTCTGGCTTCAAAATCGTGATTACGGATACGTTGTAACATTTCCAAAGTTTGTGCGTTGGAAAGTTTGGGCAGACTACTAGTGTCGATTCCTACGATATCGACTTTTTTCATTAAGATAATTTTTTACATATTGTAAGAAAATTATTCTCAATCTTTAACAACTTAATCATATATATGGTTATGGGCGTAGAGGTTTCGTTTTGCGAACTGCGCACTAAAATGGTGATAAATGTAGTTGACGGCAAAGCATTAGGTCGCATCGCAGACATTGTCTTTTCACGTGAAAACGCCAAAGTTGTTGGTGTAATTGTTCCGGGGGATAAAGGATTCCATCTTTTTGGACGTAAAAATGAATTGTTTGTTCCATATAGTCGTATTATTCGCATCGGCTTAGATGCCGTATTGGTTGAATTGCGACCAATTAATACATATCGAAATAGTTGTAATGTGGAAATTACACCAACTGAAAACTGTTTAATGCCACCAAATCATTAAATTTAAGATTTTTTACGGAAACGGGTTTGTTTAGATTTAAATTCATTAATATCAGCAGTAGGAACTGGAGAATCAATGATCATTTGTCCATCTTTGGGATTACGATGGTAAAGTTTTGTGTAACCACATTTTACAGCATCGGCCATAATTCCCATACTATTTGACATATCAATGCCTTGATTAATACAAGTGCACATCGCAATGACTAGTGAAGGGCCATTATGTTCAGTAGCTTCTTTTAAAACTTTTAAGGTATGTTCCATATTTGCACCCATCGCAATTTGTGCAACATAAACATTGGGGTATTGCATCATCATTGCCCCTAAATCCTTTTTGTCGGTTGGTTTACCACTTGCGGCAAATTTAGCAATTGCACCTTTCGGTGTGGCTTTACTGGCTTGACCACCAGTGTTGGAATAAACTTCTGTATCTAGTACTAAAATGTTAATATTTTCTTGAGAAGCAAGTACGTGGTCAAGTCCACCAAATCCGATATCGTATGCCCAACCATCACCACCAATTATCCAAACAATTTTATCGGTTTCACCACGTAAATTTAATGCCTTTCTTAAGCCAAAACCAAATTCGGCATTGTCTTCAAATAAACTATTTGCCCACGCTGGTCCGTGTCCTGCTGCGTTTTTTGCATAAGGACAGGTTGGAGAACTGCCACCATAAATTGATGAACAGCCGGTTGCATTGGCAATAACTAATTTATCACCGTATAATTGAGTTAATAATTTAATGTATGGGGTTTCGCCACAGCCAGCGCAAGCACCTGAAAATTCAAACAAAGGACGATTAAATTGTGCAAGTTTAACGTTGTTGGGGGTAACAGGAGTTTCCGGTAATGTTAAGGAATATTGATAGTTCTCATCCTCGTGTACTTGTTCAAATGATTCCATTACCAATGCTTTGTTGCGGGCAGGACAAACTTTAGCACAAGAGCCACATCCTGTGCAATCGTGTGGTGAAATTTGCACACGATATTGATAATTTTCGTAACCTGGAACACCTAGTGCTTTAATCGTTTTGAAATTATCAGGTGTCTGTTGGTTAGTTAAAACAGGACGGATTGTAGCGTGTGGACAAACCATTGCACAACGGTTGCATTGAATACAATTCTCTGGAATCCAGTGTGGTAAACTGGTGGCAATATTTCGTTTTTCATATTGGGTTGTAGCGGTGGGAGCACTGCCATCTGGAGAAAAGGCGGAGACGGGTAAAGTATCACCCGCTAAACTATTAATGGTCTCAATCATTGTTTGTTTTTTCACTTCATCTTTTTGTTCGGTAATGGTTAATTTTTGAATATCAATTTTTTGTAAGGCAGTGTCAGCACTGTCAACAGCTCGATTGTTCATTTCGACAACTGCTGGACCTTTTTTACCATAACTCTTTTCGATTGCGGCTTTTAATAATGCTTTAAGTTTTTGGTAATCAATTAAATTTACTAACTTAAAAAAGGCAGTTTGCATAATTGTATTGATACGAACTCCTAGACCTAATTCTTTCGCAATTTGATAAGCGTTAATAATATAGAAATTAATATGTTTGTCACGGAGTGTGCGTTTTACGGCGTCTGGTAATATGCTATCAATTTTTTCGACAGGATATGTAGTGTTTAAGAGAAAAGTTCCACCATCTGTAATACCATTTAACATATCAAATTTTTTTAAAAAGGTTTGGTTATGACAAGCAACAAAATCGGGATGTGTAACTAAGTAAGGTGCGTGAATCGGTTGTTTGTCAAAACGTAAATGCGAAATAGTTGTTCCGCCACTTTTTTTACTATCATAGACAAAATATGCTTGGCTATATAATTCAGTGTTATCGCCAATAATGGCACAACTATTTTTATTGGCGCCGACTGTGCCATCGCTGCCAAGTCCGTAGAAACGACAACCACCTTGTGGATGCAAGTCAGGACGTGGAATAACAATTAATGATGTGTGTGTTACATCGTCGTTAATACCAACTGTAAAGTGGTCTTTAGGTTGTTTTTGAGTTGCATTCTCATAAATTGATGCCACCATATCGGGAGTGAATTCTTTACTTGATAAACCATAACGACCAGCCAAAATAGTTTTATTTCGAATTACTGCAGCGACATCAAGATATAATGGATCGCCAACTGCGCCATTTTCTTTGGTGCGGTCTAATACAGTAATAGTTTTAACTGTTTGTGGAATTACATTTAATAGGTGTTTTGCAGAAAACGGACGGAAAAGGCGAACCTTAATTAGTCCATATTTACCTTTTAATTTAGGTAATGTTTCTGCGATTGTTTCACACGCTGAACCCATTGCAACAATAATATGCTCGGCATCTGGTGCACCAACATAATCAAATAATTGATATCGGCGACCAGTTAATTTTGCAAACTGTTGCATATAGTTTTCAACAATATTAGGGATAGCATTAATGTATGGGTTAGCAGCTTCACGATGCTGGAAAAATGTATCCGAGTTTTCCGCTGTACCATACATCTTAGGATTGTCAGAACTCATCGCTCGGTCACGAAATTTTGCTAGTGCTTCTTGATTCAAAAGTTTTTTTGCAATTGTATCCGTTGGAATTTGAATTTTATTAAATTCGTGACTAGTACGGAAACCATCAAAAATATGCATAAATGGATAACTCGCTTCGATTGCTGCTAAGTGAGAAATTAAAGATAAATCAGCATTTTCCTGTACGGAATTTGATGCTAGCATTGCAATACCTGTACTACGGCAAGCGTAGACATCACTGTGATCGCCAAAAATTGAAAGTGCGTGGGTCGCAATAGTACGTGCGGCAACGTGAACAACTGCTGGTAATAATTCACCAACCATTTTATATAGATTAGGAATCATTAGTAGTAAACCTTGACTGGCAGTAAATGTTGTACCTAAAGTTCCACCTAGTAGTAAGCCGTGTAGCGTACCAGCTGCGCCCGCTTCGCTTTGCATTTCAATTACAGATGGTACAGTGCCAAAAATATTTTGGTGGCCTTTAGCCGACCATTGGTCGCAATATTCGGCCATATCAGAACTAGGTGTGATTGGGTAAATTGAAGCAGCTTCTGTCAAAAAATATGCAGTGCGCGCTGTCGCTTCATTACCTGATATTGTTTCAAAATTTTGTTGATTGGTTTCTTTTTGATTCATAGCTTAATTTTATCACGTATTGTGATTTTGGTCAAAAAGTTGGCAATTGATTTAATGACAAATTTTGTCGTTTTGCATATATCAAGTTATGTTAAAAATTGGAATTATTTATGGCGGAAACAGTACAGAACACGATGTATCAATTTTAACTGGTTTACATCTTGCCAAACACATAACTGAAAATTATCAATATTTTTTAATCTATTTAACCCGCGATAATCGGACTGTTATTGGTAGTCGTAAAATTAGTGATTATATTACAGGTAAGGCTACTAAGGCTAGGTCGTTTCATCATTGGCGAAAATTGGATTGTGTTGTTAATTGCTGTCACGGCGGAATGGGGGAAGATGGAACCTTAGCTGCAGTGCTAAAGTTCTATCAAATTCCAATTACCAGTTGTGATGCAGTGGCTGGGTGGTTACAGCAAAGTAAAACTGCTACGCGACAGATTCTAACTGCAGCTGGTTTTTTGCAACCGCATTTTCAAGTATTAACAACTTTTGATGTAACCCAAGTTAAATTACCTTTGCCTTTGGTCGTAAAACCAGATTTGCAGGGGAGCTCAATTGGTATAACTGTAGTACGGACTAAAGAAGAATTAAGTGAAGCATTAAAAACTGCTTTTGCTTTGGATAATCGAGTGATTGTTGAAGAATTAATTACTAATATGCGTGAAGTTAATATTGCGGTGATGCGCGAAAATGGTAAGGTAATTACATCAGCTTTAGAAGTTGTTGGTGGAGAAAAATTCTTTTCGTTTAGTGAAAAATATTTTAATAATGAAAGTGGTTTTATTAAGAAAAATGGACAGTCATCCGATGATAAATTTTTAGCTGAAATTGAACCGAAGATAAAAGACATGGCAGAGCGTGCCTATTATTTGTTTGGATCTTGTGGTGTAGTAAGAGTTGATTTTATGGTGCAAAAGGAAAAAATTATTTTAAATGAAATTAACACTGTACCGGGCTTTATGGCTTATCATTTATGGTTAAAAGCCAAAATTCCGTATGGTGTTGTGATTGATAACTTGGTTCAAGATGCTATAATACGTTTTAATAAAAACAAACATTTAATTACACATTTTGATAGTGAAATTTTAAAGAAAAATCAGCAATTAGTTGTTGAATAATATTCATAATCGTGATACAATTAAATTTGTATTATGAGTAAATATGATAGCACAATTTTATTAAACAAAACGCCAGCGTCGTTTATGGAAAATGCTTTTTTGGATGGCAGTATTTTAGGAAATGGTCGCGTTGGTGTAGCAATTCTTGGTGCAATATCCAATGAACAAATTTTAATCAATCATAATGCTTTAGTGCATAATGGCAAAAATGGTGTTTTACAAGATGTCAGCGATGATTTTCTAACTTTACGAAAGAAGTTTGCCGATGGAAAAATGCTGGAAGCCGAAGAAATCTTGGAAAAATCATTCATTAAGAAAAATTGTCATTTAGCGCCGGCACAGCCTAAGCCAATGGTAAAAGTGAAGTTGGATTTTTATAATACTGGTGTGATTACCAATTATGAACGTTTGACTGATATGAAAAACGGAGAGTTGGCGGTAAGTTTTAATGCCGATGAAAAAGAACAAACCGTACGTCGTCTTTCACTCGCTAAGTCAACTGATGTAATTGCTTATCACGTGACAAAGACTAACGGTAAAGTTCGTGTAACGATTCAATTACAGCCTTGTGATATTGGTTGTAAATTTAACCAAGTAAAATATGAAAATGGCTACTTCTATTTCAGTTCACGCAGTGAGAATGGTCGTGATTATGGTTTAGTGGTGCGTTTAATTATTGCTGGCGGTAATGTTAATGTTGCTGGGAATGTGGTAACATTGAAAGATGTTAATGAACTAACCATTTTGGCTAAACCATTTGTTAATGCCGATGCAAGCACAGAATTTAATAAAATCAAGATGGAATTGTCTTTAATTAAAGATAGTTATAATAAAATTGCTACTCGTAATGCTGTACCTTTTAAAAAAGCATTTGAAGAAACCAATTTGGAATTAAATACTGCTAAAACAGATGCGGATTTTAAAGAATACATTGAAAGAACTAATAATAATGAATTACCAGCAGAATTATTAGAAAGAATGTGGAATTTTGCTAAATATCTGTCTTTATGTTTGGATGGTGCTTTGTTAACTCCGGCTGGCTTATGGTGTGCAGATAATCAGTGTGATAACGGAGTAGCGGCTTTGGATGGTGTAGCTCAACTATTATATTCGGGTGTGATGAAATCATTTACGCCAGGGGCTTTGCTAAAATTATTGGATTTTTATATGAATTATGAATCTGATTTGAAAAAGAATGCAGCTCGTGTATATGGTATGCGGGGTTATTTTGTGCCACGAATTACGGCTATGGATTCAGCGACATTTGGTGCAGTCGATTCAGCAACATTGCACTTTATTGCTTCATCGGCTTTGGCTGCAAATATGTTTTACGATTACTATTTGGTTACTGGGGATGAGAAAGTATTACGTAGTAAAATTTTTCCATTTATGCGCGGTGTTTTTGATTTCTATTCAGATTTCTTAAAATTAGATGCATCGGGTAAATACGTTACTATACCAAGTTACAGTCCGAATGCGACACCTGGTAATTTGGTTGCTGGACGTCCATTGGTTAATTTTGCGTTGTCTTCGTCGTCGACCATTGACTTCTTAGCTTTGCAAACTTTATTAAATAATTTAGTTAATGCTGCAAAGTTATTAAATACGGCTAAAGATGATGTGGCTGTTTGGCAAGATATGTTGACTAAAATTCCAACATTTACAGTGAATGGTGATGGATGTTTAAAAGAATATACTAATTCTGTTTTTATTGATAAGGTTGAAAACGCTGGTGTAATGCACGGTTATGGTTTGTACCCATTAAAGAACTTTATGGTAAATGATCCACAAATTACTTATCGTCCAGCAATGATTCAAGGGGCAAGTCCTGAAGCTGAGATTGCTGCTACGGTCGCTAGTGCAAATGCAGTTAAAGCCCGTGTACGTAATGCTGCTTCATTCCAACCAACTCGTAATTTAGTGATGGCAGCGTGTCAATTAGCTTATGCAGGAGATGTAGCCGAGGTTAAAAACTTATTGGTTAAAACGGTAAACAGTTCGGCTACGCCATCAGGATTGTTTTTATCAAATGACTGGCGTGGTTCTGGTATGACAAACAATGATAAACCTAATTTAGACATTGCAGTTTCAATGGGTGTCGGTACTGTAATTACGGATTGTATTATTCAAAGTTCAATGAATACTTTGAAAATATTGCCAATTTTAATTGAACCTTTAATGACAGGTAGTGTGAAGAATTTAGCAACTGATTTTGCAGCTAAAGTTTCAATGAATTGGGATGTGAATAAAGGTAAATTGACATTAAAAATTATGCCAACTAAAACTGTAACTGTGAATATTATGTTTAATAATGCTTTCCGTAAATTACGTAATAAAGAATTATTTTGGAATAAAAATATTAATGGCCTTGAAGCATTTAAATTAACAGCAGGAAAAATTTCTTCAATAGAAATCGGTTAAAACACATATAAATAATATAGTATGCGAACCATAGTATTAACAGGTGGTGGTACGGCAGGACACGTTTTACCACAAATGGCTTTATTACCGTATTTAAAATTGTATTATGATCGTATTGTATATATCGGTGGTAATGGTATTGAAAAGACAATCGCGATGCAAAATGGATTGTCTTATTATGAAATAACGACAGTTAAATTGCGTCGTAAATTAACTTTGAAAAATTTATTAATTCCTTTTAAGTTATTTAAAGGAATTAATGATGCTAAAAGGATTTTACGTCAATTAAAACCTGACATTGTTTTTTCAAAAGGTGGATTTGTGGCTTTACCAGTGGTAATGGCTGCATCTCATTTGAGGATTAAAATTGTTGCTCACGAAAGTGATATGTCATTAGGATTGGCTAACCGTTTAACAGCAAAAAAATGCCAAGTACTTTGTACAACTTTCCCATTAAAGGAAAATAAATATTCCCAAATGGTACAGACTGGTGCGATTATTCGTCAAAGTATTTATAAAGGTGATCCGAAACAAATTAAGTTACCAATTAATGGGAAGCCAAACTTATTAGTTATGGGTGGAAGTTTAGGGTCAACCGCTATTAATGATATAATTTGGTCAAATTTATCTGGACTATGTCAACAATGGAATGTATTGCACATTACTGGTAAAGGTAAATCAAATGGTAAATACCATTGTTCAAATTATCAGCAATTAGAATTTATTGATGCACCACAGAATGCTTTTGCGTGGGCAGACGTGGTTTTAACTCGGTCTGGTTCAGGTACAGTATCGGAATTATTGGCTTTGCAAAAACCAGCAATATATGTTCCGTTACCAAAAAATGAAAGTCGCGGTGATCAAATTCAAAATGCTAATTTTTTACATCAACTTGGTGTGTGTGAAGTTTTACTTCAGGAATCATTAAACGGACCTGATTTAATAAAAATGTTAGGACAAGTTTATCGTGACCGCCAACGTTATATTGTTAATTGTGGTAGGCAAACTTGGATTGATGGTACAAATAAGATTATTGATTACTTAAAATAAAATTTGTATCACCATTTTGTGAATTTGCATTTTCGCAATCAATTTGGTTAATTGAAATTTCGTAGGCAGTACGTGTTTGTACATCGCCGTTGTCTAAGCGTTTTTGATAATCTCGGCTTTGAATGCGCCCATAGATGTGTACTTGTTCGCCAACCATAATGTTTTTAGCAAATCGTGCGTTACGACCCCAAGCAATTGCTGGCAAATAATCGCTTTTGTTACCACTGCGGTTGCAAGCAATTAATAAATCCGCAATTTCACGATTAAATGGAGTAGTACGATATACTGGGGCTTTGCATATGTAACCAGCTAATTCAATTATATTGGGGTTTGTTGTATCAATATCATCGGTAATTTCAGTTACATATACAGTTAACATTAATCGACTGCGATTGTTTTCAATTTTATTATAACTGCGAAATTCACCAATGATTGCTAAATTATCGCCCAACTTGACATCGTATTGTTCGACTAAATCACGATGTAAAGTGACAGGAATAGTGTCAATAATACTTGATAAACGACGTACTGACATTTGAATGTTACAGTACTCACTACCATAATAATCGTCGCAAGGGGTTGGGTTAGTGACCACCAATCCGTAAAGGTAAACTTTGTTTTCCATAATTTGTTTTTCTCCTTTTATTTTTATGGTTATGATTTCAAGATATTGGTTATTGCACAATTCGACAATCGCGAACAAAGTCGAAACTTGTTAGTTTTTTGTCGAAATTTAATGTAATTCGTCGAAATCGGGGTTAATTTAACATAATAAATTTAATTTAGTTTACTTTACTGCCACTTTGTTGTAA
The DNA here is from genome assembly GCA_016283155.1 of Clostridia bacterium. Lineage (GTDB taxonomy): Bacteria > Bacillota > Clostridia > Christensenellales > UBA1242 > RGIG8050. The sequence continues at coordinate 38,410 of JAEEMI010000019.1, forward strand.
TTTTTTTACTAGTGATTGCAATTAAAAGTTTTGGAATTACCGGAGTTAATGGTTATATTGTCGATGTCGAAGTTGATATTGCTAAGGGTTTGCCCGGATATACATTAGTCGGTTTACCTGATAATGCGGTAAAAGAAGGTAAAGAACGTGTTAAGAGCGCAATTTTAAATTGTGATTATAAATTTCCAATAGGTAATGTGATAATTAATCTAGCTCCTGCTTCGGCTAAAAAAGAAGGTGCAATTTATGATTTGCCAATTGCTGTTGGGATTTTGGCAAATACACGAGTAATTACTAAATCCTTAAAAGATTGGGCTTTTTTAGGTGAATTATCTTTAAATGGTGAACTGCGAAGAGTAAATGGAGTTTTACCTGCATTATTAACGGCGGTAGAACATAAAATTAAAAACGTAATTATTCCTACAGATAATTATAATGAAGCTGCCTTCGTATCGGGTATTAATGTTTACACGGCTCGTAATTTAGCTGATGTTGTTGATTATTTTGCTGGAGATATGATAGATGCAACACCATTGTGTCAAGTTCAAACTGCTAATTTTGAAACTTTATTAGCAGATGCAGTGTATCCGTGTGATATGAAATATGTTCGTGGTCAATTTGTTGCTAAACGAGCATTGGAGATTGCTGCCGCGGGTGGTCATAATATCATATTAATTGGACCACCTGGTAGTGGTAAAACGATGTTAGCAAAATGTTTTCAAACAATATTGCCACCAATGACTTTTAATGAAAGTATGGAAACAACTAAAATTCATAGTTGTGCCGGATTATTAGATGCAGAACACGGAATTGTATTAACGCGCCCTTTTCGTTGCCCACATCACACAGCTTCAACAGTTTCATTGGCGGGTGGTGGTAAATTCGCCCGTCCTGGAGAAATTTCTTTAGCTCATAATGGTGTTTTGTTTCTTGATGAAATGCCTGAATATAATCGTGGCTGTTTGGAATTATTGCGTCAGCCTTTAGAGAATCATAGCATTATGATTTCACGTGCAGCAATGACAGTTGAATACCCGGCTTCATTTGTTTTGGTGGCTAGTATGAACCCGTGTCCGTGTGGTTATTATGGCAGTCGCATAAAACGTTGTAAATGTACACAATCAAAAATTCAGCACTATCTTGGTAAGATTTCTGGGCCATTATTAGATCGGATTGATTTACATATTGAAGTTGATCAAGTTACTTATAACGATTTAACTAACGATAAATTAGCAGAAGATAGCGCGACAATTCGCAAAAGAGTTACTGCGGCACGAGCAATTCAAAATCAACGTTTTGCTGAAACTTTAATTCATAATAATGCGACAATGGATGCGGCAATGGTAAAAAAATATTGTAAGTTAAGTAGCGAAGGTGAAAATATTTTAAAATCTGCTTTTGAGAATCTAAATTTATCAGCACGTGCCTATACGCGAATTTTGAAAGTGGCACGTACCATTGCTGATTTGGCGGGTTCACCTGAAATTTTACCTGAACATTTAACTGAAGCAATTTCTTATCGAAGTTTGGACCGTTTTAATCGAGGTGTAAATGAATGAAATTCAAACAATTCGGTTAGGTGATAGTAATTATCCAAAATCTTTATTAGATTTAAAAGATCCGCCAAAACAATTGTATGTTAAAGGTAATTTAAATTTATTAAACCATCCAATGGTTTCAATTGTTGGAACACGTGATTGTACACGATATGGTTTGATGGTTGCTAAAGATTTGGCAACTCATTGTGCAGAAGCAGGTTTTGTTGTGGTTTCGGGGTTGGCAGAAGGAATTGATACTGCAGCACATCAAGGAGCAGGCGAAAAAACTATTGCTGTATTAGGTAATGGTATTAATGTTTATTATCCAATTATTAATAAAGAGTTGCAGAATAAAATTGCCAACACTGGATTATTAATATCAGAATATCCACCAGATTTTCACGGTGACAAGTCAACTTTCCCACAACGAAATCGCATTGTAGCAGCACTAGGACGGGCTGTAATCGCCGTAGAGGCCGATTTACATAGTGGAACACTAATTACTATCCGTAAGGCACAAACTCTACAGCGTGTTGTTTATGCTGTTCCTGGCAATATTAATTGTTATGCTAGTCAAGGTACTAATGATTTAATTGCCAACCACGGTGCAAAAATGATTACTAATGCGGCTGATTTGATTAAAAATTTAACTGGACATAAAAGTTCAAGTCAATTACAACCAGTAAAACAAATTACTATGGATCAACAGAAAATTTTAAATATTTTGAAAACTGATGAAATTCACTTTGATGATTTAGTTATGGAAAGTGGTTTGTCTGTTCCACAGTTGTCAACACTCTTGACAAATATGGAAATGATTGGTTTAATAGAGAAATTGCCAGGCAATTATTTTATTGCTAAGTAATGAGGTAGGAGGTTAATGAAACTAGTAATTATTGAGGGTATTGGTAAAAAAGACACAATTAAGAAATACCTGGGTAACGGATATCAAGTTATGGCAACTGGTGGACATTTTCGCGATTTAAAAAAACGTGAATTATCTGTCGATGTCGAAAATGGTTATGAGCCACAATATGTAATTACATCAGATAAAAAAGATGTTGTTAAGTCGTTAAAGGAAACAGCGGCCAAAGCTGAATCCGTTTTAATTGCAACTGACCCGGATCGTGAGGGTGAAGCAATTGCATATCATTTGACTTATATTTTGGGGATTGATCCAGCTAAAGCACAACGTATTGAATTTAATGAAATTACGAAGAATGCAATTAATCAAGCTTTAACTAAACCAAGACCGATTGATATGAACTTAGTTTATGCACAAACTGCACGTCGTGTTTTGGATCGATTGGTCGGCTATAAATTGTCACCTGTTCTATCAAAGAAAATTAAATCTGGTTTATCGGCTGGTCGTGTGCAAAGTGTTACTTTGAAATTGGTAGTTGAACGTGAACGTGAGATTCAAAATTTCAAACCAGAAGAGTATTGGGATTTTTGGGCTAATCTTGAAAAAGATAAAATGAAATTCCGTGCGGCTTTGTATTATGGGCCAGATGGAAAACGATTGAAACCTGCCAATGAAGCACAAGTACAACAAATTGTTTCGGCGCTTAAAGAAGCAAAATATACAGCAAAAGATGTAAAAAAATCGGTTACAAAACGTCATGCTCCGGCGCCATTTACTACTAGTTCAATGCAACAAGATGCTGGTGCTAAATTAGGTTTATCATTAAAACGCACTACGATGGCAGCACAAACGTTGTATCAAGGTGTTCATATGGGTGCTCGCGGTATGACAGCATTGGTAACTTATATTCGTACAGATAGTGTCCGTGTTTCCGCAGAAGCACAAACGGCTGCCAAGGAATATATTACGCAAAAATATGGTGCAAATTTTGTACCAGAAACTCCAAATATTTATAAAACAAAAAAATCAGCACAAGATGCCCACGAAGCGATTCGTCCAACACATTTAGATATTACGCCTGACGAGGCTGATAAATATTGTAAACCAGATGAAGCAAAACTTTACCGTTTAATTTATAATCGTTTTATTGCTTCACAAATGGCAGAAGCTACATTTAATAGCGTTCGTGTTGATATTGATGCAAATAATTATATATTCCGCGTTACTGGTCGTACGCCATTATTTGATGGTTGGTTAGCAGTTTATGGCGGTAGCAATAGTAAAACAAAGGAAGAAACCGAAAAAGAAAACGAAGATGATGCAGGTGAAAGTGCGGCAATTTTACCTGATATTAATATTGGTGACCAATTGAACTTTAAAAAATTAGAATTTGCACAAAAATTCACACAACCTCCAGCACGTTATACAGAAGCTACTCTGGTTAAAGTAATGGAAGAAAAGGGTATTGGTCGTCCAGCAACTTATACGCCAACAGTGGCGACTTTGTTTGCACGTTTGTATATTGAAAAAGACGGTAAAGCGTTGAAACCGACCGAATTAGGCTGTTTGGTTGTGGATTGGTTAATCCAATATTTTCCTGAAATTATGAATACTGGTTTTACTGCAGATATGGAAGATAAATTGGATGATATCGCTGCAGATGGAATTGATTGGGTAACTGTTGTTGACAACTTTTATAAACCTTTTATAAAAGTTGTTGACGAGGTTCGTGCAAACGATGGTGCGGCTAATCGCATTAAACCAGTTGAAAGTGATGAACATTGTCCAAATTGTGGTCGTGTGATGTTGATTCGTGAGAGTCGTTATGGTAAATTCTTGGCTTGTAGTGGTTATCCGGAATGTAAAACTACAAAGCCATTTGAAAAACCTGTTTGTAAATGTCCAAAATGCGGTAAAGATATTTATAAACGTCGTAGCAAGAAAGGTAAATATTTTTATGGCTGTTCAGGATATCCAAATTGTGATTTTGTAGCGTTTGATGAACCTACCGGTGAATTATGCCCGAAATGCAAAAGTCCTTTGGTAAAAATCAAAGATGTAGTAAAATGTAGTAATCGTAATTGTCAATAAAAGGAGATTAAAATGGAATTACACGGAACAACAATTATTGCGGTAAAACGCGACAATAAAACGGTCGTAGCAGGTGATGGTCAGGTTACCGCTGGCGAATCTGTAATTTTGAAAGGAAATGCTGTCAAGGTTCGTCGTTTATATGATGATAAAGTTGTGGCTGGTTTTGCCGGCTCTGTTGCAGATGCTTTCACTCTATGTAATAAATTTGAAGAAATGTTGCAAAAGCATTCTGGAAACTTATTACGTTCGGCAGTCGAATTGGCACAAACTTGGCGTACCGACCGTGCACTTGGTAAATTGGAAGCAATGATGATTGTTGCCGATAAAGAACGTGTCTTGTTGTTGAGTGGTGATGGCAACGTCATTGAACCTGATGGTGGCTGTGTGGCGGTTGGTAGCGGTGGTAACTATGCTTTGGCAGCTGCAAAAGCATTAATGAAGAATACTAAAATGACCGCACGTGAAATCGCACAAGAAGCAATGAATGTTGCCAGCGACATTTGTATTTTCACTAATAAAAATTTAACGATTGAAGAGTTGTAAATTTTATATAAGGATATATTTCGATTCGATGGATTGTTATTATTGCACCCCAGATGAAAGTAAAGTTTTATATAAAGGAAAATTCTGGACACTTGTTTTTCATAAACAAGATTATTTGGGTCGTTGCATATTAAATACTAATCGGCATATTGATAATTTTTCTAAATTATCTGATGATGAAATCATTGATTTAAGAAATATGTTATCTGCTGTTGAGAATGAACTTAAAGATTTATTTGGTTGCACAATGTTAAATTGGGCTTGTAATATGAATAACGTATACTCAGAAGAAAATCCAAATCCACACGTTCACATACACATTAGACCTAGATACAAAAATCCAGTAAATATAAACGGAACAATTTATGTTGATAGGGAATTTGGTTCTCATTATGACAGAAAAGCTTCTGTTCAGTTTGACACAGTAACAATAAAGTTTATTTTTAATCAAATTAAAGACAATTTCTTAAAATATTATATTAAATAAAGTTTTGTGTACTTTGTTTATATTTTCTTTTATGATGCCTTCTTTAAGGCTTTGCGACGGGTATTGTCGATGCGTTTTAAGGAGCGGACGATCTTTTTATATTCACGCAAGACCGCATTTTCCATTTGTTCAATGGTTAATTTTTGTTTGATTGAATTGATAAAACAAATGTAGAGTGCATCCCAGAAAGTTGGAATACCCATTTCGTCAAGGGCGGAGTATTTTTCGGAAAAACGTTCTTGTAATTCCGGATCTTTTAAGTAATCAACAATGTTTTCGTCGTTATAGGCAAATGGAATTTCAAACGGAACGTGTGTGAAGACATCTTTGAAATTGTTGTTACTTAATAAGTAATGATTATAAACCAAAATCATTACGTTATCCCAGTCTTCGCGGTGTGCTAAATTCAAGACAAAATCTTTTTTGTATTTTTTGCGGTATAACGGGTGTAAGGTTTCACTGATACGCGACAAGGAAACACCTTGTTCAATGGCGGCAACAAAATCGTTATAGAGATATTGGTGAGTAATAAAACGTTCAGCATCAACTAAATAGGTACAAAACTTATAAAGTTTGCCTTGGGTCGCAGACATTGTATATTCGGGCAAATTGGTATCTTTGTTGACTGCGAATTTATTGTAAGGTGCAATTCCGTTTTTGTCTTTGTATATGGTGCGGTCCATTAGGAAACACGCTGCAGTTTCGATAAAGTAACGTTGGAAATAACGTTCCAAATTTGGTTGTGATAATAAGACTTTTTTCTCTTGAATTTTTTGTTTACGTAATTCTGCGGTTTCAGTATTGATATGAACAACTTTAGCATTGGTTAAATCGACAGGAGTTAATTGTGGTTGTTGTGTGGGTTGTTCTTTAGGTAGACGTGGCATTATTGGTTCGGTTGGTAAGATAAATGTTGGGTCATCAAGTGAAGGTTCTTCGGCTTCTACGGATTCTTCGACTGTTTTCTCGAACATCGGTTTGACGACGGATTCAGATGCCGGTGTTGATGTAATTTCGGTTGCTGGTTGTCTTTCAATAATCATTTCTGGTTCATTCAATTCCATTGATTGTAATGTGTCAAAATCATCAATCGCAAATGTATAAGGTTTTTCCAAATTAGTATTTGATTTATTCTTGTCAGAATTATTAATATTGTTGCTTTCAATAGTATTTTCTAATTTTTCGAGTTCGGAAATATTTTCATTAATTGTTTCGTTCTTAATTAATTCAGCCGGAACTTCAGTAGTAAAGAATGCTGGTGCAGTGGAGGCTTCTTCACGTTGACGGAGAAGTTCTTCATTAGTAGTGTTTTCTATGGCAGTAGTTTGATCGATGGTTTTATGTTGATTAAGATCAAAATCTGGTAAAACTATTTCTGGTATGTTGAATTTAGAACGGTGGTGTGTTTCGTCGTTGGCTTCGCGTAAACGTTTAGCAATTTCTTCATCATCAGCGTAACCATTGTAAAATGGTTCTAAATCATCGTCATCACTAATTTCATCTTTTAATAAAACATCTTTGCGTTTATTAACAATTGATGTAATATTGGAGGTACTAATTTTAGTAGTTGTAGGATTTAGGTTTAATTCTGGTTTTTCGTGGTAGAAAAATACGTGATAGATTAGGTATCCAACAGTTGGTAAAGATAAGACTATGCCAACAAAAAAGAAAATTGGATTGCCGGCTGGAATACCAATAATTGATAGCACAATTCCTGCGACGCAAAGCAGAATTGCTATCCAAACAAGATTACGCTTGAAAAAATCGTTCATTGTTTTCCCCCAATTATTATTTAATCATTATAATGATATAATAATTGCGGAAATTTGTAAAATGTATTAAAATAATGTCATTTAGTAAGGAGGTTTAATTTATGGACATTTTCCCAAAGGATATTGTAGATCAACTTGACCGTTATGTTATTGGTCAAAAGCAAGCTAAACGTGTAGTAGCAATTGCATTACGTAATCGTTATCGTCGTTCACAATTGCCAAAGGCGATTGCCGACGAAATTACACCAAAAAACATTATTATGAAAGGTCCAACCGGAGTTGGTAAAACTGAGATTGCACGTCGATTATCAAAATTGGTTGGTGCACCTTTTATTAAAGTTGAAGCCACAAAATATACTGAAGTAGGTTATGTCGGACGTGATGTTGAAAGTATGATTCGCGACTTGGTTGAAGTAGCAATTCGAATGGTTCGTGATGCTAAATATGCTGAAGTTAAAAAGAAAGCTGAAGCTATTGTAGAAAAACGAATTGTTAATGCAATTGTTGCCGAAAAGAAAAAGAAAGTTACGGACATCGCAGAAAATTTATTATATGAACAATCATTGAATGAATATCGTGATGGTAAACTGGAAAATTTCTTAATTGAGTTTGATGTTGTACGCGAAATGAAACCAATGGTAGACATTCCGGTGGGTATGGGTGTCGGTATTGAAATTGGTTCAATTTTTGATAAAGTTGCTCCTGGTTTCTTTCCTAAACAAACTAAAAAGAAAACTATGACTGTTAGTGCAGCACGTGAAATTTTTATTGAGGAAGAATGTAGTAAGTTGATTGATAAAGATACAATTAATGCTGAGGGAATTGCTTTAGCGGAACAAAGCGGTATCATCTTTATCGATGAAATTGATAAAATTGGTGCAACTGGTGGTGGTAATGGTCCTGAAGTTAGTCGTGAGGGTGTGCAACGTGATATTTTACCAATCGTTGAAGGTTGTACTGTGCAAACAAAATATGGTATGATTAAGACTGATTATATTTTGTTTATCGCGGCAGGTGCATTTCACGTTAGCAAAATTGACGATTTAATTCCCGAATTACAAGGTCGTTTCCCAATCCGTGTCGAATTAAATTCTTTAAATAAGGATGATTTCTATAAGATTTTAACACAACCCGACAATGCTATTACAAAACAATATCAAGAATTATTAGCAGTTGATAATGTTGAATTGAAATTTGAAAAAGATGCATTAATGTTAGTTGCGGAATTAGCTGAGAATGAAAACGAAACTAATGAAAATTTAGGTGCACGACGTTTGCATTCGATTATGGAACAATTGTTAGAAGATGTTTTGTTTAATGCTGGTAGTAAGAAATCTACGGAAAAAGAAACAATTGTTATTGACAAGGCCTTCGTTGAGAAAAATATGAAACAATTAATCAAGAAATTTGATTTACATAAATATGTTTTATAATTGTTTTAAAGTTTCTTGATGTAATTTTTGCATATCAGTAATTAGGTTTGATGGTGTGCTTTTGAATTTTTGGATGGTAATATGTTTACCATCCTTTTTTTTAACTAATAAAATCTGATTACTTTTTTGTGTAATACAAAAGAAGTTGTTTTTACAGTTCCGACAGCGGGTACTATGTACTTCGGTATATTTTTTATTAGGATTAAAAGTATTATCGACGCGTAATGGGGTATGATATTTTTCTAATAATTTAGCCACGTTTTCGTGAATTATTCCGGCACCATTGTGAGTTAAAATATCTAGTGAATTAAAATCTAAACACGGAATAGTCATTGTATTATTGACCAAACGTGGATTAGCTGTTTGAATACCATTTGTATCAGTGTAATTCTTGTAAATATCAGCGTTCATTAATGTTGCTAAAATAGCACCAGTATAATCGCTACCACCGCGTGTGAAGAGTGCAATTTTACCATTTCGTTGTCCATAAAAACCACCAATTACAAATGGTAAATTTTGTTTTAGACGATTCTTCTTGATTCGTTGTTTTGTTGCTGTTAAATTAATTGTTGCATCTGAGTTGATAATTAGAATATCTTTTGCATCAATAAATTGGTAACCGAGATATAAAGCAAATAATTTTGCGGATAAATATTCACCACGTGATATAATGAAATTATAATCGTGAGTGGTATTAAGTATTTCCTTGTGCGTCTGGTGTAGAATACTAAGAAAAATTTGATATTGGGGTTGTGTTAATAATTCTAGTGCTAAATCATTAAATCGTTTAAAAATTGATTTTAGGATTGGTGCACCTTTTGTGTAACGGATTAAATCATCAGTGATTTTTGTTTCATAAACGCCATAAGCACCAGGGGCAGAAACAACAACAGCTTGTAATGCGCGATTGTTGAAAACAATATCGCGACACAGTTTAATCGTCGTTGGTGTCGCCATAGATGAGCCGCCAAATTTGACTATTTCCACAATTATATCATATTCATAATTATGGAATATGTTTTTCGTTTCAACCAAAGCAGTACTGATGGACGAGTTGTAGAGCTAAAACAATTATTCATCAATCAGGGATATAAGGCATTTGATTTTAGTGAAAAATGTGATCAAAAAGGAATTTATTATTTAGAACCGCGAATTTCATTAACTCAAGATTTTTGGCAAAATGTGGTAAAAGGAAGTATAGTTTTTGGTTATCAATTATTAGTTGATAATCTACCTACTGATGTTACGTATGTTAGTTTAAATGAGGATAATCAATTTATTATTGAGAATAATCAACTGACAGCGAAAGCGTTTAGACAAATAGTTGATCAAATATATCACAACCGAAATAAGAAAATTTTGTTTTGTGGTGCCGGAAAACTAACATCGGCACTTATAAACGTTTTTCAGGATTGGACAATTTCAATTTTAAATTTTAATTGGCATAAAAAGGATGAACTGATATCTAAATATGGCAAACGTGCTTATTTTAAAACTGCGCCATTTGCTAGTTTTCCAGTTATCGTTAATACAATTCCAAGTCCGTTGATTAAGCCAGTTGAATGGCAACAACATCGTACAAAACAAACAATTTATGATTTAGCGTCTGCACCATATGGTTTTGATTGGAATGGAGTTGATCGGCAGAAATTTAAATATCAGATTTTACCTGGATTACCAGGAAAATATTATCCAAAAGCTGCTGCTATTATTGTTTATGAATGTATTCAGCGTTATTTAGAAAAGAATACCAAACCAGCATTGGTGTTATGTATTACAGGCAGTGCGTGTAGTTTTTCAAAGTTGTTACCAATTCTTGAAACTATAGTACAACATTATAAAATTTATCCGGTTGTTTCACCAAATGCTAATGTGCCAAATCGTTTTGTTGATAATCTAACTTTTCAAAGTGAAATTCGCCGTTTAACTGGCAACGATATTATTACAACAATTGCTGGGGCAGAGCGTTTGTCCAGTATTTCTAATTTATGTGGTAGTGTGGTATTTCCAGCAACTGGAAATACTATTGCAAAATTGGCTAATGGTATTACTGATACTTGTGTTTTAATGGCCGTAAAAGCGTTATTACGAAATAATAAACCTTGTGTAATTGGTTTAGCAACTAATGATGCACTATCTGGTAATGCTAAAAATATTGGTGAATTATTGAATCGTCGTAATTATTATTTTGTGCCGTTTGGTCAAGATAATTCAGAAGCAAAACCTTACTCGTGTATTTGTGATTTCAATCAAGTTTTACCAACTATTGATTCGGCTTTAAAAGGCCAACAGATTCAACCGTTATTATTAGGAAAATAAAATTCTTTCAATGCTGTTACGTAAAATTGCTACTGATTTTACACCGATAATTGTTGTCAGGAGATAGCCGTTTCGAAACAATAAAAGGCTTGGTAGCGATGTAATATTATATTTTTGTACTAAGTTGGAATAGGTATCAGCATTGACACGATAAAAACGAATGTAGGGCATAGTTGCTTCTAATTGTGTCAGAATAGGCGACATAATTTGACAATTCATACAACCATTACCATAGATTTCAACAATAACTATGCCAGTTTGAGTTATGAAATTTAAATTAGATGTGTAGATATTTTCCACTATTTATTTTATGTTGTTAAAAAGCTTTTCTGACACTTTACAAAATTGCTTTTTATTGCTATTATGTTTTAATGTTTCCGTAGCTCAGTTGGATAGAGCATCGCCCTTCTAAGGCGAGGGTCCCGTGTTCGAGCCACGGCGGAAACACCACAAAAAGAAATATTCTTGTCATCGTTAACTATTGATGCTAACATAAAAAATAATATGGTAGATTTTCTTAAAAACAAGAAAGCAATAATTTTTGATTTTGATGGTACTTTGGCGGACACTGTCGGTATTTGGAATAAAATTGATCAATTATCAATAAAAGAATTTTGTGGACTTGATATTGATTTAGAAATAATTCAATTTGATCGAGAAAATTTCATCAATAACCATAATGATGGAAAAGTTTATGAAAACTATGTGATTTTTTTAATAAAAAAATATAAGATAACAAAAGATGTGGATTATGTGATTAATCGTCGTCGAGAAATAGCATTGGATTATATTATTAATCAAGTTGATTATAAGGAAAATGCGGATAAAGTGTTGAAGCGACTCAAACAGCTTGGATATAAATTAGTATTGGCAACAACCACAGCCAGAAGAACAATTGAAAATTACAATATGAAAAATCAAAACTTAATTCGTAAAGCAAAGTTTGATGATATTTTTGATTATATTATTACTAATGATGAAATTAGTGAAAAGAAACCTAGTCCACAGATTTATCAAAAATCGTTAGAAATATTAAAACTAAAAAAGGAAGAATGTCTTGTTGTAGAAGACTCTATTGAAGGTATTTTATCAGCTAAAAGAGCAGGAATTGAAGTGTTAAATATTCCGGATAATTATGCAAAATTAAGTCAAAAATCGATTGACGAACTTTCAGATTATAAAATTAAAAATTTTGCCGAATTTTTAAAACTACTATAAAATAATAGATTTTATATTTTTTTCAAAATCAAAATATGATTGACAATAACTTTATTGGCATATATTATAATATTAGAACATTTGAAAAAGTGTTCAAATAATCAAAGGAGTTAATGTGGATAAAGTTGATGATATTCGACAACAATTGCCAGATGACCAAGATGTATATAATTTAACTGAATTCTTTAAAATGTTTGGTAATCCAACGCGTGCAAAAATTTTGTATTGTTTACATTTGCGCGATTTATATGTAGGAGAGATTGCTGAAATTTTAAATATGAGCATTTCAGCAGTATCGCATCAATTATGGATTTTGCGTGCAGCAAAATTGATCAAGTGTGTTAAAGAAGGTAAGGAAGTTAAATATTCTTTAGATGATGATCACGTTAATCAAATTATGGATTGTGGGATGACACACGTAAAAGAACAATAAGGAAAGGAGAAGAAAAAAATGACTAAAGTTTTTCGTTTAAAAGATTTAGATTGTGCTAATTGTGCAGCGAAGATGGAACATTGCTTGAATAAAATTGATGCAATTAATCACGTATCGGTAAATTTTTTAACTCAAAAAATGGTGATTGAAGCTGATGAAAATGAATTTGAAACGGTAATGCAAGAAGTTGTAAAAGTCTGTAAAAAGATAGAACCTGATTGTAAAATAATAATGTAAAGGTTGTTTATGAAAAAGAAGTTAATCCGCATTATAGTTGCGTTTGGTTTATTCATAATAATTTTTACCGTTGACAAGATTGTTAATTTGGGTAATGTTTTTGACGGCGTAGATGGTCTTTGGTTGCCTTTAGGATTATATTTGGTCGTATATTTGTTGGTTGGCTATGATGTGATTTGGAAGGCAATACGCAATCTATTTCGTGGGCAATTATTAGATGAAAATTTCTTAATGGTAATTGCAACTTTTGGTGCATTTGGTTTAGCAATTTACCGTGGTTTGATTGGTCAAAACATAGATGGATTTGATGAAGCTTGTGCTGTTTTGTTGTTTTATCAAATTGGTGAATGGTTACAAAAGTATGCCACAGGTAAATCACGTAATTCAATCGCTCATCTAATTGATTTGCGTCCGGATTATGCAAATTTGTTAGTTAATAATGAAATTACGAAAGTTGATCCTTATGAGGTTGCACTGGGGGCGTTGATAATAGTTAATCCTGGTGAAAAGATTCCTTTAGACGGTGTAATAGTTAAAGGCAATTCTGATCTTGATACGAAAAGTTTGACTGGTGAATCGTTGCCACGTTCAGTGAAAGTTAATGATGAAGTATTGAGCGGTTGTGTGAATTTAACAACACAAATTACAGTGCGTGTTACAAAAGTATTTTATGATTCAACTGCAAGTAAAATTTTAGATTTAGTCGAAAATGCAGCTTCAAAAAAATCAAAAACAGAAAATTTTATTACAAAATTTGCACGTTATTACACACCAATTGTAATTACTGCAGCAGCCATATTGGCAATATTAACTGGGTTAATAATTAATGATTGGGGTATATCATTGTATCGTGCTTTAAACTTTTTGGTAGTTTCTTGTCCTTGTGCTTTGGTAATTTCTGTGCCTTTGTCATTTTTTGTGGCTTTGGGTGTTGCATCAAAAAATGGAATTTTAGTTAAGGGTTCTAATTATTTGGAACAATTAAACCGGGCAAACATTTTTGTCTTTGACAAAACGGGTACTCTAACTAAAGGTAACTTTGCGATTACTGCAATAGAACCGAAGGTAAACCAAAAAGAAATTTTAGCTTTGGCAGCGATTGCTGAACAAAATTCTAATCACCCAATTGCTCGTGCAATTGTTGCTGCATATCAACACAAAATTCCCAATGGTTATTCACTAACTAATGTAGCTGGTTCAGGTGTAATTGCAACCAAAGATGATGAAACAATTTATTGTGGTAATGCTCATCTGTTAGAAAATCATCACATAAAATTTGTTCCGTATCCATCAGTTGGCACAGTAGTATATGTAGCCCATAATCAATCTTATGTTGGTTGTCTTGTCATTAAAGATGAAATCAAGACCGAAACTAGAGAAGTATTGGATTACCTAAATAAAATTCCTGCAAAAACTGTGATGTTAACAGGTGATAACGAGGCAGTCGCTACCGATGTTGCAACATCGTTAAAATTGACAATTTATCGTGCCAATTTATTACCACAAGATAAATTAAGTGCGGTAGAAGAATTATTTGAAACAAAAAAAATAAATGATACTCTATGTTTTGTTGGTGATGGAACTAATGATGCACCAGTTTTAATGCGTTCTGATGTTGGTATTAGTATGGGTGGCATTGGTAGTGATGCGGCGATTGAAGCTGCTGATATTATTCTAATGCACGATGATTTACGTGGATTGATTGATGCTAAATGTTTAGCACGACGTACAATGCAAATTGTGAAACAAAATATCGTTTTTTCGATAATGGTTAAAATTGGTATTTTAGTACTATCGGCGGTAGGATTAGCAAATATGTGGTTGGCAATATTCGGTGATGTTGGAGTAACATTATTAACAATTTTAAATGCTTTTCGGGTGAAGAAAAAATTGATTTTTAAATCAACAAAAAAGCGTGCCATTTGACACGCTTTCTAAATTAAAAATTACCTGTTCCTTCTTTTTCAATTATTGGTTGATCTTTAATATCACCTTTATCATAAGGATCATTTAGAATTGGATGATTTAAATTTTTTCCATAATCTTTGATTATTTTAGAATTAAGATATGTGATGCCAATACCCGCACCGAATCTACCATATTTTGTATCAAAAACTATGCCGCCACCAATTCCTAAATTAAATTGCTTTTCATTAAAGTTATAATTATTGTAACTAGCACAATACAAAGAAATGTTATCGTTTAATTTTCTTCCATAGTGAGCTATATTTACTCCTAAATTAAAACTATTTTTCCCGCTAGAAAATTGTAAACCTGGTTCAAGTTGTAATTCGGTATGAGAACCATTAGCCCAATTTCTACCGCCTGCAACATTTACAAATAGTGTATTTGATTTAACATTGCCATTTTCCCATTGTTGTTTAAAACCGATACCACCATTTGCGTAATATTTGGTTGAATCAACTGGTATTTTACTTTTGACATCTATCGAGAAACCATCAAATGGTTTAAAATCGGGGTCTGGGTTAAGGTTTATACTTCCATCAACAAAGACAAAGTCACCAATTGTGATTTCATTTGGATCAATTTCATTGCTGTAAACAATTTGTTTTTTGTTTTCGGCATCTTTTTTTGCGTGTTTAGCATTTTTAGTAAGGCCATCTGCAATGCATTCATCAATATCACGACCTAATTTTTTTAATTTAGTAAATAAACGGGTAGTAGCATATGGCAATGCAATGTTTGTTACGATACCTTTGCACATTTGAGAATCACCAAACATTTCGCTAGGTAATACACTATAGATTTCATTTTGGGCAGCGTCAAATGTTTGTTTATCTGCATTGGTGAAACTATCTTTTGATGCTAATGTCATAATTTTGCTGAAATTTTTAATTAATGAATTTTTAATTTTGTTAGCATCTTGACCTTTATAATCATAATATGCCGATACAAGAGTAATAAAATCATTAATATAGGCATCGGTAACTGAAATACTTTCTGCACAAACATCTCGCTTACCGTTAACATTAAATTTAATATAAGTATTAACAGGATATCGTTCATCTGACCTAGCAATTACACCTTCTTTTGCACCATAGTTAACTAAAGCTGCACTGTCAGTAAACATATGGTTCTTGTGGGGCATCTCAACATTAACAACTTTAATTAGTTCGTCAACTGGTGCAGAAGTTTTTCGTTCAACAATTTGTTGCATTTTTTCATCTGATAGACCAGCTTTGTTGGCAATATTATGGTTTTTATTTTCTAATGCCAAAGCGAAGCAACCATACGATACATAAGCATCATTTACTTCTTTTATCAAATTAACAATTTCTTTTTTAAATTCAGCATCGGGTAAATCTTTTAATTTATTATATTGATTGAATAATATATCGGATAAAAGTTCTGATGCTTTTTCATTATTATATAATTCTTTTTCCAAATTAACTTTTTTGTTTTCTGTAGCCGTTGGATTCTTGGCGAATACTGGACAGCACATCGCTCCCAACATACTAATTACACATAAGAATCTTTTACTTGATTGGTTAATGTTAATATCCTTTAATTTCATACTAGAATTTTAGCAAATTTTGTTAAGATAGTCAATATATGCTAGATAAAAATATTGACAATTTTTGCAAAGTTGAAATTTCACAATTTATAAACTCTTTTCAGTTTCGGTTGTAGAATTGTTTTTAATTGTATCAGTTAAAATGATTACGATGTCATCAATGTTATGACCTTTTTCTTTGGTGACAATCAATAAATGATTTAATGCTTGAATTCTAACATTTTTGATAACTAAATTGAAACACGCATTTTTATCGCCCCAGACGGATTCAGGTAAATTATCAACTATATTATTAACTGCATTTTTTAATTGATTGGTTAAGTCTTGAACTTTCGTATCATTTGGGTCACTGACATTATAAGCATAGATTTGGTCCATTATCAGATGCATTTGTTGGTAATTTTGCACTAAAATGTTTTCAACTTGTTCGACAGGTTTCTTCGTGGTCTTTTGATAATAATCTAATGTACGTAACATTGTTTGATTTTCTAACTCTTCAGATACTAAATTGGTGTAATCACATTTGTCAGTATTTTTCAGTAAATTATAACTGAATGTTGTATTGTATTTTTCATTGATTGCTTGAACATCATCGGGTTGATGATTGCCAGAGTAGGACAACGATATCATATCTAAACAGGCACTGATAACAGGATTATGTTTATTGTAAGCATTAGATAGTTTATTATTGTTTTCAATTTCGTTAATCAGATATCCAGAAATATCGTTTTTAATTGCTTGTTCTTTTTGTGTATCGTCAATTTTTTCGTCAGATGATTCGTTCTGATCAAAATCTAAGTCATAACAAATAATTGAATTTAATTGCTCCAAACCTTCTTGCTCAGTAAAAGTAATGCCATTATTATCGGCGGGGCGTTCAATTGGATTTTCGGCAAAATAATCACTCATTCCTGATGGTACACAACCTACTAATAATGTGCTAGCCAAAACTCCGGTAGTTGCTTTACCAATTTTTTTCCCAATATTCTTAAATTTTTCAGTAATATGGTTTACCATAAAATAATTTTAACAAAAGATGTATAGACCGTCAATTGAGTAAGGGAACAAAAATATTTGTGATTATTTTTCTAAATCAGTTACTCGATCAAATTTAACGCCGAATCCGACTGATGCTTTTTTTAAACGACGTTCGGCAGCAATACCGACGGAAGAATGAAGTTTATTTCCTTGCGGATCGTATAATACGGTGAAGTCAACTTGTGATTTGTTTTTCTTTTCGTTTTTACCTATTGTAATTTCACCACCAAATGGCGTATGCCACATCTTTTCGTGGCGGTAGGCAATGTTACCATTATAAACAATCATTGAATTCTCGGTACGATATTCAACTCCGCCAATTGCCGTTACATCAAAAAAATTACCATTTTTAAATTCTTTTTGAATCCCAATGTTAACTGCAGCTAAATTAGTAGTATTATCAACTCCTAAAGCCGAATATGAATCATCTTTAGTATTTGCAAGTTCAATGCCAGTGGTAAGTGCCCAATTATTTTTTAATGGAAAAGCAGAATCAACTTTGGTATATGTTCCAAATTCGCTTGTACCATTGTCAAAAATGGCGACTTTGCCTCCAATGTTAGTGCTAACGATTGGTTCCTTTTTGATTTCTTCAAAATAAATATCTTCGACTGTTACGTCGTTTTTATCTTCATTATTAGTTTTCTGCTTTTTTATGTTTTTACTATAAACTGGTGTAATACCTGCTAAAGCCCCAGTTAATGTAATTGTTGCTAGTAATTTTTTGTTAAGACGTCTTAATTTTTTCATACGGGTATCTTACTATATGTATATAGAATAATCAATAGGATTTAGAAAAAATAATTAAAAAAAATGCTTGTATTTTTAGTAATGGTATGTCATAATGGCAATACGAATGCGGGAGTAGCACAGCGGTAGTGCGTCGCCTTGCCAAGGCGAAGGTCGTGAGTTCGAACCTCATTTCCCGCTCCAAATAAAGTAAAAAATCTCGGTGGTTATACCGGGATTTTTTTGTTGTAAAAAATTGTTAATTTTTTTTGCCAAAGGGTATTGACAAACAGGTTGAGATATTATAAAGAGAAAATGAAATAAGTTATTGATTAGTATGACAATTAAATAAGAATAAAAGGGGGTACAAGGTATGGAATTAAAAGACTATATCGCGGAAAAAGTAGAAGTTGAAAACTACAAAGAAAATTGCGCAATATTAGGTCCTGGTAAGTTGCGGTTCTGCATTTTAAACGATGCAAAAGAAATCGCAAAATTTTATGATACTTACAATGGAAGTCGTAGTAAAATGCACCCCTTAAGTTATGAACGTGTAAATGAATATTTAGATAAAGGTTTTGTTCTAGTTGGAGCAAGATACGATGGTGAATTGATTGCTTCAACAGTTAGTCGTCAATTTCCCGAAAACTATCCATATTTTACTTTGCCAATTAAAGAAGTTAAAGGTCCAATCTATACTTTAGGTGGTCTGTATGTACGACCAGATTTTCAAGGGCACGGTATTGCAACAAAACTCTCTCGTTTAGCAATTAAAGGTACAGCAGAGTTTGGCTGTGATACTGGTAAAGTAGTTGGGATTGGTTATGAAGTCAGTTACGATAATAAAAGAAGTTTGGCAGCATTGTCTCAACAAGGAAATCTAATTGGAATCTATTATGATAAAAATAAGCAAGAAGGGTTGTCGGTAATGCTTTATCGTCCATTCTTTAATTATCCAGTACAAATGGAAAGAAATCCTGAGATTAAATTAATTAAGGATGACGAAACAACTTCTTTGCAAAATTTAAACCAAGCGTTAATCTATATGGGACGTCATAAAGATGTTGGTGGCGTTACCAAGGGAATTCGTACATTAGATGATGGCAATGTTGTTTATACGAGTGTGTTAAATAATACCGTAGATACCGTTACCAAACCAGTTTTTTGTTACGAAAGATAAGAGGAATAGATGAACGATTTAACTAAATTAGTATTAGACTATTTTAAGCAAATTGCTGCAATTCCACGTCAATCGGGAAATGAACAGGGAATGCAAAATTATTTAGTTGATTATGCTCGAAAACATAATTTGCGATTTTATCAAGATAAACATCATAATGTAATTATTTATAAAAAAACAGCTGATATAGAACCAATAATTTTACAAGCACATACTGATATGGTTTATGTAACTAAAAACAATCATTTTTGTGCTAAGCAACGTAAGGGAGTTAAGTTAGTTAAAAAGAATCATTGGTTATTTGCTAAAGATACTTCATTGGGTGCTGATGATGGAATTGGTGTAGCATTAATTTTAGCATTATTAGATGCAGATATCCCTTGTAATATTGAAGCAGTTTTTACAGCTTCTGAAGAAACAACAATGGATGGAGTTTACCATATTGATGTTTCAAGACTAAAGGGTAAAAAGTTAATTTGTTTAGATGGATTTGAAAGTAATGCTATCGTAATTTCGTCAGCCAGTTTTACTGATTTCTTGGTCAAATTTAATACTCAAATGCAATTATTAGAATCGGATTATAATTGGTTTCGAATTACTTTAAAAGGATTGTTAGGTGGGCACTCGGGATTCGATATTGACAAAGCCCGTGGTAATAGTCATCAATTAATTAGTGATTTGTTACAACACATACCCGATGCTGTTTTAAATCGAATGATTGGTGGTTATCAATTCAATGTTATTCCATCAGAAAGTACTGTGGTTTTTGCAACTAAATCTGATGAAGAGACTGTAGACACCATTGTAAAAGCTTTTATTAATGATCACGCGGAAACTTATCCAACATTGGAAATTGATACTTTGAAAATTGAAAAGACACAACAAGGTTTAAAACAAAGTGAAAACATATTGAATTTTATTAAGGAATTTCAGTATGGTGTTTTATTAAAAGATAAAGAAGATAATGTTTTAATATCACAAAATTTATCCGAAATTAATACCGAAAAAGGAACAATTAAAATTGGAGTTCGTTCTAATATAAAAGAGAAGGAAAGTGAAATTTTGAAAGATTTACAAAATTTATGTAATAAACACCATTTAGATTATGAAATTGAGGACACGCAACCTGGATTTGCGACATTATTAAAATCCTCGTTGTTGGAAGATTTACAAAGCGCTAATCCTTTGGCTAAAAAAATTAAAATGCATATCGCAGTTGAATGTGGTGTCTTTCAGAAGCGTATTGAAAACTTAGATACAGTGATTATTTCGCCAACAATTTTATGTGCACATTCAATTCAAGAACGACTTAATTTAGATTCAGTTGAATTAACAGCAAATTGGTTGGAAAAGTTTTTAACTTTAAATTGACAATCGATTATTAACTAACTACAATGACGGATACAAATTAATATAATTAATTGTCAATTTGATATAGCAGTGGATTTGTGTCTATTAGCGATAAAACAATTTATGACAACTTAGTTCAAGGAGCATTACAATGGAAATTAAACTTTCTGATCATTTTACTTATCGCAAATTAATTAAATTTTGTATTCCACCAATTATTATGATGGTGTTTTCCTCTATTTATTGCGTTGTTGATGGGGTATTCGTTTCAAATTATGTTGGACAAATTCCGTTTAATGCCATTAATTTAATTTTCCCGTTTATTATGATTTTAGGTGGTATTGGCTTTATGATTGGTGCTGGTGGTACAGCGCTAATTGGTAAAACCCTAGGACAAGGTCAGCGCGAGAAAGCTAATCAGTATTTATCAATGATTGTTATTTTAACTGTTACGATAGGTGCAATTTTAACAATTGTTAGCACAATATCCTTACGTCCAGTAGCGAGATTGTTAGGTGCAGAAGGGGATACCTTAGAATATTGCGTAATTTATGGCCGGATTGTTTTATCGTTTATTATTTGTTTTATGTTACAAAATGTTTTTCAGGTCGTCTTTCCATTAGCCGAAAAGCAAAAATTAGGACTTTATTTTACTTTGGCTGGTGGCATTACTAATATTGTTTTAGATGCATTATTTATTGGGGTATTCCACTGGGGAATTATTGGAGCAGCATTTGCCACTGGAATTAGTCAAACAGTTGCAGGAATATTACCCATTTTTTATTTTTTATCAAAACGCAACAAGAGTTTACTTCGCTTAACCAAAACTCGATTTGAAATTAAGCCGATGTTGTGCGCTTGTGGTAATGGAATATCAGAATTGTTTTCAAATGTATCAGGTTCGATTGTAAATATTGTTTATAATTGGCAATTAATTAAATATGCCGGTGCAGATGGGGTTTCAGCATATGCAGTATTAATGTATCTTAAGTATATTTTTATTGCTATCTTTATTGGTTATACAATCGGTTCAGCGCCTGTGATAAGTTATCATTACGGTGCTGAAAATCACAATGAATTAAAAAATCTCTTAAGGAAAAGTTTAAGGTTAAATTTGATTGTTGGTCTTGTGATGATGAGTTTAGCGTTTTGTTTATCAAAACCTTTTACACAAATCTTCGTTGGTTACAAGCCAGAATTGTTGGATATGACCGCTCACGCTTTCCGGATTGTTTCATTAGGTTTTATAATCGTAGGAGTTAATATTTTTATTTCATCATTTTTTACAGCATTAAACAATGGCGTAGTATCGGCGGTGATTTCGGTATTACGTACTCTAATCTTTAAATTATTAGCTGCAATTTTGTTGCCAATTTGGTTTGGGGTAGAAGGAATTTGGTGGTCAATAACCCTTGCTGAAGTGACAGCCCTAATTATCTCGGTTTTCTTCTTGGTGATTAAAAAGAAGAAATATCATTACTAATTTATTTTATATTTAGTCGTGATGCTAGTGATTGCCAGGTTTTCATAACAAGCTTTTCTTTTTTACCTTCTAACATAATCCGTAATAATGGTTCGGTACCACTTTTTCGGATAACTTTACGCATACCATTTGGTAAAATAAAATTGTCCAATATTTCTTCGTAATTTGCTGGTAATTCTTCAATTTTAACATTGCGGTTAAATTGGAAATAGGGATGGTAGGTTTTTAAAATATCTAATAAGCCATTCAAACCTTTTTCGTGGTAAGCGTTGGCTATTAAAATAATGGCATCAAGAGAGTCCGAAGTCCAAATATTACTATCAAAATAGTAATGTCCACTTTTTTCTGCACCAAAATTAACGTGAGCGGTTCGCATCGTTTTAATAATATTTTGTCCACCAACTTTACTGCGGATAATATTGAAGTTTTTACTTAAGGCAGTATTAACTGTTTCATCAACTACAACATTTGGCAAATTAAGTAGTGTAGCAATTATAGTTGTAACTTCTTCGCTGGATAATACGTGGTCATTTAAATACATCATAAAACGGTCAGCATCACCATCTACCGAAAAACCAATTTCCAATTGATGATCTTGGCAGTATTTTGTTAAGAACTCTGGGTGTGTAGCCCCACAATCTTTGTTAATTTCCCCATCGTAATTGATAATGTTGGTAAAACCAAGTGAATGTAATTTATGGCCTAAACCACCATTAGCACAGTCAATGATGATATCTTTAGGTAATAAATTATATTTATTATATACCGGTACGGGTGGCAAATCCAATGTGCTATATTCAAAGTGATTTACGTAAACCTTGAAACCACAATATTGCGAAGGGTTATGTGAGGCAGTAATCATTATAGCTAAACCATTTTGTGCGGCTATTTCTGGAGTGGTTACAATACCTAGGTTATGAACAGTGCCAGTGAAATTCTTAATAAATTCATTCATTAATTTTTCGCTACCAGTACGTCCATCGCGTCCGATGATAACTTCTTGCCAACCTTTAGCAGATAATTGTTCTGCAATTTGCTTTGCTACGTGTTCTTTTAGTAATTTTTCTGTTAAATCACGAATGCCAGATGTTCCAAATTTCAACATTTTATTTTTGCTCCTTTAATAAATCTTCTAACCAAGTTTTAAATTCAGGTTTAGCTTTCAAGGTTGCATAAGTCATTGCTTGTGCTAAACCCAATGGATTACCTAAATCAAAGCGTTTACCTGTTAATTCAATATGACGTAATTGTGATAATTTGTTAATTACATTGGGAATAGAAATTTCACTTTCGCCATCATTATGTTCTGGAATCAAATCAAGAATCTCTGGTACTAAAACATAAGTACCTAGCGATGCAAGATTAGATGGTGGATTATCTTTAGGTTTTTCAATAATACCTTTAATGTCATTACCTTTTTTAGGAATAATGATACCATAACGATAAGCAACTTCTAATGGGATCTGGTAAGATGACAATACTGAAACGTGGTGTTGATTAAAATCATCAATCAAAACTTTATATGGATTTTGTTCTAACATTAATTCGTCAGGGAATATTAATAAGAATGGTTCATGATTAATAAAGTCCTTTGCAATCATTGTAGCAGGACCAGTACCTTCCATCTTTAATTGTTTACCATAGGAAATTTTAATATCGGGATACATACCGTTAAAATGATTTATAATGCACTCTTTGTTGTCACTGATAACAATAAAAATCTCTTTAATACCAGCTTCAATTACTTGATCAATAATAATTTGCAATAATGGTGTAGTTTGGACAGGCAACATCTCCTTTGGTTGTGATTTAGTGTAGGGCATCATTCGTGTGCCTTTACCTGCACAAAGGATGACGGCTTTACGAACAGTTTGTTTTTTGTCTTTCATATTTGGTTCCTTTTTTTTGAGTTTTTTTATTAGCATAACTTTTCAAGTTATCCTAATAAATTAGGCTAACACACTGAAAGATTAATCACAACTTAATTTATTTAAAATTGGTTATTTCATCCGAAAAGTAAGTAACTTTTCGCGTACTTCTTTAGCACGTTCACGGTCACGTTGTACTTGGTTTGCATTTTGTAGTTGATGATTAGTAATTATGGTTGCCGGTTTTGTAATAAAAAACAGGTCATCAACAATTCGATTATTACGGAAAGATAAAATCTTAAATCCGATGCCGAGTTTTATCCATACTAATTGTTCGACTACTTCATCACTAGTTAACAGATGAGCATTGGTTAAAATTCCCCAAGCGCGCATTACTTTATCGATAATTTTATCAGGAGACTTTTGCCATAGTTCACGTTGCATGTTTAATTCTGTTGTCGCAATACTAGTAACAATTTGATTGATCATTTTTATTACTTCCGTATCGGACATAGTTAAACAGTTTTGATTGGATATTTGATAAATGCATCCACTTGCATCACTATTTTCTCCGTATACACCACGAATAGTAATTTTTTGATTATCTAGTTTTTTGAACACATCAGCAATCTTTTTAGTAATAGTTAGTGCTGGTAAATAAATCATTACGCTAGCACGTAACCCACCGCCCAAGTTAGTAGGGCATTTGGTCAAATAACCCCAATTGGGATCTTTTGCAATTTCAAAGTCGGTTTCTAATTGGTCGGCAATATTTTTCGCGGTTTGATAGGTTTGCCACAAATCGTAATGGTTAGTAATAGCTTGAATGCGTAAGTGATCTTCTTCTCCGAGCATAATATTAATTGTGTTATCATAATTGCTTACTAAAACGCCGACGTCTGCATTGCGTAAAAAATCAGCGCTAATTAAATGTTGCTCAAATAAACTATCACGGATTGATAAATCATTAAGTTTGTAAGCCTTTAAATCTGGTCGTTGACATATAATACTATCGGCGATGTGTGTAAAGAATTTACGATCTTTACAGTCAAATGGTACATGGGCGATATTACGTGCAAGTCGGATTCGGGTTGTCATAATTAAATTTTCAATATTCATTGATATATGACTCCAGTTCTTTTTTGAAATATTGGTAACAATCAGAGCATCCAAGATAGCCAGTTTTGACAAATTCATTGAAATCATAGCCACAATTTCCACAAATTTTTGATTGTAAATGTGGCACTTTAAAATCGCCAGTAATTCCTTCGGGTAATGATTTCATTGAATATGTCTTTTTTACTGGTTCATACGGAATAACCATAAAATTAGTATACAATATTTTACAAAAATACTACAATCAATATATGAACGTTTTAAGCATATCAGGTAACTTAAAACGGATTTGGCAATTCGCAAACCGAGCCGCAGGAAATAATCCGCAAAAGGTTACACCAATTCACTTGCTTTATGGTTGTAGTTTGACAACTGACAGTTTAGCTTGTGCTTTTCTTAACAGTGAAGGAATCACTTCAGAACGTATTGCAGCAACACCACCGGCATTTTTTGCGGACAAAACAGCAGATGAAATTTTAAATTTAGCTGAAACACAGGGAATGGTTTTTAATCAACCAGAAATCTATAGTGAAGCACTGTTATATGTATTATGTACGAAATGTAAACAAACCAAAGCTGCAATTGATAAAATTAATCCTGGAGCATCAAAACGAATAGTTCAGAAAATTATTAATGAAATTGAAGGTGTCAGTGTTGAAAAAACACAACAATCTCGTGTTACAAATTATCAATCAGTATCAAACTCAACACCGCAAACGAATTCTAATTTAATGGTTAATAAAAATTCTGAACGAGTGACAGTACCTAATCCGACAGTAGTTACTGCTGGTTTGTCACCGCTTTTATCAGAATATGGTCAAGATTTAACGACTAAAGCACGACAAGGTAAAATTGACCGTATTATTGGTCGCGATGAAGAAACTAACCATTTAATTGAAATTCTTTGTCGTAAAACCAAAAATAATCCAGTTTTAATTGGCGAAGCAGGGGTGGGTAAAAGTGCAATTATTGAAGGATTAGCAAAACGAATCGTAGAACAACAAGTGCCAGAAAATTTACAAAACAAAATTGTTTATTCACTCGATGTCGGCTTGTTGTTGGGTGGTTCAAAATACCGTGGTGAATTAGAAGGACGTTTAAATAAAGTATTACAAGAATTGAAGAGTCGTGATGACATCATTTTATTCATTGATGAAATCCATAATATTGTTGCAAGTGGTAACAAAGAAGGCGAGATGAGCGTTGCGGAAATTTTAAAACCAGTTTTAGCACGTGGAACTTTGCGCTGTGTTGGAGCAACAACAATTGATGAATATCGTGAATACATTGAAAAAGATCCGGCATTGGAGCGTCGCTTTGATCCCGTAATGGTTTATCCCCCAACTTTGGAACAAACTGTGGAAATCTTGGAAGGTTTAAAATCAAGTTTTGAAAACTATCATAAAGTGCAAATTAATCATAGCGCGTTGAATGCAGCGGTTCTATTATCTAATCGCTATATTTTTGATCGTAATTTACCCGATAAAGCAATTGATGTTTTAGACAAAGCGTGTGCAAAAACTAAAATTAAAGCAGGACATAATTTATCAACGATTACTGATAATGAAATTGCTACAGTAATATCCGAAATGACTAAGATTCCTTTAAACAAGATTAATACAGATGACCAAAAAAATTTAATGAACTTGGAAAAAGATTTACAGGCAATTATTATTGGACAGGACAAAGCAATAAGCGTTGTTGCAAAAGCAATTCGTCGCAATCGAAGCGGAATTAATGATGCCAACCGTCCAATTGGCTCATTCTTTTTTCTGGGAAGGACAGGAGTTGGCAAAACTGAAGTTTGTAAACAATTATCACAAATTTTATATGATACAGAAAAGGCATTCATTAAACTAGATATGAGCGAATTTAGCGAAGCGCACAGTGTGAGCAAGATAGTAGGTGCGCCTCCCGGATATGTTGGCTATAGTGATGGTTCTAATTTATGTAATCGTGTACGTCGTAATCCATATTGTTTGGTGCTTTTTGATGAAATTGAGAAAGCCCATTCGGATATTTATAATTTAATGTTACAAATTTTGGATGAAGGGCGTTTAACAGATTCGCACGGAAAAGTTGTTTCTTTCCGTAATGCTTTGATTGTATTGACTTCTAATGTAGGAGTTAATGAAATTCCTAATGATTGCGAACTCACTCCAGAGGAAGAGGAACAATATATTCTTGAAGGAATGCGTAAGAAATTCAGTCCAGAATTTATCAACCGTATTGATAATGTTGTTGTATTTAACACTTTGACACAAAGTGATATTGAAAAAATTGTTGCTTTGCAAATGCAAAAACTAACTAAACGATTGTCAGCTGTCAATGTTAGTATGCATTATACCGATGCCGTAGTCACTTGGTTAGCTATTCATGGTTATCAAAAGAATTATGGTGTACGTCCAATCCGTCGTTTGATTCAGACTCAAATTGAAGATAAAATATCAGAACAAATAATTACTGAGCAAATTCATTTTGCCGAAATTGATATTGTTAATGATGCCGTTGTGGTTCAATCAAGACGTTGATAATTAGTTAAATCAATCGTACGTGGTTGCTCTGGTGATGCAGTTCCGGTTTTATTAGTATTATTTTGATTACGTAAATTGATAATTTGGGTTAGTCCGCCTGATAATAAAAATTTAATTAATAAAGTTTGAATATCATTATTAGTTGATGCGTTGTTGTTAGTATTATTACTGGTTGCGTTTTGTAATAAGTTCAAAACATTATTTAAGGTTTCGTCTTCCATTAATTACCTCTTTTATTGGTTTTGAATTGTTTGAAAAATTTTTGTTAAACGAATCCGTTGATCATTGTTTAACATTGGGATAATGATCCGCATTATTTTTTCAAAATCTCCCAGTGTTCCATTTTCTTTTTTTTTACGAATTTGTTCTGCTAATAAATTTGTTAACTCATCATCACTTAATCTAGATAATTGCTCAAAAGTTTTCTGATTAAATTCCATATACTTTTGTATGAGGTTCTGTTATAATATGTTCATATGTTTGTTGATAGTGTTGATATTACGATTCAAGCTGGTTCTGGAGGAACTGGAGCCGCAACCTTTTATCGTGATACATTAACGATGTTTGGCGGACCTAATGGTGGTGATGGTGGTCGCGGTGGCGATGTTATTTTTGTTGGTACAAACAATCTTGATAATTTGGTTGATTTTCATTATCACCAAAAATTTAAAGCTGGTGATGGCGCAAATGGTCAAGGGGGGAATAAAACAGGTTCAGATGGAGAAGATGCAATTATCCCTGTACCATTGGGTACAAAAATTTTGGACGAAGACGGTAAGTTGCTTTGTGATATTACAACGATTGACCAAAAATATATTGCGTTAAAAGGTGGGGCTGGCGGATTTGGTAATACACATTTCGCTACTGCGGCACGTCAAACACCAAATTTTGCCAAGACTGGTGTTAAAACGCAACCATACCACGTACGTTTAGAACTGAATTGTATTGCAGATGTTGGAATTATAGGTTATCCAAATGTCGGTAAAAGCACATTGCTATCCGTAATTAGTCGAGCACGACCCAAGATTGCAAATTATCAATTCACAACGTTATATCCTAATATTGGTGTCTCTCAGGTACACGGCCAAAATTTACTGTTTGCTGATATTCCTGGTTTAATTGAAGGTGCAAGTGATGGAGTCGGTTTAGGAATCGATTTCTTAAAGCACATTTCACGTACACGCTTATTGTTACACGTAATTGACATTGCTGCTATGGAAGGACGTGATCCATATCGAGATTATCAAATTATCAATCAAGAACTAAAAAAATATCACGCTGATTTGGAAAATAAAAAACAAATTATAGTTTTAAATAAAATTGATAGTGCAACACCTGAACAAATACAAGACTTTAAATCCAAGTTAGGAAACAAAATTCCAGTTTATGAAATTTCAGCTTTAAATCATACTGGATTACAAGATTTATTAGATGCTTGTTTGCAAACTTTAAATACAATTCCAAAGCCAAAACCATTATTAGTTGAAGCAATTTTAGAAAAAAAGATTGATAAAAATCAATTTATAGTTACAGGTGGTAATGGTGAATATCAAGTAACAGGTCCGTTTATTGATAATTTAATTCGCGGTGTGGTTTTGGAAGATACTGAGAGTAACCGTTATTTTCAAAGGCGTTTGGTTCAGCACGGTGTAATCGCTGAGTTGAAAAATATTGGTTTAACAGACGGTGACACAATTCAAATTGCTGGACATTTTTTTACATACACTGAATAAGCATAATTATCGACGATATATATGCAGGTTACCAGTTACAACGTCGTTTTAAACACCGTCGCAAACATCTTGGATCAATTATCGTTATTGTGTTAGTTGTGATTACGATGGGAAGTATTACGGCTTTGTTTTTACGTGGTTTTAATTTAAAAGAATTTAATAATCATTTAAAATGTAAAGTTTTAGAAACACCTACAATGAAAGTTTGGTTACTGGAAAAGCAAAATTATAATGATAAATTAGATGCATATAAAGCTGGAATGGCTGCTGAGAATGTGGGATTAGGTGTTTATGTATTACCAGATAAAACTCAATGGATATGGGTTGCAGGTGTTTATCTGACAGAAAGTGATGCTGCTGATGCATTACGACGAAGTGGAATGTCAAATGATGTTATTATTCAATCGTATCAAATTTTGGGTAAAAAAATTCAAGTTGATAGTGAAGTATTTGAGTCTTGTCAAAATATTTTAAAGTCTATAGAAAACATCTTTCAATTATTATTGGATTTGCGTTCGGCCATTAACATAACAACAAAAAAGAATAATATACAATTAGATTTAACAGTGCAATACAATCAAATTAGAAACAGTGCAGAAAATTTACAAACAATTAATGCAACATTGCATGATCTATTTGTTACAACTTTAATTTACACGGCTAATCAAAACACTCTGTGTTTGCAGGATATTATTAACACAAATTCGGATTCAATTGATTTAGCGATAATTAATACTGCATTGTTGAAAACAATTTTCTCGCTAGACAATTTTTAATTGTTTTGCTACCATAAACGCGGGGGATTTATTTTGGGATTTTCAGAAGAATTTGTAAAAAAAGCATCTGAGGAAGTAACTTCACTTTCAATGCAAGCAGATTATAATTATATGAAAAAAAACTTACGCCAGGCAGTTGCTAATGTTTCGCGTTTGGCTCCTTATTTTGACCCGAACGATGTCGTAATTTATTTACAAGGTTGTTATGCCTGTAAAACAAATACACGCTTTCAATCTAAACTAGAAATGATTGTTGAAATTACAAAAACGCGTGAATATGATTATGCCACAATGACGCGTTCAGATATGAAAATGCGTGATAATTTCTTTATTGATTTTGACCATTATTTTGATGTTAAACACTTTAAAGATTTATTAGCTGATGAAATCAGTCGTATTTTACGTATAGAAGTTTCAACTAGCACAACGACCATTTTAGTTCCAGCATTTGGTGACTTACAACATTCAATTGATATTTTCCCGTGTTTTAAATATAAATATTTTCGTCCAGAGGGTGGTAGTATCCGTAGTAAATTAGTATATGACCAAAACTTAGATGAACACTTTTTAATGTTTACTAATCTACACGCAGTTAATGGTAATTTGAAAGATACGATGACACAAGGTAATTTTAAACGTATGGTGCGTTTAATGAAGAACTTAGTGGCTATTAGTGCACGTGAAGATAATATTATTCATTTTGTACGTGGCTATTATGTAGAATGTTTGTTATATAATGTTCCCAATGAAATGTATTTCACAACTGATGGTAAATTATCTTCAATTTTCTTAAAAATTGTCAATTGGTTAAATTTTGCTAATTTAGATGAATTTGTTTGTCAAAATCAAATTTGGTCATTATGGGGCAACGCTGACGGATTTTGGAATCAAAATTCAGCGCGTCAATTCATTAACGATGTAATTGAGTTCTATGAAGCATTCCCTGAGAAACGTACTGAAATAATTAAAGAAGACGAATAAAAATGATTGCAACTATGATCAATAATCACACCCTGCGTGTTGATGATTTAACTCAATTTGATCCATATGCAATTTTGCATAGTGGACAGGTTTTTCGTTACTGGCAAACGAAGCAGGGATGGTTAGTGATGTCGGGCAGTCACTGGGCGAAAATTATAATTGATAATCGTCAAATAATAATCAGTTGTGATGATGCAAATTATTTTTATCATTACTTTGATTTTGATACTGATTACAAGACAATTAAAGCGACTTTAAATGCTCCAAAATTGCAAAATGCTTTAATTAGTGGTGGCGGTATTAGAATTTTAAATGCCGATTTTGTTGAAGTCGTCTTATCATTTATTATTTCGGCGAACAATAATATTAAACGTTTTACTAAAACCATTAATGAAATTTGTCAAAGATATGGTACACAAACAGATTGTGGTTATTGGAGTTTTCCTAATCTAGAACAGTGTTCACAAATAAAAGAAACAGATTTTAAACGATTCGGGTGTGGTTATCGTGCACCATATCTTGTTAAAGCAATTCAACAATTAAAGCAGTTGGAGTTTAAACAATTACAAAAATTATCCAATCAAGAACTACAACGTATATTATTAAGTATTAGTGGAGTTGGACCAAAAGTTGCGGCGTGTATAATGCTATTTGCCTTTCATCGTCTAGACACTGCACCCGTTGATACGTGGATAAAAAAGGCGATCGCCCAATTATCAGTTGCTGAACAAAAAGTTATTCTACAAGGATCATATGCAGGTATAGCGCAACAGTATATTTTTTATTACTTACAACATTTGCATAAGGAAGTGCTCTAATAAAAAAAGACCAACAAAGTGGTCTTTGGTAATTGGTGGAAGGGGATGGATTCGAACCATCGAAGTCGTGAGACGACGGATTTACAGTCCGTAGCATTTGACCGCTCTGCAACCCTTCCGAATATTTTTACTATAACATAAGAATTTATCGTTCGCAACTGTTTATTTTTAGATATACATATTAAGAGTTAAATTGACTGAAAATTGAATTCAAGATAAAATAAAATTTATGGAACTTTTTTTAGCAGTTTTAATGTTTGCTGCAGGTATGGTTTTAATTATCAAAGGCGGTGATTGGTTTGTTGATAGTGCTACCTGGATTGCTAAAGCTGCTAAGATTCCATCTTTTATTATTGGTGCAACAATTGTTGGACTTGCAACGTCGTTACCAGAAGTTATTGTTTCGGTGGTCGCAAGTATCCAAGGGAAAAACGATATGGCAGTTGGTAACGCTGTTGGTTCTGTGATTGCTAATACGGGATTGATTATTGCGATTGCCTTTTCCTTTATGAATTTAGTTACTCCACGTAAAGAATATTGGCAACAATGTCTTATGTTAGTTGCCACTATTGCCGTATTATGGGTTGGTAGTTCGCAGGGCATTTTGAACATATGGGCGAGCATCATTATGGCTTTGATTTGTATTGCATTTATTGTCGTAAGTATTATTCAAGGACGACGTAGTATCAATACAGAAAAACCAATTGAAATTAAAGAAGCAAAAAAATTAACTGAAACTCTAACAACCAATCAAAGAGAAAGGACAGTGGTTTCAGAGATTAAAAATCAAGAGGATTCAAAAAAAGATGACGAAATTTTGATTAACAAGAAAAATATTATAAAAAACATATTTTTCTTCTTTTTAGGTGCGGCTTGCGTAATTCTTGGTTCGAATTTTTTGATTGACGGTGGTTCAACAATTGCGAGTACGTTGGGTGTACCAGAAAGAATTATTGCGATTACATTAGTTGCAGTTGGTACTTCTTTGCCCGAATTAGTAACAACCATTGTTGCAATTCGCAAAAAAGAAGGGGGACTAATGGCTGGTAACATTATTGGTTCAAATATTATTGACTTGTGTTTAATTTTACCAATTTGTAGTTTTGTTGCTTACGACTCTTTTGTAGTTTCGCACCAAAGTTTAATTATTGATATCCCTTTCTGTTTAGCATTAAGTTTAATTATGGTAGTCCCGATGCTTTGGAAACAGCGATCTTATAAATGGCAAGGTGTGTTGTTATTGTTGGTTTATGCGACTTATTTAACAGTTAGTTTTATTGTTTAAACCTGAACGGATAAAAGGGTTGACATTCGCATATGAATAGCATACACTTGCTATATCGCGGGGTAGAGCAGTCCGGCAGCTCGTTGGGCTCATAACCCAAAGGTCACTGGTTCAAATCCAGTCCCCGCCACCAGTGGGAAGTCAAAAGAACCAGACTAAAATTAAGCCATTTTAAGTCTGATTATTTCGGTATAGAGCTTCCAAAAAAATGGTCTTAACTAAGACCATTTTTTTTATACATTGAATCATTCTAATTTAATTAATAACGCTGGCACTATTCTGTAACAAAATAAAAAACATGTGATATAAAATAATATTTAAATCTTTAATTATTTACTTGATTTTTAGGGAACAATATTATATTATTTATGCAGAAAAGTTCCCTATGGAGGTGTAATGAATAATTTTGAATTAATTCAATCATTATTAAGAGATCGAGCGGAATTACGGTCAAGATTAAATTTACTGCCGTATGATGGCACGCCCGAGGTTAAAGAGGCATCTAACAAAAAATATTTATATATTCGAAAAAGGGTATTAGATAAAGTTACCTCAACATATGTCGGGCAATATTCGGATGAATTATACAATTTGTTAATTAGAAATTCTAACGAAGCAAAATTAATTAAAAAACAAATAAGAAAGGTAGAAAAAGAATTAGTTAAGCAAGGTTATTCTGAAAAAGGTATTACTCCAAATGTTTTGCGTAATTTGGAATTTGCTAGAAGTAATTTAAAAAAAATTATATATGACCAAGCAGTTTTGGAAGGTGTTGGTACAACTTTCCCAGATACTGAAACCATTATTGACAACGGAAAAGTTAATAATGTTAGCGCAGAAGACGTACAGAAAATTTTAAATTTAAAACATGCATGGGAATTTATCTTTGATAAAGATGTTCTAAATGCACCATCTAATTATTATTTATCATCGTATATTGCCAAATTAGTAAATGAAGGTTTTTATCAAGATGGCGGAAAAATTAGGGGAGTACCAGTAACAATTGGTGGATCATCTTATATACCACCATTACCAAGTGAAATTAATGTTAAAGAAAATATAAATAATATTTTGAGTATGAATATTGCTAAAGAGGACATTGCGATTGAATTGTTACTTTACGTAATGAAAACTCAAATATTTAACGATGGTAACAAGAGAACTGCGGTAATCTTTGCAAATCATTATATGATTGCTAATAGTCTCGGTTTGATAATTATTCCATTTGATCAGGTGTCGAATTTTAAAAAGTTGTTAGTAGAATATTACGAGGATAAAGATTTAAATTCTATTAAACAATTCTTAAAAAACTGTATCAATAAAATATAAAAAATATCTTCTATATGTTTGATTATTTCGGTATAGAACTTCCAATAAATGGTCTTAACTAAGACCATTTTTTTTGTTTTCGCATTATGCTTTTAAAAATAGTATTTATTTTTTCATTTAGTATTGTTTTCTGATAATGAATTGATTAGAATATAATTGGAAGGATTAAAATAAGGAAAATGAATCAAGAAACAACTGAAATTTATTTACGTGTTAAAGATGGCCCAAAACCATTAAAATTGGTTGATATAAATCAATTAAGCTTTAATAAGCCAACTGTTTGCTGTATTTCGGGGAATGGGGCAGTAACACCTGAATCTGCTTATGGTTTTGCAAGAATGGCTGAAACATATTTAGAATTATTATTTAGAACAAAAGATGGTTGTAACGTTTTAGATAACGTTGATGTGATGACAATTAAATATGCTAAACCAGAAGGAATAGTTACAGGTGGCTACATTAGTGATTCGTTTTCTGAACAATTCGCCAATGCATTGTTAAAATTGTTAACTGATGCCAATGGTAATAAGTTAAATCTTGAAACAGCAAAAAAGAATATGTCAAAAATTACTTTTTTTACTTATTGTGCTGGTGATATTAATTTACAAAATATTTTAAGTAGATTTTTAGATAAAAAATTATTAAACATTGGCTACAGTGAAGAGGAAATAGTTACTATTTATAATGCAAGTTTTAACGTATCATATGCATCGGTAAGTAGTTGTCAAAATAAAATTCCAAGTGTTAAAGCAGTTAGTTTAAATGATTCGTTAATTGGACAAGACGTATATAATTATTTATTAGAGGATGTCTGGGATGATTCTCGACGCGATGCTATATATCACAGTATTGATGGAATTTTTTTACATAAAGATCAGGCTGGAACTTTATATGGGCATTTGAGTAAAAGTGCGACAGCTGAAAGTATTCAAATTTTAAGTAGTGGTTTAAATAATGCTTATCCTGAGAAAGTTTGTGATCATAATATTGCTTATCTTGCTCGTAATAAGAAAAATTGGAAACTTAGAACTTGTGTTATTAATGGTGATAAATATTATTCAAACAATGCTGATTGTGTATCTGAATTATTAGCTTGGGCACTTTGCAGAGGAGTAGAAGGAAGTGTTAATAATTTCAAAGCTCAAGAATATATTCCAAATCATTATTGGAAAGATTTAACTTCTGAGTTTAAATCAATTATTCATAGTTATGATCAAGAAAAATTAGCCAGAAATCCAGTGTATGAAGAAAAACTTTGCAAGAAATTTTTTGGAAACTTAAAAAAAAAGTATCAAAAGTTTTACCATATACCTAGTTATCAAAAAATGCTTGATACTATCAATAATGCAAATTCATTAGAAGCAATTATTGATTATATTAAAGGAAAATACTTCGCAGGAATTGAATATGTTTTACCTGCTGCTCAAGTTTTAACAAACAACGAAAAAACAAAAATTTTAAAGGCTGGTAAGGATAAACTTTTAGATGAAATTAAACTTGAAAAGTAATTAAAATACCTGAAATAAGTTTTTATTGTTTTAATGGATAATTAATGTTATTATTTAGAAGAGTAAATGGAAGGGGTAACGATGGAAAAGAAGAAAAAATCTTTTTTTATAGTTTTTTTTAATGTTTTAGCCGTTATTTTGTTTTTGGTCGTAATTGCTGTTGGTGGTGCAATTGGATTTGTTTATTTTAAATATAAAGTTAATGTATTTGCCTGCATCGATCAAATTAGTAAATTAAATGGAGAAGTGAATGTTTCAACATTGGTTACGAATAGTCCAGATGAAGCAGATTACAATTCGATTAATAATAAAATCGAAAATGGTAGCAGTGTTCAATTAAGTCTTAATGACCGGGAATTATGTGCATATTTAAGTCACAATTTAGACAAAATTAACGATCTTGAAATTGCTGGAACTACGTTAAATATCAAAGATTCTAAGTTGGAAATTTTACAAATTACTTTAAGTAATATTGACGAAGTGCAACCGAGTGAACATTACTGCGATTTAAATGTAATTTTTAAAATTGATATTTCATCTTTAAAAAATGAAAAATTAAAAAGTTTTCCTATTAGTTTACTTAAAAATTTTATTCCTAATGAATTATACGTTAATGCTAATTGCAGTCTTGATAAAGATGGGGAAAGTTATCAGGTTACGCCGCTTAACATAAGCATTAATAATCTTTCTGTCGAAAAAACTAAAAGTTTCTTTGCAAATATAAATAAGTTCGCACAGTTTATTTCTGTCGAGGACCTCAATAAAAATATATCAACAATATTTACCGAAGCGTTAATTGGTCAAAACAGCATTTATGATAAATTAAAGCAGGACCATAATGCACAAGGTTATGGTTGGCAAAAAGACAACAAATTCTTGGTTTATTTTGTTGATGTAACTACATCATATTCAATTACATATCACGACACGCGTAATGCAGATAATCCAAACATTAATGCGTATACCATTCAAAATAATATTATTACGTTACAAGATTTGTCTTGTGATGGATACAACTTCTTAGGTTGGTATCTTGATGTTAACGATGAAAATACTAAAATTACAACCATTGATGCATCATCATTACAACCTTATGATTTAACTTGTAAATGGGAAATAATTGTATATTCAATTACGTATGACCTGCGTGGCGGAACAGACAGTAACATCTCATCATATCATTCAACGTATACGATAGAATCTGAATTATATACTTTACCTAAAACAGCAACTAAAAAAATTAATGATTCAATAACGTTACTTTTCCGTGGTTGGCTCTTAGATGGTTCAACTGAAATTATTGAAAATGCAACCATTCCACAAGGTACTTTCGGTAATCGTCATTATTACGCTTATTATATTGGAGAAGAAATTGAGTTAACTTTGGTGGTTGATGGGGTAACCGTTTACACAAGCAATGTCAATACTGGTACTGAATTATCCTGCAATGATTTAAATAATTTAGTTAAAGATAAATTATCTGGTTATAACATTGAACATTGGTATATTGATAACGCCCAAACTAATGAATATAATTATTCTGCAGAACTAGTTAACGATGCAGAACTATATGCAACAGCGTTATATTTGAATGACTGTGTTTATTTTTATCCTTATCTTACACAAATTGAAAACGCAATTAACAATTTGCCGCATCAATTAACCATTACGTCACGTCCAATGCTAATCGGTTATATCGATTACTGTATGTTTTATAATATTACTGATGAAGAAAATATCACCTTTACCTTATCTTATATGGCAGGACACACTAATCAGGAAAAAGTGAACGAGATAAGAGCAGCATTAAATGAATTGGAAGCCCGCAATCACTTTACTCGCGATTGCACTCCGACTTGGACAAGTAGTCAATTCTATTTGACCGAATCCAATGAAGTCACAACTTTTAATCATTTTAACGGTAATGTCTATACTCAACAAGATTATGTTTTAAGAGCTGACGATGTAAATGTTCGATCAAATGATTATGATGATTTTATGATTAATTATGTTGGTAAACGTTTGCGAGTTTCAACCACAGAACAATTAGTTTGGGCGTTGGAAAACGGATATAATCCAGAATGTGTACCAGCATCAAGCGCCGAAGATATTTATCAAAAAGCTAAAGCGGTATTGGTTGATATTTGTTCTGATGATATGGATGAAATTACAAAATTACAAGCTATCTATAAATGGTTAGCTTTGCACGTTAATTATGACCAAGAAGCATTAGCAACATTTACAGGAATTGCAGATCCAAAAGTAGCAAGTGCAATGGCAAGAACTTATGACTCTTGGTATGCAGAGGGTGTATTCAATTATAAAAAGGCGGTTTGCGAAGGTTATGCTAAAGCATTATTAATTATGGCTAAATTGGAAGGTATTCCAACAATATGTGTTTCTGGAAATCAACATAAGTGGAATCGAGTATATCTTGATGGTAAATGGTATGGTATTGATGCTACACACGGCGATATGGGACTTAATTTTAATGGTGATATGGAAGAAATCTTTACATATACTTCGTTCTTGTTTACTGATGCATATAAAACTGGTCGTGGTTACACGGCAACTAACTATACTGAGTTTGCAGCTACCGAAAATATTAATGCCTATGCTAATATTATATTTAATGATTCCGCAAATTTATTGATTGAAAATCAATCTGAATTAAGTGCGTTATTCAGTTATGTAAATGGTTATACCGTTGATACCAGTTGCAATAATTGTTCAATCTATACCTTGGAAGTAGCAGTATTATACGAAGATAAAGACGAGTTTATAACTTGGTTTAATAATACAACACATACGGGTTGGACAAAGATACAATTTTCGAACGAACGCGCTTACGAACTCGACAGTTTTGGTAATGCAGTTTATACATTAATTCACAATAAATAAAATTGAATTATTAAAAAAGACATCAAATAAAATATATAAGGTCTGTTTTGCAAATTAACTTGCAAAAGTAAAGAGTTTTTGATATAAATTTAACAATCGTATGGTTATGAAAATATAATCTGAATTAGTTAATGCGGTTAATATGATCAAGTAATCACTATACGGATTGGAGGATGTATACCAAGTGTTCAAAATTATGAGGCGTTTACAATTAATCGATTGGCTGTATTTTGTAATGGCCGTTGGTTTTATTGTGTTGCAAGTTTGGTTAGACATTCGCGTTGTTGATTATAGTCGCAAAATTTTATTACTGATTCAAAATGGCGGAACAATTAACCAAATACTAGAGCAGGGCAGATATATGTTACTTTGCTCGTTGATTAGTTTAATTGGTGCAGTTTTATGCGGTTTATGTTTTTCATTAATTTCCGCACGTTTCTCTCGTAATATGCGCCGTGAGATATATTTGAAGGTTCAAAATCTATCGATGGCAGATATAAAAAAATTTTCGGTATCAAGTTTGATTACACGTACAACTAATGATATTTCACAAGTTCAAATTCTCATCGCTATGGGGATGCAAATGATTATTAAAGCACCAATTACTGCAATTTGGGCAATCACTAAAATAGCAAACAAGAGTTGGGAGTGGAGTACTTTAACCGCTGGATCCGTAATTACAATTTTAGTTGGCGTAGCAATTATAATGTCGTTAGTTTTACCAAAATTCAAAAAAGTACAATCATACATTGATGATATTAATAATGTTACTGAGGAACAACTTGCTGGAATTCGTGTCGTACACGCTTTTAATGCAGAAAAATATCAAGAAGATAAATTTGAAGAGAAAAACCAAACTTTAACCAAAACCCTAATTTTCAATCAAAAGACATTAGGATTTATGAATCCATTAATGTATTTAGTAATGAACTTAATGTCATTAGGAATTTATTGGATTGGTGCATTTTTAATTAATGGTGTTGATGTTAGTAAAGATATTTTATTTGCTGATATGGGTACATTTAATGGTTATGCCGGTCAAATAGTTTCATCATTTTTAATGCTTGTGGGAATCTTTATTATGTGGCCACGTGCTAGTGTTTCAGCAGCACGAATTAATGAAGTACTGAATAGTAAAAACAGTATTCTCAATGGCAATTTTTCGGATAACACAACGATGAAAGGTGTCATTGAATTTAAAAATGTTAGTTTTAAATATCCTGACAGTGAAGAAATGATGTTACGTAACATTTCATTTAAAACACAAATGGGTGATACATTGGCGTTTATTGGTTCAACAGGTAGTGGTAAGACAACAATTGTTAATTTAATGATGCGTTTTTATGATTGTACCGAAGGTGAAATTTTAATTGATGGTGTTAACATTCAAGATTATCAATTAGAAAATTTATACAATAAAATTGGCTACGTGCCACAACGAGCAGTTTTATTATCAGGAACAGTCAGTGATAACATTGCTTTCGGTGATAATGGCAAAACTCAAATTACTGAGGAACAAATCAAAGAAGCAGTTGCTATTGCGCAAAGTACAGACTTTGTTGAAAAAATGGAAAATGGATATCAGGGTAGTATTGCACAAGGGGGAACAAATCTTTCTGGTGGACAAAAACAACGTTTGTCAATCGCCCGTGCTGTAGCACGTGATCCTGAATTTTACATTTTTGATGATTCTTTTTCCGCATTAGACTATGTTACAGATTATAAATTACGTTCTGAATTAAAAAAACATACAAAAAATGCAACAAACATAATTGTTGCGCAACGTATTGGTACCATTATGAATGCAGACACAATTGTTGTTTTAGAAAAAGGTGAATGCGTTGGAATTGGTACACATCGTGAATTACTGAAAAATTGTAAAACATACCAAGAAATTGCTTATTCACAATTAAGCAAGGAGGAACTAAATGGCTAAAACAAAACTTTCGATGCAGCGTCGTGGTTTTGGTGGACGTGGCCGTGGTATAATTGAAAAGCCCCAAAACTTAAAAAAAGCATTAAAAAATATGTTATTTTATTTGAAACCTTTTTTAGTTCCTGTGATTATAGCAATAATTTTAGCGGTTACATCTTCAATTTTATCAATTATTGGACCAAACCAAATTTCTAAATTAAGTAACACAATTTTAGCAGGTGTTCCTTCGGTAATTAATCCAACGCCTGAACCAATTAAATTTAGTGTTGTTAATCGTATAGCGTTAACTTTACTAATTATTTATATTTGTAGTGCATTATTTTCGTTAATTGAACATTTAATAATGGCTTCAACGTCAAATTGTTTTGCAAAAGGTTTACGCACAGAAATTTCAAAAAAAATTAATCGTATTCCATTATCATATATGGACACTCATACCCGTGGTGATGTTCTTTCTCGCGTAACAAATGATGTTGATACTTTAACCCATTCACTATCTAATTCATTGGGGACTTTGTTTAGTGCTATTGCATTATTATTAGGGTCAACATTAATGATGTTTATTACTAATTGGATTTTAGCTTTAACAGCAATTGGCACATCGTTAATTGGTACAATTTTAATGGTATTTATTTTGAAATATTCACAAAAATATTTCACACGCCGACAGAAAGAACTAGGTGAAATTAATGGACATATCGAAGAAATCTATATGGCACATAATATTGTCAAAGCCTATAATGCGCAAACAAACACAACTCAAGAATTCGATGAATTAAATAACAAACTTTATAAAAGCAATAAAATGAGTGAATTTTTTGGTGGGTTAATGCCGCAAATAATGGGTTTTATTAGAGAATTAGGTTACTTGGCAGTGGCAATTGTCGGAGCAATTTTATTCATTAATGGAATCATTAATGTCGGAGTAATTTTTGCTTTTGTGATTTATGTCCGATTGTTTACTAATCCACTTTCACAAATCTCACAATGTATGAATCGTCTGCAATCGGGTATAGCCGCTTCTGAACGTGTGTTTGAATTTATTGAAGAAATCGAAATGCCAAAGCAAGACCATTGTTGTGAAACTATTGATTCTAAAACAGCAAAAGGTGCAATCACTTTTAAGAATGTTAAATTTGGTTACCGCCCAAATGAGTTAGTAATTAAAAATTTTTCGTGCGAAGTTAAACCAGGACAAAAGATTGCTATTGTTGGTCCGACTGGTGCAGGTAAGACTACATTGGTTAATTTATTAATGAAATTTTATGACATTGATGATGGGGACATTATCATTGACGGTAAATCTATTAAAAATTTAACGCGCGAAAATGTGCACGACCTATTTGCAATGGTATTACAGGATACTTGGTTGTTCAAAGGAACAGTACGGGAAAATCTATGTTATAACCGACAAGGTATTACCGACGATGAAATCATGAATGTTTGCCGAATTATTGGAATTGATAACTTTATTAAAACTTTACCAAATGGTTTAGATACAATTTTAGATGATAATAAAAGCATTTCAGCAGGGCAACGACAATTATTTACAATTGCACGTGGTATGTTGCAAGATTCACCATTCTCAATCTTAGATGAAGCCACATCCTCAGTTGATACTCGCACCGAAGAATTGGTTCAAAAAGCGATGGACCGCCTATCTACCAATAAAACTTCATTTATTATTGCGCATCGTCTTTCAACAATTCGTAACGCTGACAAAATTTTAGTTTTGGAACACGGAGACATTGTTGAACAGGGTACACATACCGAATTAATGGCACAAAACGGTGCTTATGCTAAGCTTTATAATTCGCAATTTAAGAAATGATAATTATTAAATGCTTCATACATTGACAAAACAGGGAATATGTGATATTCCATATAACTTATGGATTATTTTGATAAACAAGAAATTACTAGGATGCTTGCAAGTCTTAAAAATGAATCGGTAACGAAATGTATTATATCTTTAGCCAATCAAGAAAGATCAATCAGTGCCTTTTCACGTGGATTAAGGGCTTTATTATCTGCACGAAATCCATTTGATTTAACTAGTGTCGAATCAGCTTTTCAATTAGCGATTGACGAAATTTCTAATCTCAAAAACACTGGTTACAAAAGTTGGACGGCAGAAAAAACCGGTTTATATTTGTTCGCTTTACAATATATTATATTGCATTTAAATGAAATTGAATTACCATATCAGAAACAAAATACCTATAAACCTAAATTAGTTACATCAATTAATGAAATTGACCAAAAATGTCGTGATTTAGGAGTCTCTCCGAAAATTATGCACGAACAATGTTATAGCACTGAGTATAAATTTCCGGAAGTCGCCATTTTAAGTAATTTTGAATTGTTTGAAGTTAATCGTGCCAATGACTTTAAAATTCGTTTAGAGAAATATAAAACAACCCATAAAAAAGAAGACCTTTATGAGGTTGGTACTTATCATAAATTATCTAAACAAAACTTAAACGTACAACAAACGCAAACTGAATTAACCCAAAATCAATATCAAAATTTAATGGAAGGATTGATTCGTCATATGAAACGTGTTTTTCTCTTTGCAGATTTTGATTTAAAAACTTATAACGAAAATTACATTAAAGTGAATAACGAAATCCGTAAATTATGGAAAATGAGTGGAAAAGATATTAAAGCAGCTAATAATGCAATTAAATCGTTCCATAAATATTTGATTGAAAAAGAGAACAATCCAATTGTTGCATACGAATCAGGAAAAAACTCAGGTAAAATTCAATAAATTTGGTTTTATAATTTGCCCATAACCACTTCTTATGCTATAATAGTTAAATGTTAAAGATTAATCATTTAAGTAAAACTTACGCTGATGGCAAGGTTGGTGTTAAGGATTTAAACTTGTCAGTTGATGCAGGAGACATCTGCGCTTTTATTGGACCAAACGGTTCAGGTAAGACTACAACGATTCGTTGTGTAGTAGGAACATTAAACTTTGAAGAAGGTGAAATTTTAATTGATAACCATTCTGTTAAAGCTGACCCAATGGCTTGCAAACGTATCACTGCTTACATTCCTGACAATCCGGATGTTTATACAACCTTAACTGGTAACGAATATTTGAATTTTGTGGCATCAGTTTATCGTATTTCAGTCGAAGAGCGTGATAAAGCAATCAAATATTATGCTGAACAATGGGGGTTAACTAATGATTTAGGTTTACCAATCAAATCATATTCTCACGGAATGCGCCAAAAATTAGTTTTAATTGCGGCTTTTATGCGTAAACCCAAATTATTGGTCTTAGACGAACCATTTGTTGGACTCGATCCACAAGCATCATTTACTTTGAAAACTATTATGCAAGAGTTTGTAAAAAATGGTGGTGCAATTTTCTATTCTACTCACGTTTTGGATGTTGCTGAAAAACTTTGTAATAAAGTTGTAATGATTAAAAACGGAACAATTATTAAACAAGGTACGATGAAAGATATTAAAGCTGATAAGAGTTTGGAAGAGGTATTCTTGAATGCGTAACATAGGAATCTTGTTCAAAAATTACATTCTTTG
The DNA here is from genome assembly GCA_016283155.1 of Clostridia bacterium. GTDB lineage: Bacteria > Bacillota > Clostridia > Christensenellales > UBA1242 > RGIG8050. The sequence goes on from JAEEMI010000019.1 coordinate 83,007, forward strand.
TGGAATTGGTAATTTACGCCGTAAAAAAGCAAGAGCAAAAACAATTGTTGGTTTTTGCCTTATCACATTAATATTTGTGGCTAACGCAGCATTATTTACTTGGATGATGCTTAATATGGCCAAATATTTGGCAGAAACCAATACCCAAGCCGGTGTTTTAGTTTATGGTTTAGTGATTTCGCTGTTTATGTCGATTATTTTTGCTTTACAAAAAATTACCGGTGGTAAAAAAGCAAACGACACAGAATTACTGTTAAGTATGCCATTCACAAAGGTTGAAATTATGATAGCCAAAGCGTTATCACGTCTTTGCTTTAATTTCTTAATAGTAATTATGTTCTTTTTGCCAAGCGTCATTGCTTATATGGTATACACACCATTCAGTATTGCAGCCTTTGCTGGTTGTATTACGGTAATGATATTAATCCCATTAATGGCAGTAGGACTTTCGTCATTGGTTGATTATTTAGTTACAGTTTGTTTTTCTAATTCTAAATTTGGGAACATTTCCAAAGCTGTTATGACATTAATCATTTTAGTTGGCGTAGTCTTCGTTTATGAATTTGCTATTATAGATCCTGCTTCACCTTTAATGTTAAAAATGGTGTCTTGGATGATTACTTTTAATCCTTTTGTTATGTGGCCGTTAATTGGTGGTTTTGTCGCATTTTTCGTAATTGGTAACTGGTTAAACGCATTGTTATTAAACAGGGAAGGACGCGCAACACAATATAAGTCAGTTGCAATTAGTTCAAAAACAACAACACCATTTAAATCAATTTTAAAAAATGAAACTAACCGCTATTTTAATTCACCAACAATGATGTTAAATACTTTAATTGGTCCATTAGGTATGATAGCGCTAACCATTTGGTTAGCGGTTGATCACGCACAGACAGTACTAACAATGGTTTGCTTTGCAATGGGATTACCAGTTGAAATTGGATATCTAATTATTGCTTTGGTTTTTGCTGCTTTAACAATATTAACTTATCCAGCGGCATTTTCAATTTCATTAGAAGGCAAACAATTATGGATTTTACGTAGTATGCCAATACCAGCTCACACAATTTTAAACGCAAAAATTTTATTCAACATTATTTTGGTTGCTCCTATATCATTAATTTGTAGCGTAATTTTACAAATTACATTGCAATTATCTGCATTTAATTTCATTATGTTACTTGTAATTCCAATTTTGGCTAACGTTCTAATATCTTATATGGGAGTTTTTATTAATTTATGTTTTCCAAAACTTGAATTTGAAAGCGAAAATGCTGTGATTAAACAAAGTATGAGTTCGTTGATTATGATGTTAGGTGGTATGATTGTTATCATGGCATTAATCGGTTTAACAATTCTTTTAATTCAATATATTTCTGCCATCTTTATCGCAATCATTATTATTGGAATTTTGACAATAATGCTCGGCGTTGCAATGACATTAAATTATACTATTGGACAACGCATTTTTAATCGTTTGTAACCTATAATATATTATAGTGAAAAAATTTATTACGGTAACAGTTTTGTTACTGGTTATTTTAGTGGGTACCTGGATAATCCTTTTTAATATTTGTTACCCACTACAATATCAACAAGAAATTTTGGCCGCATCAATAGAATATAATGTTGACCCCGTATTAATCGCATCAGTTATTAATGCCGAAAGCAGTTTTGATAAAAACAAAGTTTCTCCTAAATCAGCAATTGGTTTAATGCAACTTTTACCATCAACAGCAACGTCAATTACAAATGAAACAGAAATTAACTTATTTGATCCGGCTACAAATATAATGCTTGGTGTGAAATACTTAGCTTATTTAATTAATAAATTTGGCGATGTTGATACAGCTTTATTTGCTTATAATGCAGGAGAGGGCAATGTTAGTAAATGGTTAACACAACAAGAGAAAAACAAATTAAACACTTGTCCATTTAAAGAAACCAATGCTTATGTTGCAAAAATAAAAAAGAGTTTGAAATACTATCGTGGCAGAATTTAATGTCAACTTTTACTATATAAAGTCATATTGATTGGTTATGGAAAATACAATACAAAATTGGGAACAAATGACATATCCATTTACTAATTTAACATTAAATTATAATTTAAATGCTTTAGAACCTTATATTGACACTAGAACGATGCACGAACATTATGATTTGTTAGCAGATTATATTAAAAACCTTAATCAGATTATAGCAACACGCATTGATTTGCAAAATATGAATTTAATTGATTTGTTAAATTACGCGGTTAACAATCAAGATATTGATTTACATCGTCAAGCGGGCGGTGTATATAATCACTTTTTCTTTTTCAGTGAATTAAGACCTGCAACTGGACAAATCATTATCGGTATTACACCACAAGCAACAAATAAGATTATAGCAGCATTCGGTGGCTGGAAAAATTTTAAAGAAAAATTTGCTGAAGTATCTTTAAATTTTTTTGGTTCAGGTTACACTTGGTTAATCAAAAACAACAAGAATGAATTAAAAATAATTACAACAACAAACCAGGAGGTACCACTAGGCTGTACACCAATTTTATGTTTAGATATTTGGGAACACGCTTATTATTTGCAACATTTAAAAAAGCGCCATACTTATATTGACGCTTTTTGGAATATCGTTGACTGGGTTAAGTTCAGCGAGAAACTTTAATTTATTTCAAATTCTCAGGATTTAAACATTTTAATTCAGGTAATACAAACAAACCATTATCACGAATCAAAACATTATCAAAATAAATCTGACCACCATTATATTCAGGACGCATTGATAACACAATATCCCAGTGATTTTGACTGTGATTACCATTTGGCGCATCATCATAAGCATTACCTAACGCCATATGGATGGAACCAGAAATTTTTTCGTCAAATAACGTATCATACATTGGCTTCGTAATATACGGATTAACGCCAAACGAAAACTCTCCCACATATCGAGCACCTTCGTCAACGTTCAATTCAGCGGTTAATTCTGCGGTATGTGATGAACTCTCTTTAATAACTTTACCGTCTTTAAACTCTAAAGTAATATCATCGTGAATAATACCTTTATGTAAAGATGGAATATTAAAATGAATCTTACCATTGATTGATGTTTTCAATGGGGAAGTGTAAATTTCGCCATCTGGAATATTGCAAGAACCAGAACAAATAACAGCTGGTTGACCTTTAATAGAGAACGTCAAATCAGTATCTTTAGCGACTAAACGTACTTTATCCGTCTTTTCCATTAACTTTTTCAAATGTTGCATCGCTTTATCCATTTTTGAATAATCCAGAGTACAAACATCAAAAAAGAAATCTTCAAAAACATCACTGGGCATTTGTGCTAATTGTGCTAACGCTGGGTTAGGATAATTCAAAATTACCCAATTAGTTTTACAAACACGTGTATCCATATGAACAGGTTTACCATAAAATTTACTGTAAATCTTTTTCTTCTCATCAGGCACATCACTATTTTCAAATTTATTATGCGGTGAACTAATACCAATATAAGCGGATGCTCCTTCAAAAAGAGGTAACGTATATTCACACGCTTTTTTTGCTTGAGTTTCAGTCATTCCCATCATTACTTCACGACTAATTTCACCATCACTTAAACGAACAAACGGATAAGCACCGATTTGATAGGTTTGACGAACTAATTCTTTAATTAAATCTTTAGCTTCAACACTAGCTTCAATAATGATTGATTGTCCTTTCTGTAGTTTACAACTGTAATTCAATAAATTGTGGGCTAATTTAACAATACGTTCGTCTTTCATTTATTTTACCTCCATTTTAAAGATATTCAATTTACCAACTTTAATTTTGACATTTTTTGTCAAATTATAGTTGATTCCTAATTTTTCTTTTGTTTCGATATCTGTTACTGCACCAGCTAAAATCAAACGTTTAATTTCACCATTAGAAGCAAATTTTCCAGAAGTCGCAATTGCATTAAGTAGTGGGGTATTTGGTGCAACAGTAACTGTGATAAAATCATCTTCGGTTAATTCACGTTTAGAGAATTTACGTTCAAAATTTTCCCGTTCAGTGCGTCCAATATCCAAATTATTGCCATCAATTGAAACAAAATATGTTGCTAATTGTTTTTTAGCCTCTAATGGATTGGCTTCAATAAATTTCTTTAATTCTGGAATTTCTTCGGCATACAAATAACCGAATGCCTGATAATATTTTAATAATAAATTATCTGGTAACGACATAAATTTACCAAATTTATCTGTTGCTGACGATGTTACAGCAATATAGTTATTGTAACTTTTACTCATTTTACGACCATCGCCACTTAAACCTTCCAAAATTGGTGTTCCAAATGCATATTCAGGTTTTTGATTATAAATTTCTTGAACTAAACGACATTGTGAGAAATTCAAAATTTGATCAAGACCACCAAGTTCAATATCCGAGTGCAAATTAACGGAATCCAAACCCATTAATACTGCATAAGTGACTTCGGCTAATGATACATTTTCAATACGTTTGCGGAAATCTTCGCGTTGAGTTGCAACAGCCAATTTTATGCGTTGTAAAACTGCTAAAAATTCAGTCAACGACATTTTCGATAACCATTCGCTATTTTTATGAACATTAATTTTATTAATATTGATATATGGCGAAATTTGTTTTACATATGTGGCAAAATTAGCTGCAATTTGTTCATCAGTAATCATTGCACGTTCTGTATTACGTCCACTGGGATCACCAATTTTAGCGGTATAATCACCAATAATAAAATCAATGTTATGACCACATTTTGAAAAAATATTCAACATAAAGATAGGGCATAGGTGACCTATATGAATATCGGCACCAGTCGGATCGATCCCAAATTTGATATTCATTTTACCTTTAATGGTTTTTGGATCAATTGTAGCAGGCAAAGTAACTTGTGTTTTAACACTTACTAATGATAACATTTTTTCCGCTGGTAATTTACTCCAATCTTCATTGAAACGTTCAAATAATAATTCATCATATCTTTTCATATTTATCTCCTTAACGACTTAATTAATATGCCTTTGCAAAAAATATTTCGACTTTAGCTGGTTTACCACATTTAATACAAGTAGCACCTTTTTCGACCACATTATCTAACGGCATTACACGAGTAGAAACTCCGTTAGTTTCGGTTTTAATTACTTCCTCACATTCTGTACAATTACACCAAGGTGCTAAAACAAAATTACCTGCATTGATTGCTTTTTTAAATTCAGTAAAGTTTTTAACACGTTTAATATGTTTATCACGATTCTGTTCAGCATTGGTAAGCATTGTATGCTGAATATTTTCTAACAAATCAGCGACATATCGTTCAATTTGATTTAATTTAATTGTAGTTTTAACTAAAGTATCACGACGGAAAATTTGACATTCATTATTTTCAATATCGCGTGGACCGACTTCGATACGCACCGGTACACCTTTCATTTCCCATTGGTTAAACTTCCAGCCTGGGGTATTGTTACTATCGTCAATTGCAACACGATAATGTAAATTTAGTAATGTACGTTTAATATTTTCTGCAGTATTTAAAACACCAGGTTTATGTTGTGCCACTGGAACAATAATAACTTGAATTGGTGCCACACGAGGTGGTAAAACTAAACCTCGATCATCACCGTGCGTCATTACCAACGCACCAATCAAACGGGTAGAAGTACCAACACTGGTTGTATAAGCATAACGTGAAGTTTTTTGTTCATCTTGAAATTTAATATTAAAGGACTTACTAAAATTTTGTCCTAAATAGTGACTAGTACCAACTTGTAGACTTTTGCCGTCTTTCATCATTCCTTCAACACCATATGTAATTTCAGCACCAGCAAACTTTTCCTTTTCGCTCTTTTGACCAATTAAGACGGGGAGTGCTAAATAATCGCGGAAAAATTTTTCGTATAAATACAAATCGTCAAGAGCATTTTTCTTGGCCGATTTTGCATCAGCAAAAACTGCGTGTGCTTCGTGCCACAAAAATTCACTGGTACGCAAGAATGGACGAGTAGTTTTTTCCCAACGAACCACATTACACCATTGATTTAGTTTCATTGGCAATTCTTTATGACTTTGTAACCATTTAGACAACATATTCCCAATAATTGTTTCAGAAGTAGGGCGGATGTATAATTTTTCTGGTAAGGCTTCAACACCAACGTGAGTTACAGTTGCTAATTCAGGCGCAAAACCAGCTACGTGCTCTTTTTCTTTTTCGATGAACGATGATGGAATCAACATTGGGAAATATGCATTCTGATATTCACGTTCTTTTAATTTTTTATCAAGTGCATTTTTAATATTTTCCCATAAAGCAAATCCATATGGGCGAATAACCATTGTGCCTTTAACCGGACCATAATCACATAATTCAGTTTTTAAAACAATATCAGTATACCACTGTGGAAAATCCTTTAGCAGGGCAGTAATATTTGACACAAATTTTTTATCTGCCGTGTTTGAATTTTTGCCATTATTCTTAGTCGTTTTAACTGTCGTTGCTGTATCTTTTTTTATATTTTGTGCAGCGACCGTTGTTTTTCCATTTTTCTTATCGTTTTTCTTATCCACAATGATGGTAGTTTTCATACAAATATCAGTATACAATAGATTATATTTTGTTACAAGTTTTAATTCTGTACGGGAATAATTATTTCTGATAAATTTTTTTGCATTTTTTTAATTTCTTTTATGTTATTTTGTGTTATTTTATATATAAAACTTCGCAAAACTTGTCTTTTGCGAAGTTTTACAAGGAAAACAAAGTACTGGTTTTTTAACACAAATTTAATGGTTTGTATACTCTATTTTACTCGTGTTAAAAATTTTGGTATAAAAATTGCGTTAATTGCACTCAATAATAGCATGAACATTATGAACGCACAGCCACAAAATAAAAAATTAAAACCTTGGGCAATTGCTTTAATTATTATTGGTGCTACCCTACTTGTCGGAATGATCGGCTCACTACTTGGTGGCAAAATGAAGGATACATATATACAACCACCATTATCCCCCGCCAATTGGGTTTTTCCGCTAGTTTGGACCATTAACTATGTGACAATCGGTTTTGCGGCGTTTTTAACTTTTCAAGCAAACCAAAATCGTGCACGTCGTCGTAATGATTTGATCTGGTATGGGATTCATTTGTTTTTTAATTTACTGTGGCCATTATTCTTTTTTCGTTTAAATTTATTAGCTTTCTCAATTGTATGGTTAGTTTTAAATATAGTTTCCGCCATTATTGTGGCGTGTCGTTTTTATAAATCTTATCTAGCATCCGGAATCATTATGATTATTTATATTACGTGGCTATTTTATGCCTTTTACCTGAACTGCGGCGTAATGGTTTTAAATATCTAAATGATTATTATACATTTTCATCATAAAATCTAAGCACTGCTTCCTTATATTGTTTTTTTATGTCAATTTGATTCATTTTACAGAATTGGATTAGTTCAAGTTCACGTCCTTTAGCATATTCAAGTGCATTTAATAAATGTTTTTCCGGAGCTGAATTCATTTTAATAATTTTTTGTAATGTTTTCTTTCGACGAAATGCCGCAATTAAGATTCCCGTTGAAGCACCAAAAAGTAAGACAGCAATGGCACCTCCACCACCCCAAACCATCATATCAACCCAATTAGAATTATCTTCAACCAAATCCTTTTCAAATTCAACAACCAATTCAGTATTAGAAATGATTGAATATAAACGTATTTGATACGTACCGTCAGGTTCAATTTCGGGTAATTTTAGCACGACATTATCACGAGAAATGGAACGTAATTTATAACCTTGATCAGGTGTAATTTTGAAATCTTTTCCTTCCGCATAATAAGCAGTAATACTATCTGATGTTACTGAACCATTTCCAATAATTTTAACTGTAATTAAGAAAACAGTTGGTTGCGCATATCCAGTTAAAACAAGATCAGTTGCCGGCATAGCGAAAGACTGTTGACCAAGATTTAGTTTGAAATTTTGTGAAAAATCAGTATCATTACATTCATCAATTTTCCAAGTATACCATTCGTTTCCCTTACGTAAAGTAGGTATCAAATCGACAGTTGAGCCATATAGATATTCTCCCCCACCTGTTATCTCTGAAATACCAGTTCCCGCCGTATCAATTGTTACAGTATAAAGATTACGTTGATAATAAATATTTACCACAGTATCGTCCATATTACTTATAACTTCTTGATTAAAAGCCATAGCGGTAAAACCTTTAATAGATTTAGCTGATGCTGCAGTAATTGAACCATCAAGACCAGTAAGTTCATCAGTTGTATACAATTCATATTGATGTGGCTCACTTGAGTTTAAATCATAGATTTCTTCTAAGTAATGATTAACAATATAATGATGTTCAGAAGACATTGGATATATTTTTAAAGTTTCTTTTTGAGTTAATTGAAAGAAATAATCATATTCAATAATTGGTTTCGAAACTAACATTACCAGCGAAAAACAGATTAAAACAACAATAGAATAAATTAATTGCTTAAACCTATCCCCCACTTGTTTCATAATTTGTTATAAACAACATAATTTGCCAAACCTTTTTTGTCAATGAATTTAGATTGACAAGGATAAAACACTTATAGTATAATCATAATGTGTTTGGCCCGCTAGCTCAGTTGGTTAGAGCGCATGCCTGTCACGCATGAGGTCGACAGTTCAAGTCTGTTGCGGGTCGCCAAAAAAGGAGTTGGAAACAACTCCTTTTTTGTTGTCTTAAATTTAATAATTATACAATCCAAGCAGTTGGCGTTCGTCGATTTGATTTAAACCAATCCGTATCTTTTAGCAATGTGCCATTATTACTACACGCAACGGTTACAGTTGTATCATCACGATTACAATAAACAACAATGTTTCCATTCATTGATTCAAATTTGCATGCTTTGTAATCAACACATAAGGTTGTAACAAAAACACGCGCAGTACCATATTGGGCAACACGATCAATAAAATCTTGAGTTGGAAATTGATTATCATTATTAGTAGTATACTCACTACTACCGGCACAACAACAAACACAAACATTTTTAGGTTTGATGACATTTAACAACGTAGCAGATGAACTAGTTTTAGACCCGTGATGACCTGCTTTATAAAGTTCAACTTGATGTAAAGTGTTACGATTAACCAAAGATTCTTCTCCGTCGGATTCTAAATCTCCGGTGAACAAATAATATTTATTATTTTGGACAACTTGACAACATACAGAGTTATTATTTTCATCGCTTGCTGCTTCGTAATAATATTTTTGATCCAAAATTTCTAATTTGACATCGGTACTCAAATTATAAATTCTTTGTGCTCCATCTGTTTCTTCAATGCATTGACGAGCATTATAAACTGTAGTATGACAACGTGATTTTAATTCGTCAATTTCACGACAATAATTGTTATAAACTATAGTCGAACTAGTGTGATAAACAAATTGAATTACATTCTCAACATCATAACTATCAAAAATACTTTTTGTATTCTCAGAAGTACCAAAACCAGCAATATGATCACGGTGTGCGTGAGTAACAATAACATATTCAATTGTGCCATCTTCAATATATTGATCAAGATAGTTTTTAATTACTGGAACAGAATTTACACGTGAACCAGCATCAATTAAGACTTCAGTATTACCGACTTTGATTAAAGTACAATCTCCCGCATATTTGTTTCCTAACTCAAGAAAATGGATGGAAAGGTCTTGACTTTTAATCGTTGCAATATCAAGTTCACCACTAACAACCACACCACTATCAAATTTTTGTGTAGTTGGAATGGTAAAACTATCAGGAATTGTTAGATAGATTACAGCAATTGCACTAAAAACAAATCCAATCAAAAAACTAAAAATCGAAGATATTATAATCGGTTTTTTTGAACGTTTTTTTGCCATATCAATCCTCCGACCTTAAAACTGTAACATTACGTATTAATTGCACAGTTCGATATTTTAAATTAGTCGAAGTATATACAACATAATAAAAACCATCGATAGACGGGTCGATTTGCTCAACTTCACAGGTATCATGCGTAATATCTTCACGATATAAATATTTTATTTTAACACTATCAGAAACATCCTGTCCAAAAGCCACACATTTTACATTTAATTCTTCATAAGTACTAGGATTACCTTCGCCGCCAATCGTCAAATCTATTTTTCCTGCTAATTGAATCATTTCAAAACAGTCATCTTTTGTTAAGACGTGCAAACCGAAACCACCTAATAATATGCCTATAATTAAACAAGCTAAAGTTATAATTATAAAACTTGATGACATTCCACGATTGTCAATTTTAAAACCAGTAACCTTTAGCTTCGGTTTAGTGGTTTTAACAGCTTTAACATTATGATATTTTTTCGTTATTGCCACAATAAATTATATCGTGTAATTAAGATTGGGGCAACCTATTCAAATTACCTCTTATCAATTATTTTTCAGTTGAATTTGATGTATTCTTATCAAATGTCATTTTAGAATTTTTATGACTTGATTTCGTTTTTTTACTACTAAATTGAGTACCTGTATCATCAATCCAACCAGCTAAACTACTACTCATTTCAATAAAAGTATCTTTAATTGATTTACCAATTTTTTTCATTGGATTATTTCGTTTCTGTTTTTGATGTGTTGCATTTGTTTTATTTTCCATATCGTTATTATGTGTCACCGGTGGCAAATTATACACTTATTTGCATACAAGTATTTATGACAATCAAACAAGATTTTTATGAATCCCCTGCTGCTACAGAAATGACAAATGCTTACAATAAATGTATCAATAACCAATATCATAATGACTGTTTTTTTTTGGTTTGCTTATTTTTAGCGCTGAATATATAATGTATTAATGAGCAAAATACAAAAACTAATCAAAGAAGAAAACAAACGTCAATGGAGTAAAATTAATCTAATTGCTAGCGAAAACATCGCTAGTAAAGATGTAATGAAAGCAATGGGAAGTTGCTTAACCAACAAATATGCAGAAGGATATCCAGGAGCACGTTACTATTCTGGATGTGAGGTGGTTGACAAAGTTGAAGATTATTGTCGCGAGTTAGCGTGTAAATTATTCAATGCTGATCACGCAAACGTGCAACCACACTGCGGATCTGGCGCTAATATGGCAGTTTATATGGCTGTGTTGAAACCTGGCGACACAATTCTATCAATGTCATTGGACGCTGGTGGACATCTTTCACACGGAGCTAAAGTTTCTTTTTCAGGTAAACTTTACAATGTAATTAATTATGGTTTAGACGAAAATGGAATTTTGGATTACAAAAACTTGGAAAAACTAGCCAAAGAAAATCAGCCCAAAATCATTGTTGCAGGATGTAGTGCTTACAGTTTAATCATTGATTTTGAACGAATCGCCAAAGTCGCTAAGTCTGTTGGGGCAATCTTTATGGTTGATATGGCACACTTCGCTGGTTTAGTGGCAGCTGGTCTCTATCCAAATCCAATGAAGTGGGCTGATATTGTTACTACAACCACACATAAAACTTTACGTGGTCCTCGTGGTGGTATGATTTTATGTAAAGAAGAATTTGCAAAAGCCATCGATAAAGCGGTTTTCCCCGGCTGTCAAGGTGGTCCATTGATGCACGTAATTGCAGCTAAAGCAGTTTGTTTGGAAGAAGCATTCAAAAAAGAATATCGCAACTATATTGCACGCGTTGTACAAAATGCAAACTATCTATGCGAAGAATTAAAGAAAGCCGGTATTAAAATTATTTCTGAAAAAACACAAACCCATATGTTCTTAATCGATTTACGTGACACTAATAAATCAGGTCGTCAAGTACAAGATGAATTGGAACAAAAATATGGCATTGTTACTAACAAAAATAAAATTCAAAACGACCCACGCACCGCTGTCGAAACCAGTGGTGTGCGCATCGGCTTACCATTTATTACTAACTTGAAAAAAGTCGACCATAATGTTTTGGACGAAATTAAAGAATGTATTGTTTCGGTTGTCTTAGATAAACCTGCCCCAGTACTAAAATACATTCCGAAAATTTTTAAATAAACAATAAATTATTTAGTTTTTGAAGCGGTTTGACCATTTGGTTTAATCGCTTTTTTAGTTTCATTTTTCTTTGCAGTTTCAGAAGCAAAAATTTTGTCAAAATGATCTAACATTTTTTGATCAGCAGCAGCAATATGATTACCTTGACAATTCTTAGTTAATCCACCAGCCATTTTAACTAAATACATTCCCGGTAAATAATCCCATTTACTATCGGCACGCAAATAATATCCCTTAAGACGTCCTGCCGCCACCCAAGCATAAACTACCGCAGCAGAGTTAATTTCACGGAAATTACGATAATTAACCAAATCACGTTCGTGTATGGTTATTGCCGGTAAATTATTTCCAGTTATTGCAAAAATTTGGTTTTTGTCTTGATTATTCGGCACAATTTCCAAACGTTCACCATTCAAGAATGCACCATCGCAATCCGCATAATACAATTCGTCCAATTTAGGTAAATAAATTACACTACAAACGACTTCACCATTCTCTACTGCAGCAATTTGCAACCCCCACAATGGAATACCCGCAGCAAAATTTATTGTGCCATCGATTGGATCAATTACAAAACAATTTGAAGTTAATGGCTTATCCGGATTAAATTCTTCGCTAATAATTTCATAGTCAGGATATTTATGAATTAATTTATCAATTAAAAAGTTTTCAACTTCGTGATCACAATCGGTGACTAAATCACCATAGTTATCTTTGTTATAAATTTTAAATGATTTTTCGGTTATTTTTGCGGCTTGTTGGATGATTCCGCAAAGATATTTTGTAATCTTTTGCATATGACGTTATTATAACAATTCTCAACTAACGTGTCAAAATCTAATTTTTTTTCTTCTTCTAAGACTGTATTAAGATTAGGTTTTATTGTTGGATGAGTTGGTACAAATACAGTACAACAGTCTTCATATGGTAAAATACTAATTTGATATGTTCCGATTTGTTTAGCGACATCAATAATTTCGTTTTTATCAAAACAAATCAATGGTCTTAAAATCGGTAGTCGTTTGGCTACAAAATTATTACTTGTTATACCTTGAATAGTTTGACTAGCAACTTGTGCTAAATTTTCACCTGTAAAAATACAATCTGCACCATTTGCAACGCCAATTTTTTCAGCTAGCGCAACCATAAAACGGCGCATTAATGTAATTGTATATTGGTCGTGGCATTTCTTTTGAATTTGTGAACCAATTTCAGTAAATGGCACGACGTATAAATTACCGGTATTACCGTAAGAATTTACTTTCTCACACAAGGAAACAACTTTTTGTAAGGCTAATTCACTGGTATATGGTGGCGTTGAGAAATGCACAAAATCAACTACCAATCCACGTTTCATCGCCAAGAAAGCGGCTACAGGACTATCAATACCACCCGAAATTAAACAAACAGCACGACCAGAAACACCAACAGGTAGACCTCCTAAACCACGTTCACAACCAGTTGAAATAAATGCTATTCCATTTTGACGAATTTCAATTTGGACTATTGTTTCTGGATTTTGCACGTCAACTTTAGCTGATGAATTATGCTTTAATATAACGTCGCCACATTGTGGTGCAAAAATCGGACTTTTAACTGGGAAATTTTTATCAGCACGATTTACGACAACTTTAAAAGTTCCACTGACTTTAACTGTCGTTAAATAATTCAATATATCTGTTGGTGTTGTATAATTAATTGAATCACAAACACGAATATGTGTTAATCCGAACACTTTTTTTAATGCGGCAACAACTGGTTGAGATTCCGTAAAATTTGTAACTAAAATCCTTGTATCTTTAACTTCTGCCCTTACATTTTGAGGTAATGAGCGACGAATGTTTTGCATCAATGTACGCAAAAAGAAACCACGGTTAGCGCCCTTCAAATGAATTTCGCCATAACTACAAACAATAATACTCATTTATTTTTACGAGCCTCAATTTTTGAAAGAATTTTTTCGGCTTTTTTCTTATATGGATTATTCATATAAAAATCAAAATCTGTTAATGCTTGATCTAAATTTAAATTATGATCTTGATCTAATAATTGAAAAAAATCATTTTTCAAATCTTGATCGTCAGCTGACAAAATATAATTTAATAAATTAGCTAGACATATTTCAGGGTTGTAATTAGGGCTATAACGTTCTGCCGAGATTTCAACAGCTAGTGATTTAATTTTATTTAATTTTTCTGCTAATTCATTATCATTTTTAACAACTTGGTTGTTATTGGAAACACTGTTAACTTCACTGTTAACTTCACTGCTAACCTCAACATTATTAACGACATATGACTCTGGAAATGGAATCACTAAAGATTCAAACTCTTGGTCAAATTCATTAATGAGTTGATTTAAGTAAGTGTTTGTCATTTTGCGATAACTTCCCCTTTTTATTCAAAAATAATAATACCATACCTACCACTACTAATGCAATACTTAAAACAAAAGAAATACGATTAAATACAAAATCAGCAGTTGTTCCTGGAAATAAAAGACTATCAGTACGCATCGGTTCAATTAACGCACGTACGACACCATACCAGATTAAATAAGTTGCCGTTGCTGTACCGTGTTTTTTTTGTTTTAAATAAACCATTAACAAAATCCAAAAACCGATGAAGTTCAAAAAACTTTCATAAAAAAATGTAGCTAAATGGTATTCTTGTACTGCATCAATATAAACAGTAAACGGAAAGCAATGCCAATTCGTAACAGCACCATAGGCTTCTTGATTAACAAAGTTTCCCCAGCGACCGATACTTTGTCCTAAAATCAAGGACGGGACAATTAAATCAGTGACTGCAAAAACACTACATTTCTTAATTAAGCAATAAATTATTACGCCAAGTAAACCCCCAATTTCGGCACCATAGATAGCTAACCCTTGAAAACCACCATTTGACATATCAAAAAAATCTGCCATTGTTAATTTATCAGAGAAAATAATATAATAAAGACGTGCGCCTAATATCGCTAATGGAACAAGTATTAACACTAAAACATATGGAATATTACTGTCATAGCCACGTTTATGGCATAAAAAGTCACACAGAATAATACCAACCAAAAGTCCAATGGCTATGATTACACCATAATACGCGATATGAATTCCGAAGATTTCAAATCCCACAATTTAATTATACCACATAAAATGAAATATGGAAGTAAAACGCGGCGAGATCTATTTCGCTAACCTTGGTGACAGTACTTGTAACTTAAATAGTGAACAAGAAGGTTTTCGTCCCGTTTTAATCTTACAAAATAATATTGGTAATAAATATAGTCCCACTGTTATTGTGGCTTGTTTAACATCAAAAATATATAAGAACAGAATTCCAACTCACGTATTTATTAGTGCTGAAGATTATAATTTAAACTGTGATAGTCTGATTTTATGTGAACAAATTAAAACCATTGACAAAGTTCGGCTGAAACATAAATTGACAACAATTAATTCTACCGACCAACAAAGAATTGACCGTGCCTTAAAATTAAGTTTGGGACTTACCAATTAAAACTGCGTTCGCGATAACCACCAAAATAACCTAATTCCATTAGAAATTGACTTGGTACAGTACGACTAATTTCGCCATTCAGAAAACGCGAACGTGCATAAGAAATATTTAAATTACGCATTGCGCGAGTAATTGCAACATACAACAAACGACGTTCTTCTTCTAAGATTGCCTCGTTATACTGTGATTTATAAGATGGGAACAAGCCATCTTCCATCCCTACAATATAGACATTTTTGAATTCCAAACCTTTAGCACTGTGAATCGTTGAAATAATCACACAATCAGTAGCATCAGGATTTTCACCACCAGCCAATGTAACGCTCTGCAAATAACTACTTAAATCCGCAGTTGGATTCATTGATGCATATTCACGAATTGAACCACACAACTGGTAAATATTTTCTAAACGGCTTTCGCTATCATCTTTATCGTTTTCATAAAATTCTTGCAAACCAGTTACATCAACGATTTCATTAGCTAAAGCAATTAGCCCTTGTTTTAACAATTCTTGTAATTTTTGAATTAATTTTGCAAAACTTTGAATTGCGGTTTTGGTTTTAGTTGTCAGTCCTAAATCATCATATAAATCAATATTAGATACAACTTGAAAAGAGGTTAAATTATGTTCGCGTGCAAAAGTTTTAATTTTAGAAAGACACGCATCGCCAATACCACGTTTAGGAAAATTAATTACATTAAACAAGGCAACTTCATCTTCTTGATTAACTAATAAACGAAGATAATCCAACACGATTTTTACTTCGGCCCGTTCATAAAATTTAAAACCACCCCAAACGACATAGGGAATATTATACATTCTTAGTGCTTCTTCAAAGCGGCGGGACAAAGCATTGATACGCATTAAAATCGCACAATCCGACCAAGTACCACCGTTGCGTCGATTTTCCAAAATATGACTAATGATACCTAATGCTTCCTGTTTATCATCATAAAAATCTTCATAATTAATCAACCCATCATTAAGATGACTATACAAATTTTTCGCAATACGATTGTTATTTTTTGATACTAAGCCACTGGCAAGTTTTACAATATTTCCTGAACTACGAAAGTTTTCTTCTAATCGATAAATTTTAACATCTGGGAAATCGGTCTGAAATCGATTAATATTTTCCACACTTGCCCCACGCCAAGAATAAATACATTGGTCTTCATCGCCAACCACCATAATGTTACGATGCTTTTGTGCCAAAAGCGATACAATTTGGTATTGAATTTCATTTGTATCTTGGAATTCATCGACTAAAATATATTGAAAATAATTTTGCAATTTATCACAAATTACAGCATTATTTTTTAATAGATGCAAAGTTTCTAACAATAAATCATCAAAATCATAAGCATTATTTTTCTGCAATTGTTCACGATACTCATTAAAAATTCTAACCAATGCATCGTGATTACTGGTAAATTCGACAATGCCGGTGTGCTTCCAACGTGATAAACCATCAGTAGCAGCTTTATATAAATCGTTATCTACATCCTTAAACAACTCTTTAATGATATCTTTTAATACTTTGTTTGTATCAGCCGTAGCATAAATTGAAAAATTAGGTTTGCCACTGTGTTTACGTAATAAACGTACACAAAAACTATGAAATGTTCCAATAAAAGTATTAAAAGGACGACCCAACATTTTTTCAACACGTTCCCGCATTTCATTACCTGCTTTATTGGTAAACGTCAAAGCAACAATTGCCTGTTCGGGAATTCCACTTTGTAATAAATGTAAAAGACGTGTGGTTAAAACTCGCGTTTTACCCGACCCCGCACCGGCCGTAACTAATATTGGTCCAAAAGGAGCATTTACAATTTCCGACTGCGCGACGGTTAATCCCATACGCTCATTATACTTACATTGACATCGTTTGACAATTAAACTGTCGTTCTTTTTCGTAACGTTCACGATATTCTTGCAATTTACTGCTTAAACCGAAAATATATCTTTGACGTGCTCCATCATTCATATTCTGCATTAAATTTCGATCCATTAAAACTGCTAAAGCATTTTCACTGTCACCAGATTCAAAAACTGCTTTAACACGTGCATACTGTGCTTCTTCTACTGGATTGATTACCGCGGCTAATTGTTGTTTTGTATGGTCAACAAGATATTTTTTTGCAGCAATTGTATCTGCACCTTGATTTTTTAATAGCATCAAAGTATTTTTTCGACGTAATTTTTCTTCTTGCCAAAATCCTGATGATAATCTTTTGAAAGCTAATTTAGCCATTGTGCGTAAAGCAGAACTTTCTGTGCTCATTTACATTCCCCCAAATAATTAATTTTTTTGTATTTCGGTTGTTGTTTTCATCATAAAAAAACTGTAAATATTTGTCTAATTAAATCGTTCAACAAATTTCGACAAAATAAGAACAACAAAAAGCGACACGGTGATTTCCAGTGTCGCAATTTGTTTTCGTGTGGCTTTTAGCGGTTATTCAGCCCTGGACGAACTTGTTTTTTTACTACAACAACCTTTCGTCTTTTTTTGTGCTGCTTTTGCCATTGTCCACCTCCTTCATCCGATGTTTTTCTTTCGGACTATTACTATCTTGTGTAGAACGACAAATTTTATACAAATTATTTTTTAATTACAGCTTTAATACGGCGAATACCAGCGCTACTGCTTTCTTCTTTAACAATTTTAAAGTTAACTAGTTCAGCTGTGTTCTTTGCGTGTGGACCACCACAAATTTCTTTTGATACATCACCAATTGTGTAAACCTTGACCATTTCACCATATTTATTAGCGAACGAACCTTCGGCGCCTATGGCTTGTGCTTCTTTCAAAGACATTTCTTCCATTGTAACAGGAATCTTACGTTGAATAGCATCGTTAACAAATTTTTCTAAGAATGCAATTTCTTCTGGGGTCAATTTATGGTCACAATTAAAATCAAAGCGCAAACGCTCGGGTGTAATGTTACTACCTTTTTGGGTAGTATCTTTACCTAACAATTTTTTCAAACCAGCCAATAATAAGTGGGTTGCCGTATGCAAATGTGCTGTTTCATCGCTGGTATCTGCTAAACCACCTTTAAACATACCTGCCGAAGCGGTATGACTTAATTCACTGTGTTTATTTTTAGCAGTTTCAAATTCCTCCATATTAATGGTTAAACCGTTTTCAGAAGCTAATTCTTGTGTTAATTCGATTGGAAAACCATATGTTTCATACAAGCGGAAAGCTGTCTTACCCGAAAGTTGTTTATCTTTCAAGAAAGGTAAAATTTTATTAAATTCACGTATACCCTGTTCTAAGGTTTTTGAAAATTTATCTACTTCGTCTAAATAATTCTTGGTTACATTTTCGTCAATTTGATAAATACCTTTAAAGAAATCACGATAAAACTGAATCAGTTTACCATAGACATCACGCGAACATCCTAATTGATTGGCCATACGTACTGCACGACGAATCAAACGACGTAAAACATAACCTTGTCCATTTGGGGAAGGCAAAACTCCATCACTTAAAATCATAGTTGCAGTTCGAGTATGTTCAACCAAAACACGGAAAGGTTTTAAATTTTCTGCATATGCCAAGCCACAATCGTCCACAACAATTTTAATGGCTGGTGCGAAGGCTTCACTTTCATAAACATTTTTATAACCATTAATAAAACACAATAAACGTTCTAATCCCATACCTGTATCAACATTACGTTGTTGAGCTGTCACTGCTTTACCACCTTTTTCGTGGATAACGTATTGCATATAAACATCATTACCAATTTCAATATATTTGCCACAACTGCAACTTGGATTACATTCTGGCGAACAAGGTGCTTTACCCGTATCGTAGAACATTTCGCTGTCTGGGCCACACGGACCAGTACCAGTTGCTAATTGCCACCAGTTTTCACTCTTCGGTAAGAACCAAATGCGATTTGCGGGAATACCAACTTCCTGCCAATATTGCGCAACTTCGGTATCGCGTGGTGCCACTTCATCACCTTCAAAAGCAGTTACAGCAATGCGATCTTTTTCCAAACCTAAATATTTTGGATTAGTTAAAAAATCATACGACCAAGCCACTTTTTCTTTTTTGAAATAATCACCTAGCGACCAATTTCCCATCATTTCAAAAAATGTTAAATGACTCTCATCACCGACTTCATCAATATCGCCAGTACGTACGCATTTTTGGATATCACAAATACGTTTACCAGATGGATGTGTTTCTCCCAGTAAGAATGGAACTAAGGGTTGCATTCCAGCCGTTGTAAATAAAACACTGCCATCATTTTCAGGCACCAAAGATGCTGACGGAATCACACAGTGTTGGTGTGCTTGATAAAAATCAAACCACATCTGACGTAAATCGTGATAACTAATTTTCCTCATAATTGGACATTATATCACAAATCGCCAATTGTGTCTTCATATTTTAATTCTTTTTCTTCCATAAATCCATCCAATCCTGCTTGTTTCAACATATCCATAAAGATACTTGAATTTGTGCTTGAAATATTTTCGGTATTATTTGCTTGAGCTTCAAGTTCTTCATTACTAGGAATCTGCAAATTTAATTTACGAGCAATTTCTTCTACTAACGATTTTGGTGCTACATCTGTTTCTTCTGCCACTGATTCTTGTATTTCTTCTGACTTTTCTTTGTGAGTATCTTCAGATTCAAACTTATTTTCTGTTACGGGTTCAACTTCTGTTTTAGATTCAGATTCATTCATAATTTCAGGTTGAGACTCTGTTTGTTTTGGTTTCGGATTTAATGATGTAGTATTAGAACGTTCAGGGATTGAACGACGCGGTAACACTGGAGGAATAACGCCATCTATCATTGTTGTATGTTCTTGATTTACAACTTCCTGGTTATCAGTTTTAAGTTCTGTTATAGATGTTTGTGTGTTTTCAGTTTTATTTGTTAAAGAATTACTTGATTCATTCTTCACTTTGCCATAAGTTGATTGACTAAACTCAAAATTATAAGGTGAATATAATTTAAAAGTTTGTGAAACAAATTTATTCTTACAGTCAAAAATATTATTATTAATAATAGCGGTATTAATACCCAATGCAATAATTTTTTCAAATAAATCAGCCAAATCGCAAGGATAACACCACAAGAAAATAGTATCGATTTTATTTTTATTATTTAAAGCACATTCATATGCATCAATTAACAAACGAGAATCTAAACAGTTTACATTAGGTTGTTTAAATTTCATTTTGCCAACCGTGATAACATTATATTCATTTGCAATATCACGAATACCAGGTAAGGTAGTATCACTAAAACCATATAATTTACAAATTTCTATTTTGTACTTTCCATTAGCATAAAATAAAATTTCTAATAAATTTTCACGACTAATGCCAGCGTTATCAACATCAATAAACATTGCTATACGCGGCTTAGAGGCGACAATTTTGCTGACTGGTTTAGCATTGGTTGATTTTGATGTTGTTTTTTTTGTGGAGATTGTCTTTTTTGCTACAGCCAAAACTTTCGGTGAAGCCGATTTTGTTTTTGCAGATTGCGAACTTGATGAAGTTCGTTTATATCCTTCGTAAACTTTTTTTTCAGTATCCCCCACTCTATTACTATAAATTAATTTTCAAAAATTGACAATTATTTTATACCAAGTACTGCGGCAGCGGCAATCATTGCTGCATTGTCACCACATAATGTTGGAGTTGGTAAATATAATTTTACACCTAATTCTTCGCAAAGAATTTTAAATTGTTCACGCAGATATTGATTAGCCGATACGCCACCACAGACGCCTAAAGTTTTGATTTGAGTTTGTTCTAAAAATTCCCTAACCTTTATTAATAATTGATTAATCGCACAATATTGAAAATTTGCGCAAATCTCTGGTAAATTAATTAGATTATTTTTTTGTTTTTCGTGATTAATATAGTTTAAAACCGCAGTTTTTAATCCAGAATATGAAAATGTATTCTTCGGGAATTTATTTAAAATTGGTATAAATGATAAATTCATATTAGCATTTTGAGAAATTTTTGGACCACCCGGATAAGCTAAACCCAAAACACGAGCAACTTTATCAAAAGCCTCACCAATCGCATCATCTGCAGTTGTACACAACATTTGAGTTTCCCATTGTTCATTAACTTTAAATAATATTGTATGACCACCTGAGACCAACAAACATAACATCGGTGGTCGTAAATCTGGATTTGATAGACGTAAACTAGCCATATGACCATTTAAATGATTTACTGGAATGAATGGAACATTCAATGCGTTAGCTAAACTTTTACCAAAAACACGTCCCACCATTACTGCACCAGGCAAACCTGGTTGAGTTGTAGCGGCAACTTGATCAATCTGTGATAATGTTAAATTGGCTTTGTGTAGAGCCTCATCTAAAACTGGTAAAATATTTTCAATATGATTTCTGGCTGCAATTTCAGGAACAACACCACCATATACTTGATGAATTTCGATTTGCGAAATAATAACATTTGATAAAATTTTAAATTGGTCATCAATAACTGCAACACTTGTTTCGTCACAGGAAGTTTCAACACCCAAAGTTAGCATTATTGATTTTCCTCTGCGTTTTGTAATAAGAATGCATCAGAGAACATTTTTAAATCACCATCCATAACTTTTTCAACATTAGATGTTTCCGCACCTGTACGATGATCTTTAACCATTGTATATGGGCAGAAAACATAACTGCGAATTTGACTGCCCCATTCGATTTTCATTTGAACTGGTTGTAAATTTTTTAATTTGCGTCGTTCATTTTCAAAATGAATGTATTCCAATTTTGATAATAGATTTTGCATACAAGTTTGACGGTTTTGAATTTGGCTACGTCCATTTTGACAAGTACAAACAATTCCCGTCGGAATGTGTGTAATGCGTACCGCACTTTCAGTCTTATTAATATGTTGACCGCCCGCACCAGATGCGCGGTAAACATCAATTCTTAAATCTTTTTCGTCAACTTTATATTCAGTCTTTTCAATTTGTGGGATAACCTCAACCGCTACAAAGCTGGTATGACGACGCTTATTTGCATCAAATGGACTAATACGAACCAATCGGTGCACACCTGCTTCACTCTTAAAAATACCATAAGCATTAACACCGTTAACGGCAATTGATGCTCCTTTAACACCTGCACCATCACCTTCTTCAACATCGGTAATTTCATATTCAAAATTTTGTTGTTCGGCAAAACGACACATCATACGCATTACCATTTCTGCCCAGTCTTGTGCTTCAGTACCACCAGCACCAGCCGTAATGTTTAACACGCAATTACATCCATCATATTTACCAACCAGTAAAGTTTTAACATAGAAATCGTCAAACTGTTTTTTTACACGAGCATATTCATCAACCAATTCAGTTTCAGAACACACAACTGTTAATTCTAAAAAATCATCAATATCGTTACTAACGGTATCAAATTCATTGACAAACTCTTGTAGTGATTTAATTCGTTTATTCTGTTCAATATTATTCCAATCTTGTTCTTGTTTTTTTAGCAAATCATCTAGTTCCTGTTTCTTGGCAGTAACTAAATCATTAATTGCATTAAGTTTTAATTTTGCTTTTTGAATTATACTGTAATCTAACATCGCCTATCACTTCTTTATATTTAATTTTGCTATTTTTTTATGATAATCTTCAACCGCGTCAGCAATCACCGCCTGTGCCAAATCTGCTATATATAATTTATTTTCTGGTAATCCCTTTAACATTTTTATAATGTCATTGCTATTAATCGTTAACGCATCTGTCAGAGAGCAATCTCTTAACAAATCACAAACAACATCACTGGCAGCTAAAGTATAAACACCGCCCAAGGATTTAAATTTTGCTTCAACAATATTATTATTAGCAATTCTTAAATAAATTTTAATTAAATCTCCTGAACCAATACTGCCAACTTGTCCAACAGCATCAGCATTGGTAATAATGCCAGCATTTTGTAAATTTTGAAAACGTTCAATAATTACTGGACTATACATTTTCTGACACCTCCGTCTTTATATTAATCGGACTTAACGCACGTAACTTCTTTACAACATTAACCAAACACGCTACCGTATAATCCAAATCTTCTTTTGTAGTTGCACGTCCTAAAGTAAAACGTACCGCCCCGTTAATATAATCATCATTAACTCCAATTGCTTGTAATACATAGCTACGGCTTAACATTTCACTGGTACTAGCTGTTCCTGTTGAAGCACAAATTCCCATAGTATCAAGCATTGCTGTAATGCTCTCACCTGAGATTCCTTGGAATGAAAAATTAACATTATTATTTAAACGTTGTGTACGGTGCCCATTTAATTTTACACCAGGAATTTTGGCTTCAATTTCCTTAATCAAATAATCGCGTAACTGTTTCATACGTGTATTATTAGTGTTACCATCACGCATACAAATTTCAACGGCTTTTCCTAAACCTACAATTGCTGGTAAATTATAAGTACCTGCACGCATTCCATTTTCTTGATAACCACCGTGAATAAATGTTTCAATTGGTGTTCCACGTTTTAAATATAAAACACCAACACCTTTTGGACCATATATTTTATGTCCAGATAATGATAAAGCCGTAATCTGCATTTCTTTAACATTAATGTGGACACTTTCTAAAGCCTGGGTTGCATCCGTGTGAAAATACACATTATTTTTGCTGCAAATATTAGCAATTGTATTAATGTATTGTACTGTACCAACTTCATGATTAGCCGTCATTACGGACACTAGACAAGTCGGTTTGGATAATTTAGCCAATAAATCAGGAATTGAAATAATTCCATTTTCATCGACTTTAATATAATCGACTTCAACACCATTTTCAGTTAACCATCGTGCTGTTTCAGTTATACTTGGATGTTCAATCGCACTAACTAAAACACGTTTAATTGGAGATGCCGCGACTATACCTTTTAAAACCCAATTATTAGCTTCTGTTGCACCTGAAGTAAAATAAATTTCGTCAGGATCAGCATTAATAATTTTAGCCACACTTGCACGAGCGTTTTCGATAGCCTCACGTGCTGTATAACCAATCTGATGTAATGAATTTGGGTTACCATAATTGGTAATAAAGTACGGTTGCATCGCATAAAAGACTTCGCCATTACAATATGTTGTAGCCGCATTATCCAAATAAACTTCCCTATCTATTGCCATCACTATAGTTTACTCCTTCCTAAACAACAAAATCAAGTAATTTAGACACTTTAAGTGTTTTCTTAACATTTGATAATCTGGGATTACATTACCAACAACATTCCAAAATGCAGTCGTATGATTAAACTCTAACAAATGACATAATTCGTGAACAACAATATAATCAAGCAAGTTTGGCGGTAAAAAAATAGCACGCCAATTAATTGCAATATTACCGTGACTATCACAAACACCCCAACGTGTTTTGTTATTATTTGTTGTTACCGCATTAGGACGTAAACGTAGTTTTTGTGCCATATAATAAACTCTTTCAACCAAAATCTCAGCAGCTACTTTACGGTACCATTTATCTATCTTACTTAAAATTTTATCACTGGAAATTTTTGCAGGAATTAATAATTTATTATCACTAATCATTATTTCTTTTACATCGTTTGAAATCAGCGGTGTTAATTCTTTACCTAAAAATAAAAAGATTGTGTAATTAACAACATTAGGATTAATATACGAATTATTGCGAATTGCATTTTGTTTTTTTATAATCCAAGCTTCTTTCTCCTTAACAAAAGCAAAAATTTTATTTTCGGGATAATGATAAGGCGCACGAACAATCAATTCGCCTTTTGCATTAACCATCAACGATAAAGTACGTTTATTTGTACGAATAATATTACGTGGATCAAGCATCTCGAAAAATGATACCGCAACCCAGTTTAACTTGACAAGGAGATAATTTCGACATTAAAATTATATTGTGGCACGCGGTAAGATGACAGAAATTACCATTTTAAATTTGCTCAACACACGCCCAATGTATGGCGCGGAAATGATTGATGAAATCAAACGTTTATCGGGCAATACTGTTATAATGTCTTTACCAACCTTATATTCATCATTGCACCGAATGGCTACTAAAGAATACGTACGCAGTTATCAAAAAGAATCTGCTATCGGCGGTCGTTGCCGAGTCTATAATATAACAAGTTTAGGTCGTGAATATTTAGCTAAAAATCCAATTAAAATTGATTATAAAAAGATTGTTGATAATTCTGTTACTGCTCATAAAACTTTCACTTCATTAGAAGAAGCATATTCCTTACCATTAAGTAAGAATTCAAATACAAACCCATTACCTGAAGATAAACGCAGGTTACAAATTACCCCAACAATTGATTCAACAACTTTATTTACTACTACCCCGAAAATTGAAACACAACCAGAGGTTAAAACAGAATCTAAAACTGAAACAAAATCTTCACCTTATGCACCCTATATTGCACCTAATGAAAAAATCACAGCTACACCAGAACCACAATATCAACAAACAACTATTGGATTATCAGGAACTTTGGGCGGCAATGATTTACGCCCACTTCTAAATTTAAATAACATTTCAGTTGGCAATGATTATGTTTTAATTAATCGTTTACGAATTGTATCAGTAACATTAACAACCATTATCTTTTTATTTATTAATTTATTCTGTTCGTTAACTCATACAGTATGTCAAGAATATTACAGTTTGGTTTATATTGCTTTAATGGTTTATGCCCTAATATGGCTAGCCATATACTTTGTATACCCACGTATTAAAACGGTATTTAAAATTAAAACCAATGGTATTCGTCAAACCATTATTACAGTAGTTTTAATGGCCATTATTATTACTTGTAGTATTATTGCAAGTACAACACAATTTATTTGGTTATTAATTTTTGCAACACTACCTTTAGTCGAATTCATTCTAATGGTTATCTTACGTAAAAGGAGTTGGTTTGTATGTTAACCATTTCTAATTTAGAGAAAATTGATTCAAAAAAAACATTGATGTCAGATGTTAATTTAACCTTACACGAAGGCGAAATTTTAGCGCTTGTTGGTGAACACCAAAGTGGTAAAAGTTTATTAGCTAAATTAATTTTAACTTTGTCAAAGAAAACCAGCGGTAAAATCAAAGTCCGTGCTAACCAATATCTTGGTGCATTTGTTCCTAATGAACAATTAATGTCTAATATTACGGTAGAAATGGCAATAAAAGATTATTGCCAGCTACGTGACTATAGTTACAACAGTAAAAACGTTAAAAACATTTTAGCGATTTTTAATTTACGAAAATTGCTTAACCGTAAAATTTCCAAGTTATCAGTCAGTGAACGTGATTTAGTTAAAATCGCAATGCCATTAATCTTAAGAACAGACATTTTAATTCTTGATAGTCCATTTAGTAATTTAAATGAACAACAAGCGAAAGATTTACGTGTTTTATTAAGAAAAATTAGTCAAGAGTTGAAAACCTCTATTATGATAACAGCTCGAAAAATTTCCGAAGTTGAAGAATTTTGTGATACGATAGCAATCATTGATGATGGCGCAATTATAAGCATCCAAACATACAACGAAATGATTGCACGCGAAGTTGACCAAGCGAAACTAGGTGTAACGGTAGCTGAACCTAATTTTGCTGCTAAAGTTGTTGAAGATACTTTTCACGTTCCCGCTCGTTTATGTGGCGATCAGATAGTAATTAACTTAAAGCCAGAACGTGTACAAGATGTGGTTAATGCCTTGATTAATGCTCACGTTACGGTCATCAGTGCCCAACGCGTGCTACGTTCATTGGATTACCAATACTGGGAATTAATTAATAGCCGTAAAAAATATTATTAATCTTGTAACCATTGGGCTTGATTACGCCATCCTTCGCGTACAATTACATAAGTATGTAGCACCACGTGTTGCCCCAATAATTTTTCTAACTTTTGACGTGCATTAATTCCAATTGAGTGGATTAATTTTCCTTGCTTACCAATAATAATGCGTTTATGATTTGGTTTGTCACAAACAATATCGGCATCAATATTAATGGTTCGATTTTCAGTTTCAAATTTAGTAATCACAACCTTTACCCCAGTTGGAACTTCATCACGTAATTGGTTAATAATTGATTCACGAATAGCTTCCGCTGCCATTGTACGCTCACTACTATCAGTATACATTGTATCATCATAAATCGGAGTTCCCTCCGGTAAATATTTTTCAAAACAATTAATTAAGGTATCTAAACCAATTTTTTTTACTGAAGAAACTGGAATAAATTCTTTAACAAATTGGTATTTTTTTAACTGATCCAAAACTTGAAATAATTTTGCTGGCTGAACACTGTCAATTTTTGACACAGCCACTATTACAGGTACACCAAAGTCTTGGTAATTTGCCAGTTTAGTTAATGCTTTAGGTGAAACATGAGTAACATCCAAAACGAAACAAATCACATCTGCAGATTTTACTGCCCCTGAAATCACACGGTTCATTTTATGCTCCAATAAATTAGTAGCACGTTGCATACCTGGTGTATCAACAAAAATAATTTGTGATTGT
Source organism: Clostridia bacterium (assembly GCA_016283155.1). Classification (GTDB taxonomy): domain Bacteria; phylum Bacillota; class Clostridia; order Christensenellales; family UBA1242; genus RGIG8050. Next base: position 111,166 of record JAEEMI010000019.1, read on the forward strand.
TTAGTGTTTAATATGCCACGAATAGCATCACGAGTTGTACCAGCCATTGGCGCAGTAATCGTAACCTTACACCCCACTAATGCATTAACCAGAGAACTTTTACCAGCATTTGGTTCGCCCAATAATGCTACACAGCCACATTTGTAAATTGTGTTCATACGTCAGCCTGGTCTCCATCTGAAATAACTGGCGGAAATAAATAAATTGCGCCTAAACTATCAATAACTTCATAAGTTTGATCATTTGCAACAATAATTTTAATATCACCATTAAATTCACATAGGTATTGACGAGTGGTTGCATTAGGATAAACTAAACGATCTTTGGAATAAAAACACATCGCTAACATTTGGTTATACCCCTCACTAATTGCTTTAGCAATTGCAGTATCACCGGCACCAAACGAAGGTGCAGCATAATCACCTGTTTCAATATTACAACCACCTAAAATGATATTATCACTACATAAAAGTGCAGCACCGACTGCGACACCTGAATATGGGCAATAAGCATTATCAGCATATGATTTGGCCGTATCAATTAAACGTGCAATGATTTCTTTACTTAACATAAAATCCATCAAGATAATAATGCCATAATTTTGCGTTGTAGTCCAAACATTTTTGCTTCATCATCTGGGTCAATGTGATCATAACCAAATAGATGCAATGTACCGTGGACTTGTAAAAAAATAATTTCTCGTGCCAAACTATGTCCAAGTGCTTTTGCCTGTTGTCGTGCAACCGAACGACAAATCAATACATCGCCCATAAAGCGTCGATTAGTCTCAGGGTTAATATCACCATCAGGAAAAGAAAGCACATCAGTTACTTTATCAACCTGACGAAACTTTTGATTCAATCGATGAATTTGACGCGGACTAACAAAAGCATAATTAACTTCAACAGTTTTTGGGTCAACAGATAATATTTGACAAACAGCATTTAAAACTTCCATAGAGTATTATATTGTAACCTAAATTATCCAAATTACCAACCGACTAATTTGCCCTCCATTCTCAAATGCAACCTCGCCAGTAGCAACCACACTATCAGGATAAGCATCAGCGACCAATAAATCTCCTCTTTTTACAACATCACCTACTGTAACCAAAGCTGTACCACTATACGCTGTAATTTCCTTAATTACTGCATCATATTGCGCATAAAAATTAGTTTTCTGTTTGATTGAATGGTTATTTGCAGCAACTAAATTTACCACCAAAGTATTACCAGCAATTTTAACGTGTGCGTGAGCAATGTTATTAAAGTTATCAACTAATTCTGTTGCTAAATCAAAGTTTTGTAATTTGTTTTTCCACATAAACTTTTTCACACCTAGTTGAGTTAAATATTCATAGATTGCTGGAACCAGATTATTATCGTCACATTGTACACGTACAGTATAAATTTTCATATCCGCAATTAGAAGCACCATAACAGCGACAATAATAGAAGTTACTAAAACTAAATGATTCAATAAAAAATTCACACCACGAAATATATTAAAATTTTCTGTTACCTGACATTCAAAATTATTTACCATCTTTTTTACGGCGAAATAATGAACTAATGGTATATAAAAAGTGATAATATCGTTATCAATTCTAATATGCGAAATACGATAAATACGCAGTTTATTCAGGTAAAATATTGGCAATCCTTGCACACGAAATTTGACCCGACCTATCAGAAAATTTTTAACGTGCGACATTTGTCAGTACTCCATTAATTTTACCGACAATTGTAATTTCATTTTCGTCAAAACGACCAATAACTAAATTTTTACCAACAACTTCAATTAATCCATTTTTAACACGCACAACAATTTTATCCACCGCAAAATCCATTAACGAAACAACACCACCAATTACAACCTCATAATCTTGCTTCTGATGCACAAAAAAATCTTTCACATCTATTTATAATGGTTTTTTATCTTTAATATTACTTAAAGCCATAAATTTTTTATAATCTTCACGAGAGAATGTTAATGGTTCGTTGTCATCATCTTCTATCGGCTCATCATCAACTTTACCAAAATCAAAACTACGATATTTTTTTTCTCGAATATATTTGCTAATATTACTTTCGCGATTCTTACGGTTTTCAATTTGTAAACGTGATGATTCATTATTACTTGATTGTTTTAGCATTGCATTTAAATCATCAGCTAATTCACTATTATAAATTTTCATTGTCGGACGCGATTTTATTTCGCTTATTTGTTCATTAGACGTTTTTTCACTAACGATAGGTTTTGATTCTGTTTTTTTCTCATCTGCTTTTTTTGTTGCGCCACTTTTTTTGAAAATGCGGTCAACAACAGCAAAAAGTAATACAACAACGCCAAGGGCAATCAGTAAAATTATAATGAGAGTAACAGAATTATCATTAGCGAACATAATGCCCTCCTTTATTGTAATTTAGTTTTCTTTTTAGGTGGATTTAATGATGGCGTTAACATATCAGAATTAGCACTGCCACTTAAAGCCTTACGCATTAAAGTATCACTTTGCATATTTTCCATTTGCATATACTCTTTGACATTAATATTACCATATTTTAAAGCGCCAGCAAGTGCCTTAGGAACTTCGGATTCTGCAGCAACAACACGTGCACGCATTTCTTGGGTTAAAGCACGCATTTCTTGTTCCGCAGCGACAGCTTCGGCACGACGTTTTTCAGCATCTGCTTGACTGATATATTTAACTGCTTCTGCTTTATCAATTTCCAATTCAGCACCAATATTACGACCAACTTTCATATCAACAACGTCCAAAGACAGTACGTCAAAAGCCGTATCAGCTGCTAAATCTTTATTAGCCATAATTGTTTTTGTAATAATATTGGGACCTTCCAATATTTCATTATGTGTTTTGGCATTACCAATTACAGTCATAATGCCTTCACTGATACGGGCAATAATAGTTTCTTCCAAAGCACCACCAATAATCCGTTTTAAATTCACACGCACGGTAACTTTAACACTAACTGACACCTCAATACCATTTTTTGCCATTGCTGTAATATTATTAATTTGAATAATTTGTGGCATAATACGATGCTTTACAGCATCATTAATATCTCGACCGGACAAATCAACCGCAATTGCAGTTTTCAAATCAAGTTCTTCCAAATTTGCACTTTGTGCTGCAATCAATGCATTAATAACTAGTTCAATATTACCGTGTGCCTGTAAGTGGTTTTCAATTTGTGCGATGGTAATATCAACACCTGCTTTTTTTGCTTTAATATAATTATTAACAATACTACGAGCATCAAGTTTCTTAACTGTCATTGAAATTAGTTCGGCAATTGAAACGTGTGCACCGGAAAACAAGGCACGAATCCACAAAACCATATTAAAGAACGAACAAAAGGTGATAATTGCAATTACAACCACCAAAACAATAATCCAAGGTATGAAATTCATCACATTATGATAGCATAAAAACTTCTCATTGTCTAGATTAGTTATCAATTTTGTTAAATTCTTTTTTTAAACGATTTAAAATCTTTTTTTCTAATCGCGAAATATACGACTGTGAAATTTCCAGCATATTAGCTACTTCTTTTTGTGTACGTTCTTTACCTCCTCCTAAGCCAAATCTTAATTGCATAATTTCTTGCTCGCGAATTGATAATTTATCAACTGCCAGCCACAACAAGTTTTTTTCAACTTTCATATCAAGTTCTTCATCAACATTATTTTCCGTGGTACAAATTACATCACCCAATCGAATTTCCGTACCATCACTATCAGCATTAATCGCTTCGTCCATTGATACATCGCTACGCGTCTTTTGTACTTTACGTAAATACATTAAAATTTCATTTTCAATGCACCGACTGCTGTAAGTAGCCAATTTAATGTTTTTATCATATTTGAAACTATTAACTGCCTTAATTAAGCCAATCGAACCAATACTAATTAAATCTTCAATATCAATGCCAGTATTTTCAAATTTTTTAGCGATATAAACAACTAAACGCAAATTGTGTGAAATCAACTTTTGTCGTGTTTCTGGTTTTCCTTGGTCTAATTCTTGTAATAAAATTTCTTCTTCAGCTTTTGGCAACGGTCGCTCAAGTGCTTCCGTTCCATTAACAAAGAAAATACCTGCATTTGTCCAATCATCATTTTCTGTCCAGTTAATTTGTTTAAATAATGCTATTGCTTTCGTAATTAAGTTCATATGATTCCTCCTAATTTAGTATTTAAAATCGCATCATATTTTTGATTACTAAAATTTTGCGTACTTACGCCCAACATACTTTGTACTGTTGTTCCGTTAATTTGAATTTTATCAGGTGGAAAAACAAACAACTGACTTTTACCATTAACAGTTTGACAATTGATATAATGACCGTCTGTCACACATTTTTCTAATTCGTTTAATAAAATTTTATCTGCAGAGATTTTAGGAAACATTCTTAAAAAAACTGCCAAAGAAATTATTGAAACTGGTGTTTTTGAAATTGGATCAACTAAAGCATTACCCGAATCTAATAAAGCATTTATACGATAAGATTTACCACCATATTCAATTAGTGTTCGATGAAATAATTTTTGTCGCCGATGCCAAAACAATAATTTTTGCAAAATTATATAAAACAACAAAACCACAATAACAAGCAAGTATCTATTGGTAAAAGCATACATTGCCGAACCGAAAGCAAACGCAAATGTAATAATTGCTGCCATATGCATTATGATAAATATGTTTACAGTAGCGAATTTATGCTAATCAAATCATTTTATGTAAGAAGATGACGAAGCAAAAAAGTAATGGAAAAAATTTCAATTTTGTGTTAAATAATAAGTGATGAAATATGTTACCGAACGCGATATTTATAATACTGAACAGTTGAATCGTGTCTTGGAAAATTTACCACCTTTTTGTAATGCATTCTTTTTAGGCATAGAACAAAACACATCACCATTAACACGTTTAGGTTACGCACGCGATTTAGAAATTTTTTTTAATTTTCTAATCACAGAAACAGAAAAATTTCATTCTTATCATATAATTGACTTTGACAAATCTGATTTAAATCAAATTACAATTGACGATTTAGAACTTTATATGTCTTTTTTAGGTCATTATAAAAAATGCGACCGTGATTACCTAAATGGTGAGCGCGGGAAAATGCGAAAAATGGCTGCCCTACGTTCATTTTTTAAATACTTTTATCGACGCGGCGATTTACAAGAAAATATTATGACTAAAATTGATTTACCCAAAATTCACGAAAAAAGCATTATTCGTTTATCCGATGATGAAGTTGCTAAAATGATTAGTGAAGCTGCAAAAAATCCACGCGATGAAATGATTATCAGTCTATTTTTACTTTCGGGCGTTCGTGTTAGCGAATTGGTAGGTTTAGATTATCAAGATATTGATTTAGTTAATAAAACATTCTTAATCACTCGTAAAGGTGGTAAACAATCTATCTTGCATATGGGACAACAATTACACGACAAATTTGTAGTTTATTTTGCCAATGGAGAATGGACACCAACCACTCCGCTATTTACGAAATGTGGACATCGTCTATCGGTACGTGCTATTGAAAACATTGTAAAAAAATATGCTACGATTGCGGCACCTTTAAAAAAGATTAGTCCTCATAAATTGCGTTCAACATACGGAACTAATCTTTATAAAGCAACAAATGATATTTATGTAGTTGCCGATGTACTTGGACATAAAGACATAAATACAACAAAAAAACATTATGCTGCCATCAGCGATGATATTCGCATCAAAGCCGCTGATATGGTTAAGTTATAAGTTCAATAAATTTTTATTGTTACAAAATTTAATTTATGTTACTTTTCCGGTATGGAAATTAATTTTATACTTACTGAAAAAATAACAGAATTAATTAAAAATGCTTACGCAGATTCAAAAACAATTCAAAATAAAAACATTCAAAATAAAGAATTGAACGATATAGTTACGGATGTTGATGTTTTTATGGAAAAGAAAATCGTCGATGCAATTAAAGAATGGTTTCCATCACATTCAATTTTAGCTGAAGAATGCGGCCAAATTAAAAAAGAAAGTGAATACGAATGGTTAATTGACCCGATTGATGGCACAATTAATTTTGCCGCCGGAATTCCACTGTTTTCAACTACAGTTGCCTTAAGAAAAAATGGCGAGACAATTTTAGGTATTATTTATGATTATAACCAAAACGATGTTTATACTTGTATTAAAGGACAAGGCGCATACTGCAATGGAAAACCAATTTCTGTTTCTGGCACTACACAATTAAAAGACAGTATCATCTCATTTTGTATGACTTCACACTACAACGAAAAACATATCCAGAAAGTATTGAATGTCGAAAGTAAATTAGCACCAAAAGTTCGTGGTTTACGTTTAATTGTTTCGTCAGCGATTGAGTTAGCTTGGTGTGCTTCTGGTAAAATAGACGGAGTTTTAAATGTGAAACCTAGCGTCGGTTTAAGTTCGGCAGCTGGAAAATTATTAGTACAAGAAGCCGGTGGTAAAGTCACCAATTTAAGTGGTAAACCCCGCGAAAACATCGACACAATGTTGGTAACAAATGGTAAAATTCACACCGACTTAGTTAATGCAATTAATAACTAACGATTAGAAAAATAGGTTTATTTTTTGATTGTTTCATCTAAATATGAACTGCCAATATCGGCAATAAACATCATTAAACTCAAAGGAAATTTTTTAAATGCGTCTGCCAAAGCGAAACTTCCTCCCATTACTCTAGTATCATATGGTCCCATATGCCAATTAATCGCCATTGCTTCTTCGCGAGTTAATTTCATAAAACCTGAAATAATGTAAACAGATTTTTCCCCGTGTCCATACGGTAACTGATCATCAACCGAATAATATGGTTCTTTAACCCATTCTCCGTCACGTTTAACATTCCGGTAATCAACTTTGTACGTATTAGCTTTACAAACATCGTGTAATAAAGCTGTAATAGCTATTGTTTCGTCATTATACGACATTTGTTCAGTAGCAATAATCTTTTTTAGACGATGATAAACTTTTACCGAGTGCTCAACCAAACCACCTTCAAAATTACTATGAAATTTAGTCGATGCTGGGCAAGTAAAAAAATCAGTGGATTCCAACCATGCTAACAACTTGTCCGCACCTTCGCGTTTAATATTTTGTTGATAAATTGAAATAAATTCTTCTTTTGCTCCCATACAAATAGTTTACTGCAAAAACATACAATCGCCAAACGAATAGAATCGAAAACTATTTTGCTTTGCCATTTCATAAAGTTCCAGAACTTTTTCTCGACCAATAAATGCCGAAACCAACATTAGCAAAGTTGATTTAGGTAAATGAAAATTTGTGATTAATGCAGAAATAACTTTAAATTGATATGGTGGATAAATAAAAATATCAGTAGTATCTATAACGGCTTTAATTACCCCATATTTAGCAAAACACCCCTCTAAAGTACGTAAACTGGTAGTACCGGTTGCGATAATTCTACGACCATCACGTAAAGCATCATTAATGATTCGAGCTGTTGATTCTGAAATCTGATATCGTTCAGTATGCATTACGTGTTTAGTAATATCATCAACCTTAACTGGACGAAAAGTACCTAAACCAACGTCTAATACAACCGGCGCAAAAATAACTCCTTTAGCACGTGCTTCCGCCATTAAGGTTTTAGTCCAATGTAAACCTGCGGTTGGAGCGGCTGCACTGCCATCAACTTTAGCATAAACTGTATTATAATTTTCTTTGGTAGCGTTACCATTTTGAATATAATGAGGCAATGGAATTTCACCAACTTCGTCAATTACCGCTTCTAAATTTTGTGATCCTTCGGAACAACTTAATTGCATTATAGCTGTACCTGCATCAGTGTTTTTATTGATTAATGTTGCTTGTAAGCGTCCAGAAATATCCACCACATCACCAGGTTTTAAACGGCGCAAAGGTTTTACTAAAACTTCGTAATGATTTAAATCAATTTTTTTTAACAATAAAATTTCAATCACTGCTCCAGTTGACTTTTTTCCCATTAAACGCGCAGGAATAACACGTGTTTCATTAATTACCACAACATCCCCACTTCGTAAAAAAGACAAAATATCCTTAAATTGATTGATTTGTGTTTGTTTAGTTTGACGATTGTAAACCAACATCTTACAAGCATCACGCGGTTCAATTGGTGCCGATGCAATCATACTATCGGGTAATTCATAATCATAATCAGATAAAAATTCCACATAAATTATATACAACAAAACTTACTCCATAAGCAAGCAACAAATTAGTAAAAAACACTTTAATACCAGTTTTGTGTCCACAATGACAATTAATTGCTGTTTGCGCTGCAATACACTTTGGATACAATGCAAAGAAAGTTATTAATGACAATACCATTGGAACAGATAAAATGTTTATGACATTAGGGAAAAATAACAAAACTGAAACAGCTGCTTCTTTGGCAATGATACCAAACAATAATGCGCATATAATTACTGGATGGTTCAAACCGACTGACACAAAGATTGGTGAGAAAAGACCACAGATTGAAAATAAGATTGATTGTTGAGAATCATTAACAAATTTGAAATTAAATGAAAATCGTGCTAAAACAACGATTATAAAAGCGCTTATTATAAAAGCAATAATAATTTTCTTTGCAAAAATTAACGTTTGCCTTAAAGTATCTAGCAAACATTTACCAAGATTGGGAAAAGTTAATTGAATGTTTGTATCATAATTAATTTTTTCTACATTGTTTTTAGGCACAAACATTATCACTAAAATAGCAATAATTATACAAAACAAATATACAACAAAAATGGACCCAAAAGGTAAACCAAGTACAGTTAATAACAAAAAAATTAGCATTGGTAACTGTGCCGTACAAGGAATTAACGATAAAAAATACACCAAACGCTTACGTTGCGGATTATCACGCGCTGAACATACAGCCATTGTTGTACAATTAAAAGTTAAACAAATTGGTAAAACATTATTGATTGGTAAATGAAAAATACGAGCAATCTTTGCCAAAAGTCCACTCTTCTCTAATATCGATAAAATTAGATACAAAAGGAAAACTTGCGGAATAAATTCAACCAATGTACATAAAATTTCCCAAATTGATGGCACATAAAATGTATATTATTGAACAGTAGTGATTTTGCGTTGTCTAGTATATAAACGAGCAGTTTCAAATTGTTTATACAACGGTGCAATTAAAAATAGCGACGAATAAGTACCAGCAAACAAACCGAAGATAATTGGTAACGCAAATTCAATTAACGAAGATAAATTCATAACTAAACTAATTATCGTTAAAACCAACAAAGTTGCCAAGGTTGTTGCAACCGTAAGAATACTACGTCCTAACGTACGGTTAATTGAGCGGTTAACAATCTGTTCCAAAGTATAATTTTCCGTATTATTCTTTTCGTAATTACGAACTCGGTCAAAGACAACTAAACTATTATTAATTGAATATGCCATAACTGTAAGAATTGCCGCGATAAAAGAAGCATTAATTTCAATTTGGAAAATTGCCATTAAAGCACAAATCATTAATACATCGTGAGCCAAAGCTAAAACAGTTGCCATACCTGCCGTAAATTTAAAGCGAATCAACATATAAACAATCAAACCAGCCAACGCAGCCAAAATTGACCAGAAAACCGAAACAATGGTTTCTTTAGTAGTACCTGCTTGAATACTATCGGCAGAATTCCAATCTTCAGTATTAAAATACGATTGCAAATCGGCAATAATTGCCTCAGTTTTATCGACAGCATTAAATTTAATTGAATAATTATTACCACCACTAGTGTTCTGTTCTTCGGTAATTGTATATTTAACATCAAACGAATCCATTTTTTCTTCAATTTCGGCTTTAGTGTGTTCACCATTGGCATTAACACTAACGATTGTACCACCGGTGAATTCTAGACCTAAATTAAAGCCTAAAACAGCTAACATAATAACACCAATCACAAGGATTACAGCTGGGGCAATAAAAAACCAACGACCATTACGTACATAGTTAAAATTTGAATTTTTAATTTTATCTACTAGTTTCATTTAGCACCACCCATATTTAATTTACGCTTTTGTGGAACAACTGGCTTTTCTTCAATTACATCTTCGCCATTGGTATTTTTCTTTAACTTAATATTGGCTCGATTTGCATTGTCTGGATTAATATATAAATACAATTTTGCTAAACTACGAGTTATTACTAGACCAACAAACATTGAAATTGCCACACCTAAAGCTAATGTAATTGCAAAGCCACGGATTGAACCAGAACTCAAGAAATACAGGATCAAACTAACAATAATTGTGGTAACGTTTGCGTCCAAAATTGTAATTACCGATTTATTAAAACCTGAATGTGTTGCTGCAGCAAAACGCTTGCCAGAACGATATTCTTCTTTAATTTGTTCAAAAATCAAAATGTAAGCATCAACCGCCATTCCTATGGATAGAATAATACCCGCGATACCAGGTAACGTTAATTGAATTGAATCAATAATTGCCAAACAGAAAATGAAGATAGCTGTATAAATAATTAATGATAAATTCGCAATTAAACCAAAATCACGATATACAATAATCATCAAAACAAAGATTAATAATAAACCAATCGCTAAAGCAATTAAGCCAGCCTTAATTGCCCCCTCGCCCAAAGTTGCAGGAATGTAACTCATTTGACTAACGTTTAATCCAACATTATACATACCTGATTCAATTTGTAACGCAAATTTATCCGCACTTTCTTTGGTATATTGCCCTGTAATCAAAACCTTGCCATCTGATCCTAATGTGCTAGCATTTTCTGAATTAATTTGTGGTGAACTAATTAATGTTTTATTAGAAAAAATTGGCAAATATTGTCCACCAGCATCTTTTACTTTTTCACGAAATTTAGTTTTACCTTCTGGGGTAAATGTTAGTTGAATCGCATAATTCGAAGCATTTTCTGGATCAGAAATAACTTTAACACTAGATAATCCTTCACCAGTTAAAAATTTTTTTGATGCATCATAAGTTTTACTAGATTCATAATCACTATTTGGTTCTAAGAACTCAATATTGGCAGGAGTACCAATGGCATCCATAATGTCTTCCGTATCACTCATACCTGGAACTTCAATACGGATTTTATAATTTGGATTTGTCCCTTGTTTCGTAACAGTTGATTCCAAATAACCTTGCTTAGATAATGTGTTCTTAATGCGGTTAATTGTCGCATCCACTTCAGCCTCTAAATCAGCACTGTTTTCGGCTGGTTCGACCGTATACACTGCCAAGACACCACCATTCAAATCAATGCCCATTTTGTTTTTAATTGCTTGATAACAACCAACGTATTTTGTATTTGTAAACGGGAAAGTAAACTCAACAAAACACAATGCTACCGCAATGGCAACAATAACACATATGACACAATATTTAATAATTGCCCGTGTTTTATTCATATAAGTTTGATTATACCACAAATATTGCATTGCTACAAAGTATTTTATTGCCAAATTTCAAATTAAACTCATATACGAAGTTATGGAACCAATTTTTACTGGAATAGCAACCGCATTAGTTACACCTTTTAATTCTCAGGGAAAAGTCGACTTTCTAATTTTGCGTCATCTAATTGAACGTCAAATCAAAATGGAAGTTGATGCTTTGGTAATTTTAGGAACAACTGGAGAAATCTCAACCTTATCAACAAAAGAACGGCACTCTATTATTGACTGTTCTTTAAAAACCGTTAATGGACGTATCCCTTTGATTTTTGGTATTGGTGGAAATGACCCAACTAACATTATAAATTTAGGAAAGTATGTTGCTACGGCGGCGCAAAACATACCTGGTCAAGTTGGTATTATGGTAACAGCACCTTATTACAACAAAGGAACTCCTAATGGAATTTATACATATTACAAAACCATTACCGAAGCTGTTAAATTACCAATGATTGTTTATAATATTCCCTCACGTACTAGCGTTAATATCACGCCAGATAATCTAGCTAGAATCGCGACTCTTCCCTATATTGCAGGAATTAAAGAAGCTAGTGGTAATCTACAGCAAATCACACAAACCGCCTTACTCTGTCCTAATATCGCAGTTTACAGCGGTGATGATACTTTATCATTACCATCTTACTCTGTTGGTTGTCGTGGTATCATATCAGTAGCAACTAATTTAGATGTCATACCGGTCAAAAGAATTTGGCAACTATATAACGATGGTAAAACAAAACTTGCCTTAAAATGTTTTCAAAAAGAACTTCCTTTTTACCAATCGTTATTTCACGTTGTAAATCCAATTCCGATTAAAGCCGAATTAGCTAAAAAAGGGTTAATAAAAAACGTATTACGCTTGCCACTGCTACCGATTCAATGATATAATGCCGATATGGGTTTAGTTTCGTTTTCGCGTGGTTATATGACCTCAGGATACACTAATATATCCAATATATTTATGGAAGAACATCTGCCATATGCCAATGGCGATTGTGTCCGAGTTTATTTATATGGTCTCTATCTTTGTCAAAATTCAACTAGCGCAGACAATACCATTGAAATGATGAGTACCAAATTAGGTATTAGTGTTACCAACATTAAGGATGCTTTTGAGTACTGGGAAAAACAAAACCTTGTTCAAATTTTAGACACCGTACCAATGGAAATTAAATATTTACCAATTAAACGCAATTCAGCTAAAGTTCGTGAATTGCCCAAAGGACAATACGATGACTTTAATACAAAAGCCCAATCAATTCTGGATGGGCGTATGATTACCACAACCGAGTTTCACGAATACTATGCTTTTATGGAAAGTATGCACTTTGAACCCGAAGCACTGTTATTAGTAATTAGAAGTTGTGTTGACATTAAAGGCTTTACCGTTGGCTATGCCTATATTTTAACGGTTGCAAAAAACTTAGCTTATGAAGGTTTAACAACCTACACTGCTGTTTCCACAAAATTCAAAGAAGCCCAAAGTGATAAAAATGCTTTAACTGATTTAATTAAACAAATTCGTAAGAATAAACCCAATACAAAAGAATTTATTCGTCATAGTTATTCTGCAGAAGCATTAAAGGAGAAAGAAACTGATGTTAGCGAATTTTGACCGTTATGATTTAATTATTCAAGCCCGCAAGAGTAAAAAGTTTCGCGAACTTGATGACAAAGTGCGCGTGATGGCCTTTGAACTGGGTAAAAAAAATCCAGATGTTAATAAAAATGAATATTATAAATTAAAGTTACAACGCGATAAACAATTAACCGAATTCATCAAAAACGTTGAGCCAACCATCAACGATATAAAACCATTCGACCGCACTGTCTATCAAAAGATAGATTCAAAAACCATACAAAAAATTGATATTTACATCAGTAAATTTCCAAACACAAAACGAAAGAATATTGTATTTACTGGACCAACCGGAACTGGTAAGACGTATTGTGCTAATTTAATTCTACACGAATTAACGCAAAAAGGTTTTAACGTCCATTTAACAAGCACTTTCAACTTAATTAAAAGAATGAAGGATTATCTCTTTGGACAAGATACTGACGTACCATATGATTTTTTTGAAAGTGATTTACTGATTATTGATGATCTTGGTGCCGAACCAAGTATTAAAAATAGCGATGAAATGTTACACACAGTAATAAATGAACGTTATAGTAACAACAAAGCATTTATAGTAACCACAAATCTTACAAAAGATCAAGTTTCAACACGTTATGGTGACCGTATTTTAGGTCGTATTTACGACAATAATAAATCCGCAATTTTAATTTTTAACGGGAAAGACCTCCGCATAGAGTAAATGCGTGAGTTAACGCAATTGCTAAAGCATCGGCGGCATCGTCAGGCTTAATTTTTTGTTCTTGATTTAAAATTTTACCGACAGCTGCTTGCATCTCTTTTTTCTTAGCCTTGCATCCACCTGTCATCGCAATTTTAATTTGATTTGGTTTATAATTAAATACTTCACCGTGATAATAAGTTGCACGCATTAAAGCAATACCCCGTGCTGCCGCAACCTTTAAGCCTGTAGTAACATTGGCAGCAAAAAACAGTTCTTCAATCGCAATATCATCTGGTTTGTATTCTTCAAACAAGCGCGCCAAATCTTCGTTAATTTGACATAAGCGCTTTCCGAAATCTTGTTCTTTATCGGTTTCAATTGCACCATAATCAATTAAACTAACTTCTTCACCTGTTAATTTAATTACACCCCAGCCCATAATGCCAAAGCCGGGATCAATTCCCATAATAATTTTATTCGGCATTATGATAAACCGCTTGTACGTCGTCGTTACTTTCTAAAGTATCAATTAATTTTTCAAATGCCGCCGATTTATCATCAGGAATCGTAACAGTTGATAATGGAACCCACGCGACTTCCGCACTTTCTGTCTTAATTTGATTTTGTTCTAAAACATTTAATACTGCATTGAAATTTTCAGGTTTAACTGTAATTGTGACAATTTCATCTTCTGTTGATAAATCCTCAATCGGACTATCAATTAAAACTTCCAATAAACTATCTTCGGTTTGGTTAGCCACATTTATCACACCCAAACGATTAAATAAGAATGACACTGAACCAGAAACACCTAAAGCTCCACCTGACTTATCGAAATACGAACGAACATCACCGGCAGTACGATTTTTATTATTAGTTAAAGCTTCAACGATAACGGCAACACCAGCTGGACCATAACCTTCATAGACCATTGCATCATAGTTGTTCGCATCGCCATCTCCAAGACCTTTGGCAATCGCACGTTTAATATTATCGTTTGGCATATTATTACTTTTTGCCTTAGCAATAACTTCTTTTAATTTACTGTTATGTTCAGGGTCACCACTACCCCCCATTTTGACCGCAACAATAATTTCTTTACCCAATTTCGTATAGATATTGCTACGTTCTGCATCAGCAAGTCCTTTTTTACGGTGTATTTTACTCCATTTATTATGTCCACTCATAGAAATGAGTATAACACATAATAATTCCGCCGGCAACTGCTACGTTTAAAGATTCACACCCATCATTCATTGGAATAGTTACCACTTGATAATGTGGCATTTGATAAAATATCGGATTAATTCCTTGTCCCTCATTTCCTAATACAATACCAAAGTTAGTCGTTTTAACTGGTGTTGGTTTTGAACCGTTTAAGTCCGCCAGATAATACAAAGTATCTGTTGGTAAATGTGCATAATCAGTATCAATAATATTAACGCGCAGAGCCATACCGCTACTGGCACGAATTACTTTTGGTGAATACGGGTCAACGCAATCAATGGTATAAACCGTCTTAAAACCAAATGCTAAAGCCGTTCTCAAAATTGTTCCCATATTACCAGGATCTTGAATCCTATCTAATACTAAAAAAGGTGTGGTCGGTGTCGATGGTTTTGGGATTCGTGCAACTGCGACACGTCCGTGATAATTCTCTAAGTTTTGTAGACTATCTTCGGAGAAAACTTTAACCACTAAATCCTTGTGATCTTTAATGATTTTTTCGCCCTCAAGAATACACAAAGAAAACTCCTGTCGATATTTTTTCGACAGAAGTTTCTTTAAAATTTTTGATGTAATTTCCATTATTATGCCAAATTTTTCTTGGCAACTTCTACTAAAGCAGTAAAAGCTGCAGCATCATTAATTGCCATTTCTGACAACATTTTACGGTTAATATCAATGTTAGCCTTTTTCAAACCATCCATTAAACGACTGTATGTAATATCATTTTGACGTGCGGCGGCGTTGATACGCGCAATCCATAATTTACGGAAATCACGTTTTTTCAAACGA
Organism: Clostridia bacterium; assembly: GCA_016283155.1. GTDB lineage: Bacteria > Bacillota > Clostridia > Christensenellales > UBA1242 > RGIG8050. Next base: position 127,026 of record JAEEMI010000019.1, read on the forward strand.
CGACCAACATAAGCATATTGACCAGATTTCATTACTTGTTCACGGGCAACACGATACAAATTTGATTTAGTACCACGATAACCTTTAGCAAGTTTTAACGTCTTACGGCGTTTCTTCAAAGCATTAACACTACGTTTAATTCTCATTTTTGAATTAACCTCCTAATTGTTTTTTCGTTCGCACTATCAACAGTTGCACCGTGACGTAATTTACGTTTACGTTCACGTTTCTTTTTGTTTAAGATGTGATTTTTGTTTTTCATAGTACGTTTAACGTCATTTTTACGGGCATTAAATCTTTTTTTTGCACCGCTATGCGTCTTCATCTTGGGCATAATCATTCTCTCCTTTATTTCTTTTTCTTCGGCGCTAACATTGTCATAATATTAATGTTACGTCCTGGAACACCAGATTTTGCAACTGGCGCTTCGATGTCGGCAATGTCTAACATTCTTTCGGCGAATTGTGACACCACAGCAACACCCTTGTCAGCTAATTGAGTTTTTCGTCCACGAAGTCGATTAATACAAACTTTAACCTTATCGCCGTCCATAATAAATTCACGGGCTTTGTTTAGTTTGAATGCAATTTCGTTTTCTTGAATACCGATTGATAATTGGACCTCTTTAATATCAACCATATTTTTACGTTGTTCTTTACGTTGAGTTTTCTCTTTTTTGATTTGTTCGTAACGGAACTTTGAATAGTCAATAATTTTTGCAACAGGTGGTTTTGAAGTTTCAGTAATCAAAACTAAATCCATCCCTGCTTCATCTGCCAATTTCAATGCCTGTGCCAAAGTGATGATTCCAATCATTTCATTATTCACCCCAATGACCCTTAATTCCGGACAAGAAATTTCGCTGTTAATTTTCAATTCTTTAAAAATGTTAAATTACCTCCTTATAATGAAAAAAGAAGTGTTGATAACCACTTCTTAATACATTCCACAAAAAAATTTTGGGGGTAATTTTTTTGTTCGACCTTCCCGCACAAATAATCGGCAAGTAAGGTGAGAAATGGTTATTTCTTCTTTTTTTCAATTATGATTATATCATATAACAACCAAATGTCAATAGTCAAATGATTTTTTATTGTA
>JAEEMI010000020.1 GCA_016283155.1 Clostridia bacterium
ACATTGGGATTCATTGGCAACACAAAAAAGAAATCCAATAAGCAAATGAAAAGATTCGTTTGATTTTGTTTATGAGGTGTGGTAGAACGAAAACATTCATGGGTGTAGTTCAATGGTAGAACTCCAGCCTTCCAAGCTGATAGCGTCGGTTCGATTCCGATCACCCGCTCCATTTTATTGTTCTACTATATTTGCATAATAATTATGCAACAAAATAGGGCGGGTAAACGAACGTAGTTAGTATCACCGCGGGAACAATTAAAGATACTGCCGGTGCTGTATACGGGAGTATGCAAGTATTACCCGCTCCATGTAGTATTGTTCTGTAATATAGGGTTAAAAGAGGACGGGTTTATAGTGCTCACTTCTTGTGCTTTCTTTGTTTCAAATATGTTTGAAAATTTATAATAGTGTGCTACCATTTGATATGGAAGATTGTTTTGATGTTAATAAAATACCTTTGTCAGAAAATGAAACTTTACGAATTGCTCAAGAAAAAATTTTGAGTGGAAAAACAATCAGTGAACTAAGTATCGGTGAACAATTACATTTTAGAGATAAAATAACTCGGTTAGATTCACAAACTGCATACCGAGCGGTTAATTTTAGTGGATTACAGTCCTATGCTGAAACAGGGTTTATTCTTGGTCAAGGTAAAGATGATGAATTTATTTTAGGGGAAAACAATAAAGGTATAGATTGGTTTCTTGGTGGATATGCGGATCGTTATGGACAATATGTAATTGCAGCCCCTGCCTTAAAAGAATATTTTATGTTAACGCACGATAATGGAAATGGTTTATCAGGTGATCCATTTATAAGACATATAAAGTCTTCTGGATACAAAAATCCCATTCCGTCTGACCTATGCCAATGTTTCAAACTTGAAAAACTGCAAGGAGACGATGGACAAATAACTACTAGAATCGCAACACAAGCAATGCCAATTAAAACCATGGTTGAATTAGAACTTAAACGAATGCAAGAAGAATCGCAAAATAAGGAAATGTAATTTTGAAGTAAATATATATTTTCGTGCATAAAAAGACGGGTTTATCAATACCCGTTTTTTCATTAATGGTAAATGTTAAATATTATCAGAACTGGTTAAAAAATTAGACACTGTTTTTATTGCGTGATATAATTACAATATGGAAAACAAAAACGAAGATCAAGATTTATTCAAAGTAGTTTTGGATGATGATGAAAAAGTGGTGCAGGTTATTCGTCCGTTAAAAAGTCGGGCGTGGTTTGGTACCATTGTCGGTTTGATAATTTGGGCGTTATTTTTGGTGCCGTTCGGGGTTTGTATGATGATTTTCCACGAGCCTACCTCACCAGATGCCGAAGACACTTTGTGGGTTGGTTTGGGCTTTTTAATTTTGTGGGCGGTAACTTCTTTATTGGGAATCATTGCCATTGCTTTATGGTGTCGCAAAACGGTTTATGCTTGGACCAATAAACGCGTGTTGATTCGTACTGGATACATTGGTGTGGATTACAAAAGTTTGGATTTGAATATGGTTGGTGCCTTATCGGTTAACGTTAATGTGGTTGATAAAATTATGCGCAAAAATACGGGTACGATTTCGTTCGGCAGTATGGCAAGTCCAATGACGACACAAAATGTAGCTAAATTTAATTTTTCATACGTTTATGATCCGTACCGTGTTTACAAAGAAGTGAAGGCTTACATTGACCAAAAGAAAGCCGCCAAATAATTGTTTAGCCATAAAACGAAAAGTCCGTTCAACGACGGACTTTTTATTTGATACGGATGAAAATGGCTTTGACCAATTCCTTGCCAGTATTTTTGGGTTCGTGATAAACACCGCGCGGAAATACGAAAAAGTCACCGACGGCGAAAGGGTAGGTACCATCTTCGTCGCGAATGGTGCCGTTGCCTTGTAAAACGTACATACATTCAGTACAGTCATCGTGCTTATGCCACGAGAAAACAGCACCGGGTTCTAAACAACTTTTAGTAATACCTTGCACGTGGTTAATTTCATCTTCGGTGACCAAAACTTTTTTAGTACCTTCGCCGTTATGGGCTGAATTCAATTCAAAACTACTGGATGGTTTTTTAATGATTTTCATATCATCTCCTTTTGTGTTGCTGGTGTGCTTTGAATTTCTTGTTGTTTTCTTAATTCAATAAAAGCAATGTAACCCCAAATATTTAGTCCAACATAAATTATATTTTTAATAATTAACATAATCGCATTTTGGGAGTAGCCATTAATCAAAGCCAATATCCAAATAGTGATTTCGACAAAGTTACAGATAATCCAAAAAATCCAACCTTCCTTATATCGTAAAGTAATTAATAAAATTCCGCATATATTTAAAATATTAGAGCAAGCGTCCCAAAAGGCTAATTTTTGTGATGGAATTAAAGATAATAAAAGTCCAATTAGAGTAGTGCTGACAATAACTGATATAATCGTAATTATTGATTTGGTTGTGGTCATTTTATTTAACTTCACTACGGTATTGCTTTCGTGTTTTTTCCAGTTGATAACATTGAAAATCGACAATGGAATATAAACTACAATGGCAAAAATGATACTGCCATATAGTCCAGCAAATAAACAAATAATGATTGAAATCAAAGTTCCTAAAATGCCGATTGCCGCTTCAAACCATTTACCTTTAGTGGTATAAAGAGTTTGGACACAACCAAAAAACAAAGAAATTGATCCTAATAAATATTTATCAGAGAGTAAGATTCCTAATCCAAAAGATATGCAAAAAGATGCAATTAAAAAAATATATGTGAAAGATTTTTTCTTCACAAAAAATATTAACATATAATCAAAGGATTGGAAAAGAGAAAACTTTCAATGTGGAAGTGGTTTGTTAATTATAGTGGAGCTGATGGCGAGATTCGAACTCGCGACCTTTTGATTACGAATCAAATGCACTACCGACTGTGCTACATCAGCGTGCCTTCAGTTTAACATAAATTTTGGGGTTAATGCAAGCCGAATTCGTCGTATAAATAATTATGCGCAAGGTAACCAAGTGGTTGCTGAAACTAGGAATTGGGGTAGTCGTCCTGGTGTTTTGGTTGAGTATGGTCGTTAATCCAGTGGTTTTTAATTATGCTGCGGCGGCAGTTGATGCAATGGCGGTGCAGGCGGTAAATTGTGGCATCGCTGACGTCGTTAATGCGGACACTTATGGCAGTCTTACTGATATCCGCCGCGATAACAATGGCGCAATTACCAGTATTAATGCTGATGCTGTGACAATGAATTTATTGTCAACACAAGTTTCGGCACGAGCACAGTCATATTTGAATGCTAAGAGTAATGAGGGCGTTCCCGTGCCGTTAGGAACTTTTTCGGGAATTCCTTTCTTGGTTGGACAGGGTGTGCCAGTTAAATTACAGTTAAAATTGATTGGTGCCATTAACTGTAATTTTGATTCGGAATTCAAAACTGCGGGTATTAACCAAACCGAACATAAAATTACTTTGCGTAGTTATGCAACGGTGGATGTGATTTTACCGTTTTATACTAAGCGCACTAATGTGGCAATTGAAATGCTGTTTTCGGATAGTATCATTGTTGGACAAGTACCAGAATTTCTTTTAACGCATACAATGAGTTAATGACCGTCTTGGAAACGGTTAGCAAAGGAGGAATTGATATGTGGTATTATTCAATGAATGTTGAAGCTTTCTATCAGCCGAATTATTTAATGGATTATAATCGTTATAATTATTACAATAATTGGAATTATTGGAATCGTAATAATCCAAGTAACTATAATTATTACAATCAGATGCCGCACGCAGTCTGTTTTATGGTGGGGTAATTTTAATTCATAATAAAAAATGCGGGACTAACCCGCATTTTGCTTATAAACTTTTACCGTCAAGTTTATCTTCGTGGTGTAGCCCGAGATTTTTTGGCCCTTTACCAAGCATAACTTTTTTTAGATTTCTAACTACTGTAGTGAGGCGTTCAACGATAAGTTTTTGTGCTTCAGATGCTTCACCATAGCAGATGCCAATATTTTTAATGGCTGGTGCTTCAGCACGACGGCAACCTTTATCTTGACAATCTTTGATGAATTCTTCAATTTGTGGAACTTGGCTTTGGAAACAATCGCGTGAAAAAAGTTCTTGCGCATAATCTTGGATTAATTGTTTAATCCAGTTTAATTCAATTCCAGCATCACTGCGACTGTCAATTTTGTTACCATAGATGGCATGATAAAATAGGTCATCAATTAATTTAAAGTTCATATCGGTAATTGAATGAATTTGAATTTCAGCATTAACATTTCCAACGCGGATATTTAAGTGAACTGATTCGTAGTTTGGTTTGCCGTGGTTGATATCATTAATTTTGGGCAATCCACCAAAAGCATATTGCAAAATTGTAACAATTTTGTATAAGTATTTATAATTTTTAAGAATTACTGAGAAGCGTGCGTGGTCACTGACTTCGTTGATTAATTCGGCTTCTTTGTTATGATAGTTTTTATCAATGGCTTCATCCATATTAAGTCCTGGAGCTTTGTTGATTGCTAAGCGGCTAAGTTTACCTAGTACGCTGTGTAAATCTTTTTGTCCAGGATTGATGATACCATATTGATCACTTTCTTTAAAAAATTTAACTTCACAACCATCTTCGTTATCTAATTTAAAGTTGGGATCACCTTCAGTAATCATTGTTAAGTTTTTGGGAACAAGACGTAGTAAGCGATTTTCAAACGTGCTATATAAGTCGTTAATTTTTTTATAGTCTTCGGTTAGACCGATAATTTCTTCGATTTTAACTGAACCATCTGGTTGTTTTACTTCACGAGTCCCGATGACACCTACCGTGTTACGTGTACCATCGTCATTAAAGATTTTAAGTGGACCATTATCGTATTGTTTAACATAGGCATCCATATAGGTACGATATTCTTCAGTATTGTATTTTAAGTTTGGATTAACAGTACCATCTGGATTTAAAACTTGAATTTGTTCGGGACTATTACGTTTGGTTTTATTTAGCAAAAGATCACGACTTAAACAATGATTGAAAGCATAAAAAAGATTGGTTTGCATATCAGCAAGAGTTAATTCTTTCTTTGGTTTTTGAATCGGTAAATCTTGTTCAGTAAGCATTTTTCTCTCCTTAAAAACAAGTTATTATTATAAACCTACATATAAGTAAATGTCAAGTTGGGTTACTTTTAGTACTAGATTATTGTTTTTTGTTTTTCAGTCAACTATGGTAATATGAGTTTTAGTTGGCGGAGTATGTTTAATTCCAAAGAAAAAGGTCATCAATCACGGGTAATTTTGCATTGCGATTTGAATAATTTCTTCGCATCGGTGGCTATTAGGTTGCATCCAGAATTGCGCGGTAAATACATTGCGGTTTGTGGCAACCCGAGTCTGCGCAAAGGCATTGTGTTAGCCAAAAGTGAAAATGCCAAACAGCGGGGTGTAAAAACTGGAATGGCAATTTGGGAAGCTAAACGCATTTGTCCGGAGATTGAAATTGTACCAACGGAATATACGGCTTACGAAAAATATAGTAAAAAAGTGCAAGCAATCTATTATCGTTTTACCAACCAAGTAGAACCTTTTGGTATTGACGAGTGCTGGTTAGATGTAACGCACAGTCAAAAAATGTTTGGCGATGGACTACAAATTGCCCATCAAATTCGTGAAACAGTCAAAGCCGAGTTGGGCTTAACCATTTCGGTGGGGGTTTCCTTCAATAAAACTTATGCCAAGTTAGGAAGTGATTTGGCAGCACCTGATGCTGTGGTCGCCATTACTTTAGCTAATTACCAACAATTGATTTATCCGTTACCGCTTAGTAATTTATTGTTTATTGGAAAAAAGACACAACAATTGCTCACTAAATTAAACTTGCAAACGATTGGCGATTTGGCGCATTATGATGTTAATTTGTTGAAAAGTTTTCTTGGTATTAATGCGGAAAAATTGGTTGCTGCCGCACGTGGCGAAGATTACAGCGAAGTCAGTGATTATTTATTTCACGAAGTGCCACGCAGTGTGGGGAACGGTACAACTTTACCCTATGATTTGACCAGTAAAAAGGAAGTCGAATCTGTGTTGTATTTATTGGCGGAAAAGATTGCTTTTCGGTTACGAAAACACCAGTTGCAAGGTTATACAGTGCATTTGTCAATTAAGGATATTAATTTATGTTGGTGTGGTGCGCAAACCAGTTTACCATATCCGACACACGCGGTGTTAACGATTCGACGGACCGCGAGTGCAATTTTTGACCAATTATGGATTCAAAAGCCATTTCGTCCAGTACGGGCTTTACGCATTGCGGTGTCAAATTTAACCGATGCACCCAACTTGCAAACTAATTTATTGGTGGACTTAGATAACGAAGTCAAAAATCAAGCATTGGATGATGCTTTTGATAAAATTCGCCGTAAATATGGTACAGAACAAATTATGTTAGGTGGAACGCCTGCCAGTTACCAAAAATTGGGTTTTTCGTTACAGATGTATGATTGCGATAATGTGGAAAAATTGACTGAGGATAACGATTAAAAAAGATAACCGCTTGGGTTATCTTTTACTTTTGGAGGCACGGGACAGAATCGAACTGTCGCATAACGGTTTTGCAGACCATCGCTTTTCCACTTAGCAACCGTGCCAAAACAATTAACTTTTTTAGTATATACAATCGTTACGGGTTTGGCAACCATATAATTAAAAACAATAGTTGTAAAAGCGGTAGAGGTGCGGTTATAATAGGGTATGGCACAAATTATTGACGGGAAAGTATTAGCAGCCGAAGTACGAGAAACTGTTGCAAGCGAAGTGCAAAAGATTAAAGCACAAGGCGGTACGGTACGTTTCGCAGCGGTATTGGTGGGTGAAGACCCTGCCAGCCAAATTTATGTGCGTAACAAACAACGGGCTTGTGAAAAGGTTGGGATTGAATTTGAATTGCATACTTTGCCCGCAACTTGTCAGTATGAAGATTTAACAACTTTGATTCGTCGCTTATCAGCAGATGTCAAAATTAATGGTGTTTTGTTACAATTACCAGTGCCCGAATCTGTAGTTGGTAATCGTTTAACCGAAATATTAAATCTAATTGATCCACAAAAAGATGTTGATGGTTTGACAATCGCTAATTTGGGTAAATTGGCGGATGGCGTAAATGGTTTAGTTCCTTGTACGGCGCAAGGTGTATTATATGCAATTCAGAGTGTATGTCCGGATTTAACGGGAAAAAATGTGGTAATGATTGGACGTAGCCGCATCGTCGGTCGACCAACTAGTTTATTATTAACCAATCACGATGCTACGGTTACTATTTGTCATAGTCGTACACGCGACCTTGCTCAATATACGCGTAATGCTGACATCGTGGTTGTGGCGGCAGGTTGCCCTGGATTGGTAACGGCGAAAATGGTGAAAAAAGGTGCGATTATTATTGATGTGGGCATTAACCGCTTGCCCGATGGAAAATTAGTTGGTGATGTGGATTTTGTTAACGTGGAAAAAGTTGCCAGTGCAATTACACCAGTGCCGGGGGGAATTGGACCATTGACAATTGCGTTTTTGTTAAAGAATATCGTGGTTGCGTATTGCCGACAACGTGTTTGTTAATTCCGCTAAAAATGTTTTGATATCATCTAAAGTATTATTCATTCCTAAACTAATGCGTAGAACTTGTTTTTGTTCTTTAGGAGATAATTTCATCGCATCCAATGTTCGATTACCTTTAGAGTGTGAAGCACAAGCCGAACCCAAACCAACATAAATGTTTTTTGCTGATAAGGCATTCAAAACTGTCTCACCAAAAACGTTAGGCAGTAAAATGTTAGTAATGTAAGGATTGTTATTAATGCCGTTAACGCGGCAACCAGTTGGTAAATGTTCGACAAGGTAGCGGTGCAAAGTTGTAACTTGCGGACAATGAAAATTTTCAGCGGCAGTAGCCAACCCCACAATGGCAGCATTGTTTAAAGTGCCGTGTGGTGTTTCAACATTAATTCCGGTACGTACCCATAAAGTGCCAACGCCTTTGGGACCGTGGATTTTATGGCCACAAATAGTCACACTGTCTAAACCTAATTTGGTGACGTCAAAATCAAATTTTGCAAAAGCTTGGGCGGCATCGGCGTGAATGTGTGTTTTGGGATTACGGGCACGGACAGCGGATACAATGGCGGCGGCATCTTGGTAAGTGCCGATGTCACTGTTGACTAAACTGAAAATAAACAGTGCGGTTTTGTCGTTAACCAGTTGGTCAATTGCAGTTAAGTCAATCATCCCATTGCGTTGCAGTGGTACTGTGTTAATGATATAACCGCGTTGTTCTCGTGCTTTGGCTGCAAGATAAACCGAATTGTGGTCGCCTGCGGTAATAACTAATTGGTGTTCTGGACGGTGCAGACAATGGTCAATGATTAAATGATTAGCTTGAGTGGCGGTATTGGTAAAAATGATTTGTCCGTCGGTAGCGTGTAATTTTTGCATTAAAGACGTGCGGGCTTGGTCAATCATTTGGGCAGCACGAACTCCGCCTAAATAAAGTGTGTTGGCATTATAAAAATTGTTTTGTTCGACCATTTGCATCGCTTGTAAAACAGTCGGATTGATTTTAGTCGTAGCTGCATTATCTAAATAAATCATTATGTTAAATTATAATGTTTGACGGAATTTCGTCAAACACATATAATGGATTTTGTGTTAAAGATAGCGTACGTGAACGGATACCAAGTTGGGGAAAAGGTGGAAATTCCCGTGGCTGAAAAGCTGTTGTCGGGTTACAATGATTTTTACGAGTCTAACTTGGAATTTTATCAAGGGCATTTGAAACAACACGATGCCGTGGAAAATGAAGCAGTTGCGTCGGAGGATGTCGCAACTGAAGAAGATGCAAAATTGCAGGAACAAATCAATGGAGAAGTAAAAGCCTTTACCGCAATGTGGGGTAGTTTAGATTTTGCCAGCGCGACTTTGGTTGGTTTAGATATTGACTGGGATGCAATTCAAGAAAAATTAATGGTGGAACAAGAAAAGAATGTTGCGATTACAGAAAGTAAACTAACACCAATCGCACAACAACTACGTAAGATTGCTAGTGTGTTGGCATTCTCGGAACGAATTATTACCCGTTTACATCGTAAGGCTGTTGATCAGGAAATGATTGATTTAATGATTCAAGGTTTTGAAACTTTATTGGCACAAGTTGTTAATCGCGATATCAAAGTACCAGAGTTAGAAGGTGAAGAAAATAAGAAAATTACCAAATTAAAAACCGTGGATGCGATTTTAGATTATGCAAAACAATTATTTGCATTAGGGAGGTAAAATGAAAGTTTGTGTGTGTGGTGGAACTAATCCAGCAACGAATACTAAATTTACAGAAAGTGCTCGTCGGATTGGTGAACTATTTTGTGATAATGATATTGAATTAATTTGGGGCGGTAATCAATACGGCGTATTAGCTTCAATCCATCAAGTATATATAGAACGTAAAAAACCAAATACGTTGTATTTACCAAAAGTATACATTGATGATTTAAATGGAATGACTACAGATAAGGTTGTTATCGTTGAAACGATTGGTGAACGACAAGATGCAATGTCACACAATAGTGATGCAATTGTTTTTGTTCCTGGTGGAATTGGCACGTTATATGAATTTTGGGCAAGTGTCGAAGCTTTGCGTTCGGGGGAAATTAATACCAAATTATTTTTATACAATTTTGAAGGTTTCTGGAATAAACAAATTGAATTTTTTAATTTCATTAATCAGAATGGATTTACTAAAACTGGGATGGGTGGCAGTCCTTACAAAATTAAACCAGAAGATTTGTTTACAGTAGTTAATACTCCAAAAGACTTAATTGATGAATTGTTAAAAATGAAAAAATAGATTATTAGATAATAATTAAAAAAGTCCCATACGGGACTTTTTCGTTTGCGTCTAATAATTAGGCGCTTTGGCAGCAAGGATTGCTACGGAATTTGCACATAATGTCTTTGCCAAAAACAATGAACAAAATGATTAAGGTGCAGAGGTCTAACCCAAAGAAACCACCTTTTAGAACAACCATTAGCAAAATAATCATCCATAAAACGTCGCAACTGGTGCTACATTTTTTAGGTTTAATGTTATTGTTGCACTGACAGTCGCAATGACTGGTCATGTTTTTAAAGATTTCATCAAACATTTTATCATCTCCTTATTGCTATGTTAGGACAACCGACGCGTCTTCTTTTGTGAGAAATTTTGTTGTCCTATGTCATCATATGGAGTGGTGGGGTAATTTGTTAAAATATCTTGCATTTTGTGTATAAAAAATGTTATCATATTGATATGGAAAAATATTGGAATATCACAATTGAATATTTAGCAAAAGTCAATCACTGGATACCATTGGTTGCTGTTTTATTTGCAGGTATTGGTTTAATCGGTCTTGTGTTAATTTTGGCAATTACTGGTTGTGCAATGCGTAAACGTTTAGTGCCAAATTGGTTGATTTGGACTTATTTCACATTCGCTACCATCGTGATTTTTGCACATAAAGGCAATAACATTGCTGCCATTGTGGAAGCCATTGAAGTGCCTGTATTGGTAGTTCTGGCTTGCTACATTTTGCGTACTTTGTTTTATCGTCGCCCACGTTACACTTATGTTCGTCAAGAAGTTTATGCACGTGAATTGGCTAAAGGTCGTGTAGTTAGAGTTAAATCTGAACAAGAAATTGCTGGTGATAAAGCTGCTCGCGAAATTAAAGTTAACAAGAAAGCTGAGAAAGAAATCAAAGTCCGTAAAGTGAAAGATGAAGTTAAAACCGAAGCCATTGTTAATGAGAATGAAAATGTGATTAACACTACTGAAGTAGTTGTTGAAGAACCAAAAAAGGTTGTCACAGAAACGACTTTCGTTGAAGAGATGAAAACTGAACCAACTACCACAAAACATGTTGATAAAAACGATTTCTTTACGGTAAATACCACCAAAACAACAACTCCCGAAGTAAAAGATACAACCGTTGATTTTGATTTGCCGGTGGTAGCACCGATTCCAGATAAATCTTACGAACCAACCCGTGAGCCATTGATTACAACTAAAACAGTTTCGGAAAGAATTCCTGATTTGAAACTACCAAAAACAACCAGTCAATTTGGTACACAACGTAGTGCTGTGGCAACTAATACAACACGTACAGCTACTGTTAGCCGTCCAACCACGACTATGGTAACACCAACACATACGGTTACTACCGAAACAACCACGAAACCGGTGAATGCTTTTACCGCTATGTACAGTCCAAAAATTGTAAAAACAACCACTACAACGACAACATCAAATACTGATACAAATACTAATACTGTGGAAGCAATCAGTGCCAGCCGTACTGTCAATGGAAATACCACCAGCACTACGGCCATTAAAGCTTCGTCTAGTGGTACTACGCCACATTCAACCGAAGATATTATGGCTGCAATTGAACGTTTACGTGCTAGTATGAAAAAATAATCTTGTAAATTCTAATAAAAAAGAACGCTAATAATTGGCGTTCTTTTTTTGTTTTAATTTTTGCTTAGTGTATAACCGTCGGGAGTGTCATTAATTTGGTAGCCGGCCGCGATAATTTCGGCACGTAACTTGTCAGCGGTAGACCAATCACGATTTTTCTTTGCGGTTAAGCGTTGTTCAGCTAAAGCAGTAATTTCAGCGGGAATTGTAGTCGCTGGTTCTTCCGCATTGGTGGCAGTAACTAAAGACAAATCTAGTACACGGTCGAAGTCTTTGGTTATTAAATCGTAAATGTCGGGTGATTCAGGTTGCTTGAGTGCTTGATGTAAGACGGCTAACGCTACAGGAGTATTTAAATCATTGTTAATAGCATCAGTAAAGGCTTGATGTAAATCAGCGAGAACTTTTTTATCGGTTTGGTTAATAGCAGTGCGATGACGACGTAATGCACCAATAATGTTACGGTAATTCTCGCGGGCTGCGTCCAAGGCCTGAAATGTGAAGTTCAAAACTGTACGGTAGGTTGTTTGCAAAAACAACAAACGTAAATGCATTGGATTATAACCTTTGTCGATGATATCTTGTAAAGAGTAAACATTGCCTAAACTTTTACTCATTTTGCCACCATCAATTTTCATAAATTCATTATGAAACCAAAAATTGCACATCTTTTTACCGGTTGCAGTTTCGGTTTGAGCGATTTCATTAGTATGGTGAATTGGAATGTGATCAACGCCACCAGTATGGATGTCAAAGGGGACGGGTAAATATTTCATTGAGATGGCAGAACATTCAATGTGCCAACCGGGACAACCAACACCCCAAGGAGAATCCCATTTTTGAATGGTGTTCGGCCCAACAAATTTCCATAAAGCAAAATCGTTCGCGTTACGTTTTTCTCCCAGTGCGACTCGTGCGCCACCAATGTTACCTTCCAAATTGCCTTTGGATAAATTAAAATAAGTTGGGAAAGTCGATGCATCAAAATAAATACCATCACTGGTACGGTATGTACAACCTTTGGCTTCTAAAGTCCTAACTAAGTTAATCATCTCATTAATGCAATGAGTGGCTGGAATAATGTGTTTAGCGGGGGTAATATTTAGTCTTTGAATGTCTTGCATAAAAATATCTGTATATTTTTTTGCAATTTCTAAAGGATGCACCCCCATCTTACGTGCGGTAGTCTCAACTTTATCTTCGCCTGTATCGCCGTCACCTACTAAGTGTCCGACATCGGTAATGTTCATTACATCTTCAATTTGATAACCGTTATAACGCAAAGTCTTCTTTAAAATATCACCGCACACATAAGCACGCAAATTGCCAATATGAGCAGTATAATAAACGGTAGGTCCGCAAGAATACATTTGTACAACGCCAGGCTTTACCGTGGTAAATTCTTCTTTTTGTTTGGTCAAAGTGTTATAAAGTTTCATATCTTTATTATATCTCATATGATAAAGTATGGAAAATGAAAAAAGCGATTTGACGTTAACTAACCGCAATCAGTTAAATGTAACTGGAGTTAAGAAGATTAAGAGTAGTGAACCGGAACAAATTGTATTAATTTTAAGCGATGCAGCCTTAGTAATCGGTGGTAGTAATTTATTTGTGGTAGCAGCAAGTATTCAAACTGGCGAAGTGGCAATCGGAGGTTTAGTGAAATCGTTACGATATACAGGAATTAATCAGAAGCGGAAATTTTCGTTCAAAAATTTATTTCGTTAATCATAATCATAAATGTGTTAACAATGTTGACTAACACGGCTTTGGTGCAAATTTTGCAGTTTTTGGTGTTAAACTTTTTTGTTTTAATAGTGGCAGCGGCAGTTAATGCCAGGTTGCATTGGCCTAAAATTAAATGTGAATTTATTTTGGACATTTTATTGGTTATAGTTTTGTTAATTTATGCTGTAGTTTTGAAAATATTTTTCTCGACATAACTTTTAAAGTTGGTTATACTAAAATTGAAATATGGGGATGACATTACAACTGTTAGCAGAAAATGGTTACAAGGGTAGTCAGTTCATTTCTGACTTGTTGTGGTTGGTTGTTATTATTGTTAGTATTGCCGGGGCTTTGATGACTTTATATGCGGTTTATATCGCGTATTTGTTTTTCACTGCCAGTGATGCCAATAAACGCACGGCTGCTAAAAATCGGTTAGTTAAAGTTTTTGCAACATTTTTAATTGTGGTGGCTTTGGATGCTATTTTAGGGGTAATCAGGGTTGAATTTAACTCGGCTGAAGGAAATTTTAGTAATAACGTTAATACACTGACTTCTACTTATTCTTTGCACGGAGTACCAGAGTTACAAACTGCACCGACTGGAAATGGTATTTTTAAATTACGAATGACTTTAGACGCTAAAAACATTTATGGTGAAGGTAAACCTGTTGAGAAGAATGGTGCAAGTGTTAAATTTTTACGTTGTTCAATCATTGCACCAAAAGAAAACCCAGCCATACAGAAATCTACTTTAGAATTTAATGATGCAATTGGTTCGGTAACAATTGAGTTTTTGGCACAAAATAATAGCGGTCAATATGGTGGTAAACCATCGATTAATCGGATATTATGCAATCCTTCTACTGATACTAAATCAACCGGTTTTGAGTTCGGATTTATTTTTGAGTTAACATTTGTATTTACTAATGATCCGGAAAAGGAAATTTCATTCCAATTTTTTGCTGCTACAGATAGCAGTAGTAATATTAATTGGGTTGATGATTCAAGTACAGTTTATCGCACTGGCCAATTATAAAATAGTTAAGTTTGTTTGACGGTAAAATGTGGGCGTGATAAAATATGGTTATGGAAAAGAAAGATGGAAAAAATTTAACTAACGAAATTTGCGCGGCAATTGCTAAACAATTACGTAAGCCTGTAGCGGAAGTTACAGTTGACAAAAAATTAAAAGAAGATTTGAATGCCGATAGTTTGGATTTGGTCGAGTTGATGATGAATTTAGAAGAGGAATACCACATTACTATTGCTGATGATGATTTGGTAAAAATGCAAACCATTGGTGATGTTGTCAATTATATTACCAAAGTAATGAAATAATTATTGCTGTGACACATATGCATAATTGTGTCAATAGCGTTGGTAATCATTTGTTTCTTTATTGGTAGCGGGTTGATGGTACTTGCTACCTTTTTTCTTTGGCGGTTATTATCAAAATGCCGTGATTGTTGGGGAATAATCCCTGTGATATTACCAGTGTTAATAACGATAATTGTAGTAATGTTATTTGGTATTTCTGAATTAGCATTAGGTGTGATTTGGGGAATGGTTGCCATTAATTTGGGTGCAGTAGGAGCATTAAGTATTTGTTTTAAAGATGTAATAGTTGCGCCGATTAATGTTATAAAAGCATTGTTTTGGTTATCTTTGGGTTGGTTAACTTGTGTTGTCGCTGGATTTAATGGTGTGGTGGGAAAATTTAGTGGTTGGGGTTTAATGGTAGTCGGGGGCTTGGTCGCGTGGCAAATTTGGTACCGTCAATTTTGTAGTAAACAATTAAATCTCCAAAAGCAATCGTTGGTAAAGAATGTTCAGTGGTGGGGATGCTTGTTTTTAACATTATTGCTTGGTATTGGTGTTTATCTGATGGTTAAACATTGTTTGATTGTCGGGGTTTTATTAAAAATTCCCGTGAATGTGGCTGGAGTTGTAATTATTGCTCCAATTTGCGAAATTGCGATATGGTCAGGATTACGACAACAAAATCAATGGCAACCTGCAAAAATTTTATCTGGAATAATGTGGAGTAATGGATTGTTGGTGACAATTGGATTGGGATTAGTTACGATTTGGTTTGGTGGACTTCATTTACCACAAAGTATTTGTTTGGTAACTTTACCTTGGATAGCAGGATTAGCGATATTAACGGTAATCAGATGGTATTTGCCACAAAAAACCGCTCGTTGGTGGAGCGGATTAATTGTTGTAATGTATATGGCTTATTTAATTAATTTGCTTGTGTAAGATAGGTAGCAATGGCTTGAAAATTGTTAAAATCAAAATCAACTTGTGCGCCGGTGTTTAGATTTTTAATGCGTAAATGTCCATTGTTAATTTCATCGGTACCGATGACAGTCGCATAAGTAATCTGGGTTGCGGCAGCATATTCTAATGCTTTGCCAACTTTGCCAGGTTTGGCAGTCCAAATCATTGTCGGAATACCAAGGGTGCGTAATTGATTAGCAATGGTGTGGCACTGTGGAGCAGTGTCCATCGGAACAATTATTAATTTAATTGGGCTAGCGGTTTGAGTGGCAGAGAGTAAAGTAATGGGTTCTAAACCAAATGATAAACCAACAGCGGGGTAAGCCACACCCGAAGCAACAAAGTTAGTAATGATGTGGTCGTAACGTCCGCCACCACCTAGGGATGAAGTGTAGCGACCTTGGGCATCAAAGACTTCCCAAACTACACCAGTATAAACATTTAATCCGCGGGCGAGTGATGGGTTAAACACACAATATTTTGCCAGATTTAAAGCGGTTAATTGTGTCCAAATTTCTTTTATTTCAGCAATGCCTATATTATTGGGCAATAATTTTTCCAAAGCAGGTAAATCTAAAGAGACGGTTTCAAGTAATTTGGTGGCTTTGTCGTTTGGTAAATATTTGCCTAATTCGGTTAAAGTTTCTTCGCGGGTAATTTTTTTAATCTTGTCTAAGACTCCGATGATTGCATCGTGATTTTCGGTGACCCCAAAAGATTGTAATAAGCCAGTTAAAATTTGGCGGTGACCAATTTGAATTTGTGGGGTAATGCCTAATTGTAAATAACAGGTAATGGCGAGTTCTAATAATTCAATTTCTATTTCACGACTACCATCACCGACTACGTCAACATCACACTGAATAAATTCACGTAAACGACCAGGTTTGACGGGACCATTACGGAAAACTTTACCAATTTCGTAACGTTTAAATGGTAATTTAAGGCTACGGTTTAAGGCAATGTATTTACAAAATGGGACAGTTAAATCAAAGCGTAAGCCTAAATCACGTGCACCTTGATCGGATAAAGAATAAATTTCTTTCACGATTTCTGCTTGTTCGCCGTATTTATAAGTTAATAAATCACGATAGTTTAACATTGCAGTATCTAATGGTTGATAACCATACAATTCGAAATTACGACGTAAAATATCTGTAATGTGATTACGTAACGTCATTACGGCTGGGTCAAAATCGGTGACACCTTTTAAATTATGAATTACCATTTGCGCTCCTTTACTTCGTTAATATCAAGTTTTTTGTATAAGACACTAATTTCCCCTAGTGTTTTGGTCGATAACCATTGTTCAACTTTGGCAGCACCTGCTGGAATAAAATATTTTAACATTGCTGTTGCGGCACGAATAATAGTTACGCATTCGGCAATGATTTGTGGGTCTAATGTTTTCCAAGGTGTATTGTCACTGAACCACTTATTACCAAAGGCGACTAATGACATTGCGGCAGCCAGTGCTTTACTGGTTGAACCTGCTTCAATCAAAGTGTTATATTCAGTTAAAGTGTGTTCAATTGTTTGGGTAATGGTGGGGTTGGGACGCATCGCTGGAATTTCACCGTTAAATTTGTTTTTGATGAAACTTAACGTGCGGTTAACCAAATTACCAAAGTTATCAATTAACTCGCCGTTAACCGTATAGACAAAATCTTCAAACGAGAAGTTTGCATCTTTCTTGTCGTTAGTATTACGTAAGAAATAATAACGAATCATATCGACGTCAAAATTATCAATTAATTGACGAGCACTGATATAGTTACCCGATGATTTGGAGATTTTTTTGCCGTTCATATTTAAGTATTCACTGCTAATAATATAATCGGGTAGATGCCATTTGTGTTTATTTTCGGCTAATAATAATCCAGGTAGAATAACACTATGGAAAGGAATATTATCTTTAGCGTGAACATAGTAATGACGTTTAGGAGTATCTTTACTGTCTAATAAGAAATCTTCCCAGTCGGGCTTGATAGCTTTGGTTGCAGAAAGATAACCGAGAACGTTTTCTGCCCAAATGTAAACGCGTTTATCAGTGATGTCGCCTAGTAATTTTTTAGCATTGTCAGGAAGTGGTACACCCCAAGTAATGTTACGTGTGATGGCACGGTCAACCAAGCCTTCGTTTAAGTATTTATTGGTCATACCAACTGCGTTATTAGTCCATTGTTTTTGTTTATCGTGTAGGTTCTTTTCGATAGCAGATTGAAATTTACTTAGACGTAAATAGATTTGTTTAGTATCCCGTAATTCGGGTGTTGCTCCACATAATTTACATTTGGGATCTTTTAAATCTTCAGGTTCAAGAATTTTACCGCAATGATCGCACGAATCACCTTTGGCGTGATTGCCACAATAAGGACAAGTACCTTCTACGTAACGGTCAGGTAAATATTGTTGACATTTAGTGCAATATAATTGTGGTACAGTCTTGACAAAAACATTATCAGTACTATAAAGGTCAGCGTGAAAATTAGAGGCAAATGTTTGGTGTGCCGGATTAAGTGTGGCGGTGTAGTTGTCAAAAGAAAAGCCTAAATCGGCAAAATCGCGTTTATGACTTTCAGAATATTTTTCTGCAATTTGGTTAGGAGTTAAATTTTCGGTTTTGGCACTAACTAAAATTGGTGTCCCAAAACAATCACTACCACTAACAAAACTAACTGCTGCTCCGTGGTCGCGGTAGTAACGTGCTATTACATCGGCCGGTAAAGATGAGGCAATATGTCCCAAATGTAAATGACCATTAGCATATGGCCAAGACAATCCAATTAATACATTCATTCTCATATATTATGATTGTAGCATATTTTTAACTAAGCCACAATTACAATCTTATTAAGTTGCGCTTGTAATTGACAAATTAAAAGATGATGACTAAAATTATGTAGTTTAAATCTAAAGATGGAGGTAAATTAATATGCCAAGTGGACATAGCGGTGGAAGTAGCGGAGGACATTCTGGAGGTTTTAGTTCTCACGGGGGGCACTTTGGAGTGAGTCGTGGTGGCTCTTCACACGGTAGTGGAAGTTCGTTTGGTGGTTCACACGCATCTTTTGGGCCACGTCCTATTCATCGTCCGTGGTATCGACCACGGGTGGTTGTCTTTGGTGGACGTCAAGTTTATTTAGGTACCGGTCGTGCTAGTACCGTTTCGGTTTTAGGTTTCTTGGTTGTGTTGGCTTTAATTGTTACCGCGTTCTTAGGGTTCAGTTGGATGGATAAGGCGGATTTTTTGGAAGAAGTGAAGGCTGACTATGAATTTTATCACGCAATGGCACAAAATGCAGCGATAAAAGGGAATGATTATCAGGTTGATGGTGAAGTTTACAAAATTGAATATCTCAACGAAAAATATCGTATTCGTTATAATTTTGATACCCCGGCTGGCAAAGTCACCGGAGGTTGGTCGATGTATGTTTATGATTACGCAACCGCTAAAAGTTTATTAGAAGCGGGTACTGTACGCTTAGCATTAGAAACCGAATTAACCAAAGCACATCAAAATACAGATTCGGTACCATTGGATTATAAAGATACAGTTTTGGAAGATGATGAAGAATATGTTGATACAATTGAATCAATTAAACTTTATCGTACTGGTACATTTATTATGGTTGGTATTTCTGGTGCATTGATTCTTGCCGCTGTTTTAGTTCCGTTGACCGCCAGTAAGGCAACCGCTGAACAAATCGCGGCTAATAATCAAAACAATAATTCTGATGCAAATGGTCAAAATACTACACCTGCGGGAACTTGGCGTTGTGATTATTGCAATACTGTTAATGATAATAGTAAAGATCGTTGCGATGGTTGCGGAGCAAAACGTCAAAAATAATTTGTTGAAATTAAGTCAACCTGTTAATATTAACTAATATGGCATTGGATATTAATCAGTGGCTGGCAAAAAATACTGTTGATTTACGTGGTCGTGTCGTAGTAATTACGGGGGCAACTGGTGGATTGGGTCGTCACGTTGTTAGAGATTTAATTCAGGCGAATGCTAAAATTATTATGTTGGAACGTAATATGCAAATGATGCAAGACTTTACCCAACAATTATTACAAGAATTCCCAAACGCCGAAATTGAAAGCATCCAAATTGATTTAAATCAAATCCAATCAGTTGATGCGGCGGTGGCACAATTAATTACGCGACGTATTGATTATTTAATTTTAAATGCCGGTGTTTATAATGTACCACTGACTACTAGTCAATTTGGATATAATAATGTTTTTCAAATTAATTTTATCAGTCAGTATTATTTAGCAAAACAATTAATTCCAGCTTTGCAACGTACGAAAGGCAAAGTAGTTGCGGTGACTAGCATTGCACACGATTATGGTAGATTGAATGAAAACGATATTGATTACACACATTGTAAAAAAGCAAGTAAAGTTTATGGTAATTCAAAACGTTTTCTAACTTTGGCTTTGTCGGAGCTATTTAAGGAACGTGATGATGTACGTTTGGCATTAGTGCATCCAGGAATTACTTTAACTCCAATGACCAATGCCAAAAATCGGATCTTGACTAGTTTGGTAATGAAAATGCTTTTTCCGAAACCGGCAGTTGCTGCTTTAAATATTGTACGCGGGGTTTTTGCTGAAATTAATTATGATGAATGGATTGGTCCGAAAACTGCAAGAATTTGGGGATTACCGACGGTGTCTAAATTACCAGCGGCAACTGCGGAAGAACGTGCTAAAATTTTTAATTTAGCGGAAAGTATTTGCAAAGTGATTGAAAAGACCAATTCTTTTTAATTTTTATTTGTGTTTAAAATCAATTTTTGTTAATCTAAAATAGATTTAAGATTAAAAGGAGTGTAATGATGTTTGATTTAAAAGGAAGAGTAGCAGTAGTTTCTGGAGCATCAAGCGGTTTAGGTAAACAGATGGCAACCGCATTTGCTAAGCAAGGCGCCAATTTGGTCGTTTTAGCGCGTCGCTTAGAACGTTTGGAACAATTAAAAAAGGAATTGGAAACCTATGGTGTCAAAGTATTGCCATTACAATGTGATGTTACTAAAAGTGAAGATATCAATTATTGTGCGGAAATGGCAGAAAAGACTTTTGGCAAAGTCGATATTTTGTTGAACTGTGCAGGTTCGTCAAAAGATGCTGGTGTTTTAGCAATGAATGATGAACAATGGGATTTTACCATTAATACTGATTTGACATCGGTTTTCAAAATGACCAGAGCGTTTGCTAATATAATGAAGAAAAATGGCTATGGTCGGATTATTAACATTGCTTCAATGTATGGTTTGGTTGGTAATACCGAGATTCCAACAATTGCATATCACGCATCTAAAGGTGGTGTAGTTAACTTTACCCGTGCAACCGCAGCGGAACTAGCACCTTATGGTATTACTTGTAATTGTATTTGTCCTGGTTATTTCTATACTGAACTGACAACAGCGGTTTTGGATACTGATAAATTCCAAGAATTTGCTAAGTTACACGTGCCAATGAAGCGCTATGGTGCAGAGGGAGAATTGAATGCTGGAGCGATTTTTTTGGCTAGTGAAGAGGCTTCATATGTAACGGGCGCAATCTTACCGATTGATGGTGGTTATACCTGCGTTTAAGGTGAAATTTAATTTAGAAAAATATTGAAAAAACCCTTGACAATGAAATATCACTGTGCTAGATTATGGTTATCGTGTTCAGCAATGGACGCGGTGGTGTTCATTGAAAACTTAATACTTTGTACACATTTGTATAAGATTGTAGGTTTAATAAACACTATATCTTTGTCAATTTATGTCAGTCAAGAACTGAGTTTATCAAATTTAATATTAGAGTTTGATTC
>JAEEMI010000002.1 GCA_016283155.1 Clostridia bacterium
AAAATACCGCCTTAAACCGCAGTGCTACTTTGCTTAAAATCTTGTCGTCCATAATGTTATAAATAATAAAAGGTAATTGGCCGACTAATCATTAATGGTGCTAATAAGCGAGAAGTAAGTCGGCCTTGACCTTGTTAATATCTTAAAAAAGAGGTAATTAAACGACTCAAATCAGGCGGAGATAGGCAAAGCCTACGATTCCGCGTAAGGAAGTGAAGTAAGTCGTTTTTGACCTCTTTTGTAATTGCAAATATAATAATTTGGTGCGAAGTGTTTTTGCGTAACGGAGAAAAAAATGATTTTTTTTTATTTTTGTGGTTAAAAAAAATTTTTGAGATGAGTATATTTGCCTTTGCCCTTCCTATGCTTTTCATCTTCCACGATTTGGAGGAGATTATTGGTATGCGGATTTTTCTCGACCGCAATGAGGAGATGCTGCAACGTCGTTTCCCTAAAATCCACCGCCTTTTTCACGGAACAACCAACGAGGGTTTCGCCTTGGCGGTGGCGGAGGAGTTTGTGGTTTTTGCAATTATTGCGCTCTTGGCGTTGTGGATTGACAATCAGTTTGTTTGGAATATTTGGCTCGGTGCTTTCATCGGGTTGACGTTTCATTACGTGGTGCATATTGGTCAGTCGATTGTCCTTCGTAAATATATTCCTGCATTAGCCACAAGTATTGTCTGTCTGCCGATTAGCATCTATATCTTAAAGCAATGCTTTATGATGCTAACGGTTGATATTTGGCAGATGGCGCTCGGCGTGGTGGTTGTGGCGGTGAATTTAGTGTGCGCACATAAGATGACGAAATGGAGGTTATGATATATTTTGCTATTTTCCACTCGTCTATCGTCCGTTTTTCGCTTGAAAAGTTTACGACGATTTAAATAATGTCAAATCTTCAATTGTGTTGAGCATCAATGCATCGTATTCGTCAAAAAGAAGAACAACCTGTTTGCCGGTTTGTTGATATGCGGTTTCTATGATTCTTTGCAAACGGGCGTTAAACATTATATTGGTTTTTTTGCCATCGGTAGGCGTTTCCATCACGTCTATAAGTCCAAATTTATATTCTTCTTTGGACAATTCAATAGACACAAATTTTACAATCTCTTCCAATCTGTCTGACTTGCATTTGGCAAAACTCAAACCATAGCGTAACAAGTTTTGTCTGCAAGTGCAAAGATAATGTTTTCTCCGCAAAAACGATACGTTCAACCAAAAATCTTTTTTATATTTGTACTTGACATTAAAAAACGAAGTATGGCACAGTGGCAAAAGATAAAAATTACCCGCGAAAACGGTGAAGAAGTTGATGCACAAGCCCCGATAATCATTTCGGCGAGCCGTAGCACCGACATTCCGGCTTTTTATGCCGATTGGTTTTTCCATCGGCTCAAAATTGGTTATTCGGCGTGGACTAATCCTTTCAACGGCGTAAAGAGTTATGTGTCATATAAAAACGCCCGATTCTTTGTTTTTTGGTCAAAAAATCCCAAGCCGCTTTTAAATCATATCGATGAATTGAAGAAGATGAATTTTTATATTCAATTCACGTTAAACGATTATGTTTCAGAAGGTTTGGAAAAAGGTGTGCCACCGCTTGAAGATAGAATAGAAACCTTTAAACAATTGGTAAAAACCTTTGGCAAAGGCAGGGTAATTTGGCGTTTCGACCCGCTGATTCTTACCGATAAAATCACCGTTGACGATTTGTTGCGAAAGGTTGAAACCATTGGCGATCAATTGTTTGGCTATACCGAAAAACTTGTGTTCAGTTTTGCGGATATTGCACTCTATAAAAAGGTAAAATCCAACCTCGAAAAAAACAACATCAATTATGCGGAATGGACAGAAAATCAGATGGTTGATTTTGCAAAAAATCTCTCTGAACTCAATAAAAAATGGAACTTTCAACTTGCCACTTGCGGCGAAAAAATTGACATCTCCCAATTCGGCATCCAACACAACAAATGTATCGACGACGATTTGATGATACGGTTTGCGAAAAACGACAAAGTTTTGATGGATTATCTTGGTGTTGAGATAGTTAACTCGCTTTTTGACGGTGAAAAAATCATCAAGAAAAAAGACAACCGAGACAAAGGTCAGCGTCAATTTTGCGGCTGCATAGTCAGCAAAGACATCGGCGAATACAACACCTGCCCGCATCTGTGCGAATATTGCTATGCGAATACGAGTAAAGAGTTGGCGAGGAGGAATTATGAACAAGCAAAGCAAACAGGTTTAACGTCAGAAACAATAACGGGAAAAATTATGCTAATAGAACAGACTACAACATACGCATACAAACTCAAATACTTTGACAATCCGACCTTTGACAAAGTGCGAGGATTTGCTAAAAAGTTTATAGACGATTTGCCGAAAGAACTCGTTGACGGACTTTATTCTCAACTTGAACGTGGCGTGGTTCTGATAGATTCCGAGCCGCAAATGTTGGTGTATTTGTATGCGTTTGGTAATATGCACCAAGCAAAACTCAACAAGGCTTTTGAAAATCTTCCCGAATTATTTTTTGAACAACCTGAAATCAACATCATTGATTATGGCTGTGGACAAGCCGTTGGCACGATGTGTTATGTTGATTTTATTAGACAACAAGGTATCTCGCAGAAAGTTAAAAGAGTTACATTGATTGAACCATCAGAAATATGCCTAAAACGTGCCGCGCTCCACGTTTCAAAATTCTGTCCTGATGCCGAGATTGTAACTATTAATAAAGAATTTGATGAACTTGTTGCCGATGATATTATTTGTGAGGGAGATATACCAACGCTTCATATTTTGTCGAATGTTTTGGATTTGAAGTTTGATTTGGGTAATTTTGCACAAGTAATAAGTGATAATTTAAAAGGGTATAATCAGTTTGTATGTGTTGGACCGTATTTCGGTGTTCAGTTAATAGATAGTTTGATGGATGATTTTGCAGGATTCTTTGATGGAGAAGATGTTTATAATAAGATATTTGAAAAATACGAACTTAATTCCGATAAGCCTTGGACAGGGCATATAAGATGTTTTTCGGTGGAAGAATTGAATAATCGTTTATCAACAAAGGTGTGTGACGACGATTATCAGAATAGTATTAAAGATGAATTCGGTTTTGAATATAGTTATAATGGTGAAAAACTTTTATGTTGTAACAACTATGATTTGGATTTTTATGAGATTAAGAAAGGAACTCGTTATATTTGTGAGTGGGCTTTTTTTGATTCAGGGCTTGATTATGAAGATTGTGTTAATCAATTAAGTACAATTATCATTCCCAATACAACTGTTGCTATTGGAAGATATGCTTTTAAGTTGTGTAAATTTTTACAAGGAATTGTTATTCCTAATTCTGTAACTTATATTGGCGATTATGCTTTTGAATGTTGTGAATCATTGCGAGAAATCATTATACCTAATTCTGTTAGTTACATTGGTGACGGTGCTTTTTATGGTTGTGAATCATTACAACATATTTTTTTATCTGATTCAGTAAAATACATAGGTGCAAAAGCCTTTGCAGGATGTAAATCATTACGAGAAATAATCATTCCTCATTCTGTAACATATTTGAAGAGTTCTGTATTTGGTGGTTGTGAATCACTGCAATACATTACCATTCAAAATTCTAAAATATGCGTAGAAAAACAATTATTTGGCGATATTAAGAAGACACCTTCAATTATAATTCCACCAGAAAGACTAACTTGTGAATCTTTACAAAAGATTATTATTCCAAAAGATAGTATTGAAAAATTCAAACAAATACTCCCATTTGGTTATTGGGACAAATTGTATTATCTCAAAAAGGCAATAGACGTTATTGAAATCGATAATGACGATTTGCCTTTTTAAGTATGAATTTTAAAAACAAAACAAAAATGATTAAATATTATAAAACAATTGCATTTACAAACGCATTTTTGAACATAGGTTTCAGATATGACAATAAATTTCAAATTCTACCATTAAGTACGGATAACAAACCGTATTGTCCTTATGCGTCCCATTATCCTTTTTTCCTTGAATATACAATAGAGTATCAAAAGGAAGAACCAAAAGATACGAACGAACTATTACAATGTCGAATTAACAAAGAAAAAGAAATATTGAACTTGTTATCGTGTTTAACTAATTATAGGTTTTTCCAATATACACCATCAAATAATGTATGGGGTATTCAAATGCCAAATAAAAAAGTTGAGGAAATGAATGAGGATGAGTTAAAGACAATGGATAACCAAAATAGCATTTATGTTCTTGCATTATACATCTATCAAGGATTAAAAAACGATTTGAACATTGATAATTTTTCCAATTATACATTCAATCATGCTGTTTACAAGGATAATACAAGGCATAAATATTATACCGACAATCCTATTGATAACAATCTGCATTTTCTAACGATTCCAAATACATTGAACGAATCACTTCAAGTGTATTATAATCTTTCTCCAAAAACAAAGCAAAAAGTTAATTCTTGCATATATCTTGCTTGTGATGGTATGGATATATCTAATTACAAAAGAAGTCTTTCTTTTTTGTCTTTCGTTGCAGCAATTGAGGGACTTGTTAACTTGGAGTGTGATGATGATGAAATACAGTTTGAATGTCATAATTGTCAAACAATAAAGGAATCTCCATATCATTGTCCTAATTGTGGACGACCAATTTGGGGAATTAAACAAAAATTTATTAATTTTCTTTCAAAATTCGTAATGAATAGTGAAAAATCCCAAAAGAAATACAAAGACATCTATAATTTACGCAGCAAATTAACACATACAGGCAAATTGTTTGTAGGTGATTATGATTTGTCATTGGATAATAATGTTGATAGCCAAGAATATAATGATTGGCTAATGAGGTTAGAAACACTTCAATTATTTAGAATCGCACTTGATAGTTGGCTAAGATATAAAGACAAGACAATTAGATAACAAGGCTACCGTTACCTCAATAAAACAAACACATTTACAATGAATATGAACGACAATAATATACTAATCTATCTGGACGACAACGAGATAACACGTGTGTCTGTCCATTTTGCCATTTCGCACTTTTTATTTACCTTTGCCACAAAACAAAAGACCGAAGATTATGCGACAACTCTTTGTATATAACAACGACACCTTTGCGGGGACGTTGACGGAGATGGAGCGCGGCGGGAGGTGCAGGTTTGAGTATGATGCTGAGTACCTTAAATCACCGTTGCAAAGCGTTTCGATTACGTTGCCAAAAAGGAGCGAGCCATACGAGGCGGAGCATTTGTTTCCGTTTTTTGTGGCGATGCTGCCCGAGGGTGCAAACCGTCGGTATGTCTACCGATCACACCATATCGACGAGCAAGATTTCTTCGGACTTTTGACGGCAATGGCAGGGGCGGATTTTATTAGTGCGGTTAATGTAAGAAAAAAATGAATACTATCTAATTATGCTACCAAATCAATCATCCTCCGCATACATCCAAGCCCTACTCCATAAGGCTTTTGAAAATATCCCACCGATTTTTTTTGAAAAACCCGTAATCAATATCATCGATTACGGTAGCGGTCAAGCCATTGGCACAATGTGTTATGTTGATTTTTTGAAACACAAAGATTATATACAAAAAATCAATAAAGTTACCATAATTCAACCCACTGAAAATCTCCTAAAACTTGCCGCGCTCCACGTTTCAAATATTTGTCCTGATGCTGAACTTATAACTATAAATAAATGCCTTGAAGACCTTGACGATGGGGATATTGTTTGCGATGAAAATATTCCTACACTTCATATTTTGTATGATTTGGATTGGAAGTTTGATTTGGGTAATTTTGCTCAGGTGATAAGCGACAATTTAAATGGATACAATCAGTTTGTATGCGTCGGACCCTGTTTCAACGACCCTATTGCTGATGGGTTGGTTGATGATTTTGCAGAGTTCTTTTATATTAATGACAAAGAAGATAATTACATTAAAACCTTTTCAGAATTTGAACTTGATCCAAACGAATCGTGGTCAGCGCATATTAGATGCTTTTCGGTGGGGAATAAATTGCTCCTGTAACCGCCAAGAGCACGAAGCGATACACGGAAGAAAGATTTCTCTCCACCAATTCTTTCCAATTATTATCCACCCATTTTGTTATCTCAATAATTTTCCTTTACTTTGCATTACTTAAACAATCGTCAATTTTAATGTTATCAGTATCTGATATTATATTAAACAACCCCTTCCGTGTTTTGGGCGTGTATGCAAACTCGTCGTATAGAGAGATTGTGGCAACCATCAGCAAGGCTACCAAGTTTTTGGAGGTGGGGCGTCAGGTGGATTATCCTCTTGATTTGCCGATGGTTAAGGATTTTTATGTAAAGTCAAAACTTACTCATTCGTTAGAGGATTTAGACAATGCCTTGGCTTTGCTTTCCAACTCAGAGGAACGTCTCAAATATGCTCAGTTTTGGTTTTTGAGGATGACTTCTCTCGACGATGAGGCTTTTGATGTTCTTTTTTCAGGTAAGCCAAATCACGCTTTATCTGTTTGGAATAGAGAGGATAATCTTTCGTCGCTACAAAATAGGGTGATTATTTACCTTTGGAAATGTGATTTTAAATCTGCGTTGCAAAATGCCGCAAAACTTTACAATAAATACTCAGATGAATTTTTAAAGGCGGTTGATTCTAAGGGAACGCTGGTTAAGAGTGCAAACGATTTGATTCAATCGTTTATAGATACTCTTTTGGTCTATATTACCCCAAGCAAATTATTAGAGTATATTCCGTCTCCCGTTTGGCTCGATTGTATTATTCCTACTATTTCTGATAATACTCTTGCCAAACTTAATAAAGCCATACAAGATAATAAGGATCTATTAGATATTCTTAACACAGAGGGTGTTAAAGCATTGCCTACTACTTTGAAATCAGGTATCGGTGATAAACTAATTATTGATACTAAGGACGAATATCATTTGCTCTTAAAAGTAGTTTCACCCGATGATCCGCGACTTCAACTTGTTTCTGATCGTCTTGCCAATATGCTTTACGAATGTTCTATTGATGAATACAACATACGAAAATTTTCGCCAAATTATTCGATTAATTTATTGCAGGAAGCATTGACTTTGTCTAATAATTCAATGGATAAAGAGGAGATTAACAGTAAGATTGCACTATTCCAAAAAAAGGCGGAAAAATTTCAGTCTGAACAAAATAATCAATCAGGCGGAGAATTTGAAGGTTGCGCTAAGGTTATATTGTTGATTATTATTTCCCAATTAGGTTGGGCATTTTTAGTTGCTTTAATTGAACATTGTTAGTAACAAATAATATAAATACTTATGATAGAAACAATTCTTTCCGAAACCCCAGTTTTTGATTTAAGCGATGCCACAATTTGCTTAATTGCGCTAAGTGTTGCAGTGTTGGTGTTGCTGTTTTTACTTGTGCGGATTAAAATAAAAACCCGTGCTGCGATTATGAATAAAATTTCGGAACATTTAGAAAACCAATCGCAGGAATCTGCCATTCCTGATCATTCGTTGGTGCTCAAAGTGGCTGACGAACTCATT
>JAEEMI010000021.1 GCA_016283155.1 Clostridia bacterium
AAAGGTTTTCAGGAAGGATATTATCCAAGTTCAAATGAAGTTGAAAATTTATTTAGTCGTAATAAATTCAAAAAGATTTCTTTAATGTCAATCAGAGGAATTGGTTATGAAAAGGAAGATAAACTATATCAACTTGAAGATGAAAAAATGTTTAATGAAATAATTAACATTATTGAAAAAACGTCTGATATAAAAGAAATCATCGAAACTTGTGGGCACGCTATGTACATTGGAAAAAAAGTTGGAATGTGATGATGAATTTTGCAGATGAAATCAATAATTTGGAGACGCAAGAATTTGATGCCGATTATATAATTCAAAAAGGTACGCTACCAATCTTGTTTACTGCGCCGCATACAATGAAACAAATCAGAACAGACGGCACTGTAAAACTCCGCGAACCATACACGAAAGCCATCGCTTTGTATCTAAATCAACATTGTGGTGTGAATGCAATGGTAAAGATTAAAGATACTGGTTTAGACGCAAATCGTGAAAATCGTGACCAATTCAAAACCGAATTATTGCGCTTTGTTAAAGATAATCACATTAAGTTAGTTATTGATTTACACGGAGCAACACAATCTCGCGATTTTGATCTTGAATTTGGCACGTTAAATAATTTGTCGGCAGATTTTTCTACTGTTAGAGAATTAGAAGAAGCCTTTACCGAAAATGGTATCCAGAACGTTAAATACAATGACCCATTCAAAGGTGGCGCAATTACTGAATCGGTTTGTGGACTGAAAGACGTTGATGTAGTTCAAATTGAAATTAATGCCAAATATCGTGATTATCATCATTTAGAATATTTAGAACAACTTTGTCACAGTTTTGAAAATTTTATTCAACAATATAAGACTTATACTACTAATCGTTAAAACAAAGGAGAGATTATGAATAATACAAAAAAATTAGAAACTGCACGCTTGATTTTGCGCGAATTTAAAATTGACGATGCCGAAGCTATGTATCGTAATTGGGCGACCGATCCCGAATGTTGTAAGTATTTGGCTTGGGACGTTCATCAAAACCTTGATGAAACTAAAAGTGTTATCCAAAAATGGATTGATGAATACCAAAAAGGCAGTTATCATTGGGTTGTTGAATTAAAAGAAAATCACGAAATTATTGGTAGCATTTCCGTGGTTCGTGTTCATGAAGAACATAAAACAGCAGAGATTGGTTATTGCTATGGTTCGAAATTTTGGAATCACGGTTATGCCACGGAAGCATTGCGCCGTGTCATTGAGTATCTGTTAAATGAATGCGATTTCTATTTAGTGGAGTGTGGTCATATCAGTGGTAATCCGGCCAGTGGACGAGTGATGCAAAAAGCCGGTATGAAACAAGATGGTGTTTTACGTGAAAGACATATTAACAAGGCAACCAAAGAACGTAATGATTTAATCTTTTATTCAATTAAAAAGGATGAATTATAAAGATGAACAATTATTTAATCTTGCACGGCAGTTTTGGTTCACCAAATTCAAACTGGTTTCCGTGGTTAAAATGTAAATTACAGAAACAAGGACAAAATGTTACAGTACCGCAAATGCCAATTGGTGTAGGTAAACAAAATTTCGAAAATTGGTCTAAAGTGTTGGATGACTTAAACATTAACGAGAATACGATTATTATCGCTCACAGTATTGCACCTGTGTTTATATGTAAGTATTTAATTAGTAAAAATATAAAAGTGAAGAAACTTGTTTTTGTTTGTGGTTTTAATCAATATTTGGGAATTAATGAAATGTATGATGCTGTGAATAAGCCAATGTTTGTTGATAACATTGTCATAATAAAAGATTATTGTACAGATATAACTTGTTATTATTCTGATAATGACCCATATGTAAGTTATGCTGCAGAAAAATCATTTGCCGATACGATTGCCAATCAGCAATATGTTATTAAAAGCAGCGGTCATATTAATGCAGAAAGCGGCTATACAGTGTTTGAAGAAATTCTAAAAGTATTGTAAACTAATTGATGATTATGAATAACGAAAACAAATTTAACATTAACTGGTTTCCGGGACATATGGCACAGACGCTCAAAATGATTGATGCGGAATTGAAAATATGTGATGCCATTGTGTATGTAGTAGATGCGCGTTGTCCACAATCCTGTATTAATCCACAGTTTGATGATTTTGTGGGGCGTAAGCCAGTGTTATTTGTGTTGAATAAAATTGATTTAGCATCAAGCGGTGTCAAGGAACAATTTATTCAGTCATTGCAATTAAAAACACCTTACGCAGTAATAACGCGCAATTCAGTCAAAAGCGGCGGAACAGATGCTGTTGTAAAAACACTACAAAAATTATTAGCTGAACGGATTCAGACTAAATTAGCGCACGGAATTACTAAGACTTTACGTGTGGCTGTAATTGGTGTTACTAATTGTGGCAAATCGACTTTTATTAATAATATGACGAACAAAGGTAAAACACAAACTGGTAATCGTCCGGGTGTAACACGAACGAAACAATGGGTTCCGATTACGGATAATCTTTGGCTGTTGGATACACCTGGTACGTTATGGCCGGCTTTTGCTAATCAACAGATCGCGCGCAATTTAGCCTATGTTGGTTCAATTAAAGATGATATTTTAGATACGGTTGCTTTAAGTCAAACATTATTGGCAGATTTGAATCAATTGCAACCTGAGGCAGTTAAAAACCGTTTTGGTGTTAATACATTCGATGAGATTGCCAAGAAGCGTGGTTGTTTATTGCGTGGTGGGATATTAGATACACGTCGTGCCGCTAAGATGATTTTGGCAGAATTCCGCGAAGGAAAAATTGGTAAATTTAATTTGGATAATTTATTATGACACATCAAACGTTACAACAAGAGTTTGGACAATACGGCGAAGATTTAGCCGCACGATTTTGCCGTCAACATCATTTCAAAATCATTGCACGTAATTATAAGTGTCGTTTCGGCGAGATTGATATTATCGCCGAACGTGATGGAGTCGTCCATTTTATTGAAGTTAAAAATCGTTCTAAAGACTTAATTCCGGGACGTTATGCCGTGAATACTAGCAAACAATGTCATATACGCAAGGCAGCACAAAATTATTTAATGCAGCACAATTTAACAAACACGTGTTTGGTTGCATTTGACGTAATTGAAATTACCGACGGTAATTTGGAATTTTTGGAGAATTGTTTTTATTGAAAATATGTTTTGCTTTTTGAAGTGATATGATAATCTATCATAATAGAAAGGTGGTACATTTTGGAAGAAGAAATTAAAACTCTAAAACAAGAAATTAATGCGATTAAAGAGCGCAATAAAAAAGTTGAAATTAACAAAGCGTGGGAAACATCTTGGTGTAGACAAATTGTGATTTGCGTGTTGACTTATATTGTCGTTCTATTTTATTCATATTTAATTGCCCGAACTTCGAGTATTTTCTTGAGTTCATTAGTTCCAGTGATTGGTTTTACTTTATCAACATTATCGTTAAAATTTGTACGTAAAATTTGGGAAAAGCATCGTAAATAGTTCACGTTAAAATCGGGCTAACAATAATAAATCAAATGTGTTGGTAGAATTACAGTTAGCGGCAATGTTACGCGAGATTTTAGCAAGTGCTTGGTAAATGGCAAATTTTTTATCAGCGGAAAATTCGGCGGTTGCCAGTTCTTTGTTTAATGCATCAAGTGCCAAAGTTAAATTTTCTGGTTTGCTTAAAACCGGTAAGCAAGACATCGCCACGTCAATTGTTGTGGCTGTGAAAAATTGATGGGCTGCTTGTTGAATAGCAGGGGTGTCCGGGTTAGCTTGTGCCAGTTGCTGTAAAGTTTTATTTTCTTTTGTGTGATGGTATTTGATGATACAGCGACTGCGTACGGTCGGTAGAATGCGGTCTAGATTTTGACAAATAAACATTACGGTCGTATTATCATTAGCTTCTTCAATTGTTTTTAACAACTTGTTTTGCGCACTGGTATTCATTAATTCAGCTTGAAAAACAATAAACAATTTCTTATCAGAAACTGCAGCCAAGTTAAACTGATTAATCATTTCGTTAATAACATCAACGGTGATTTCTTTTTTGTCGGCATTCTTCTTAACCCAAAAAACATCACTCGGATTATATGATTTAGCATATTCTAAAGCTTCTTGTTCCGCACTAACTGGGTCGGTTGTAACAATTAAATAATTCATTATAACCCCAATGCGGCTTTAATTTTTTCGTGAATTTCGTCAGGTGTGAGAATTTCACCAAAGTCATCAAGGCATTGAATTTTTTGCCAGCCGAAAAGTTCGCAAGCTTCAAGTCCAGCATTATAGGCACTTGATAAATGATTATAGTTGGCTTCGTGAATATCCTTAGTGTATTCGTCACCAATTTTTAATTGTTCGCGTTTGCTAATTAATTCCATCGCTTTGGCTGTTGGTAAGTCCAAAAATAAAACCTTGTCAGGGCGGGGTAACTTCAACGTGTTGAATTCAAAATCATCAACCCAACGTATCAAGTTTTCACGTTCAGTACGTCCTTGAATCTTACCAGCTTGGTGTAACATATTAGATTGTACATAACGGTCAAATAAAACAATTGCATCAGATTTTAATTGTGGCAATAATTTAGTCATCTTACAAATACGATCAGCGGCAAATAATGTACTGGCTTGGTAGGCATCTAACACATTTGGGTCATCGCCGAATTCACCCGATAAATACATTTTAACAGGAGCAGAACTTGGGCTGTCATAATCTGGAAAAGATACAATATGTACGTCGGCACCTTTTTCTTTTAAATAATCATATAGTTTTTTGATTTGGGTTTTTTTACCAGAACCATCTGTTCCTTCAATTGCATAAAATTTCATAACGAGATTATTATAAAGCATAATTATGGAAAATGACAGTAATTTTTTTAGTGATGATGGTTTCATCTTGTGTTTGGCTGTTATTTCAAAAACCAGATGCGATTTTATCCACTTCATTAAATGCCATTAATGACTCATTAATATTGGCGTTAACTTTAGCCGGAATTTATATCTTTTGGATGGCAATTGCTGAAATTGCTACACGGTCTGGTCTAATCAATAAAATAGCTAAACTTCTGAAAAAGCCAATTAAATTTTTGTTTGGTAAACAAACTGAAGAAGTTAATGCTTATGTCGCTACTAATATTGCTGCCAATATGATCGGTGCATCTGGAGCAGCTACACCTGCTGCAATTGCTGCTGTTGAACATATGGCAACACCTGAACAAACCAAAGCATCACCGCCAATGATTATGTTGTTTATTTTAGCTGCAACGTCTTTACAAATAATTCCAACGACAATTATTGGTATTTTACAAGCCAATGGTAGTAACAATCCGGCTAATATTATTTTACCAACACTAATTGTATCTGCTTGCTCGACGTTAGTTGGTATCATTTTGGTTAAAATGTTTTGTCGTCAGAAGCAAAAGGATAATCGCTAAATGGCACTTTACATAGTCCCGTTATTTATTATTTTTATTTTTGTCTATGCTAGTATTAAGGGAACAGATACCTATGGGGCGTTTGTTAAAGGTGCAAAAGATGCAATTGCTTTGATTTGGGATATTTTACCGTATATTGTAGCAATTCTCGTCGCGGTAAAATTATTTGAAGTATCTGGATTATTATTGGCAATCTGCCGTTTTGTTGCTCCCGCGTTTCAATGCTTTGGTATTCCTGATGAATTGGCACATTTTGTCTTTTTAAAACCATTTAGCGGTGCAGGTTCAATTGCACTTTATAATGAAATTATTGCTATGTATGGACCAGACAGTTATATCTCGCGTGTGGCAAGTATTATCGCTGGTAGCAGTGATACAGTTTTTTATATTGCAACGATTTATTTTTCTAAAACCAACGTAAAAAAATTAGGATTAGCAATTCCAATTGCTTTGTTTTGTACTTTCTTCTCGGCGGTCTTGGCTGCTTGGGTCTGTCGAATTTTCTAATCTAAAATTTAATATTTGCAATTTTAGTTTGGTTGTGTTATGATAATGAAGTTACGCCTTCGTAGCTCAGTCGGTAGAGCAAGGGACTGAAAATCCCTGTGTCCGTGGTTCGATTCCGCGCGAAGGCACCAAAAACAAATTTTTAAAAATTCTAAAAAAATTTTCTTGAATTGTATTGCTAGTTGAGTGCTTTTGTGCTACCATATTTTATGGCAACAAACAATAACAATTTGAATAACCGAAGAACTATTGCAGAGGGAATGCACGACAATCCATTGCTTGTTAAGTTCTCTAAATTTTTTAAGGGAACACCGGCAAATACATTACGTGCACCAGAATTTGGTAGAGCATTGTATATGTATTTCCATAAATATTTTTACGGAGACGAACCAATTCCTGCTGAGTTGCAAAAAGAAGATGCTGATTTTACGGAAGCAACTTATATATTGTTTACAACTGGTTTTTCAGATAAGACTGTAACTGATGATTTGTTTGTTGATTTTATGTGTGGTTATGCTACTGATCCTAAAAGTGATGGTTTAGTTTCTTTTGATATGATCAAGGAATTAATTACCAGTAAGGCATTTAAAAGCTATGGTAAGGATCAAAATTCCAAACAAAAGAAATCGAATTTCTTGAAATGGGTTTGCGAAGAAAAATTAATGAAACTTGATAAAGCATCATCGCTTGACGTGGCTATTTTTGAACATGATATTG
Organism: Clostridia bacterium; assembly: GCA_016283155.1. Lineage (GTDB taxonomy): Bacteria > Bacillota > Clostridia > Christensenellales > UBA1242 > RGIG8050. The sequence goes on from JAEEMI010000021.1 coordinate 6,679, forward strand.
CTGCTATTATCAGTGCATTTTCTGCTACCCATGCCATTGATTCGTACTTGGCGAAAATCAATGCTAAATTTAAAAATAAACTTAACGATTTTGATGAAACATATATTAATCAACAAGATCCAAATGCGTTTAAAAAATTAAAAGAAAATAATAAAGATAAAAAGATCACTGATCCAGAAAAAATTAAAAAAGCCTGGAGCTATATTGTTGACAAAGATATGCATGAAGGAATATCGGCTGCTTTGGATGGCAGTTTGGTAGGCAAGACACCTGAAGAACGTGATAAAATTGTTGCAAGTTATGGACTAGAATTAAATCATACCTTGTTTGCTATTAGTCGCCGTGAAGGCATACTAAAAAAACACGATCACTGGTCAGAAGATTCGTTTGATGAAATTTACACCAAATTAGCTGTTGAAAACCGTATGGAAGCAATGGAAGCCGAAAATCAAAAAAGAAATCCAGCTGTTGTGCGTGAGAATAAATTGTTGCACAGTGGAATGGATAAACGACAGGCTTGGCGCGCTAGTCATCCTTTACTAGATATAACAACTACTTTTGGTATCAGCTTGGGTACTGCGACTGTGTTTTCGGCAATATCTAGAATTCCAGTTGTTGGTAAAAAAATTGGATGGGCAATTCTTGGTGCAGCAACGGTTGGTAGTGTTGTTGGCTTAGTTAAGGACTGTGTAAAAAGTAAGAAAACATTGGTTGAACAAGGTTATAGTAAGAAAGAGGCTAATGCGTTTGCAGCAAATGCTGGTATTAAAGGTGGTATTAAAATTGCCAAAACAGCTCTTTTATTGGGATTGCATAATTGGGTACGTCCGATTGTGGCGGCAACTGTGGCCGCTAAAACATTCTATGATGATGTTGAGAGCCGTGCAAATGCACTTCTTAAAGAAGAGGAATTAAAAAGTCGTATTCCATCAAAATTTTTAGGTATCAAAGACACTCTAAAACGATTTCGTGAAAATGTTAAATTGGTTAAAGGAAATGGTAATATTTGGGAAGCAAGTTTACACGCTCTCGGTAAAGGTGCAGCAACCTGGATTGGTGCTGATTTAGGTACTAGTTTTGGTAGTGGTCTATCATTCTCTAATAACGAAAATGGTTTTAATATAGGTTATAATAAAACAGTTGCTAGTGAAACCTTTAAGCAAACAATTACAGGTAAACTTTTAAGCAGATTAAATCTTGGTGGGCACGCAACCACGACTGCGGCGACCGTTGTTGAAACTAAAGGCGAAGATAGTACATCTAAACAAGATAGTGAAGATTTTAAATACAGAAAACAATTAAGCGAAATGGATCAAAATGATCCACAATTCAAAATGACGAAAAATGCTCTTTCAACGGCTAATCCTGATAATGATCGACAATATTATTTAGGTGAGCAGGAAGATTTGTATGATATGAATCAATACAATCAAATGAAGGAAACATTAGATGCAAATGGCGTAAAAAATTCTGATGCTGTAATACGAAAATTATATACTTTAGTTCGATCTGAGCAATGTGGTTTAATCAAAGGTACTGAATATCAAGACACTCTTCATCATTTGAGTATTGACGGAGAATACCGAGAAATCGATGCGAAGCGTCTTTTGGATGGGTTCTCGCGTGTTGATGAAACTGGAGCTTTTATTAAGAGCGCAACGATGACAGGCGATGCGGTTAAACATAGCGGTTCAAGTTCAAATAACTCAAGTTCAAATTTCTCATCATCGAACAACGGCGGTAATTTTGGTAATGGTGGTCATAGTGATTTAGGTCAATATCCTAAAGGTGGAGAATATGGCTTATCTAAAACGTATTTCAACCCTGAAAATATAGAAACCACTCAAGGTCAAGGTGGGGATACAGGAAATTTTTATCCAAAGGGCGAACAATATGATTTGTCAGGTAAATATTTCAACGGCAGTGATGGTAAGTATGCTTCGTTTACTGATCCAAATACTGGGAAAACAACCAATGTTCCGGTTTCGTCGAATTTTCCTGAACAAGAAAATTATGATTTACATACAAATAGTGCAAACAATGTTGGTTCAGGTGAGTTTAATACGACCGCAAGTGTACAAAGACATCTCGGTGAAAACTATGCGAAACACGTTGAATTGCAAGGTAAATTAGGTAAGCAAATAATTTATGAAGGCAATGATGGAGTAAAAAAATATTTCCGTCAAGGAGACCAACATTTTACTGAACCGATGCCAGAACGTACTGTACATTATAACAGTAATAGTGATACTACTTCTGGAATACCAGATATTAACAATAATTCCGTGGCTAGTTATAATAAATGGTTGGGCGAACAAAGGGTCAACAGTATGAGTAGTGGTAACAGTGATACTGTTACTACGTCAGATAGTGTTGTAAATACTACTAGTGAAAGCGTGAAAATTGAATCAACTAATCGAAATACAACCGCTGACTATTATATGAATCAAGCTCGAACTCGAATTCGTAGTGAAAAACTTGGAAATTCTACTGGGAACACTGTGGCTGATTATAATAGGAAGTTAGGCGAAGAGTATGCCAAATTTGTTAATAATGCTGGCCAAGAGGGACGCAAATTAGATTGATTTTCTCTAAGTTTTTTTAAGGAATGTCAAATAAAAAGTGTTTGACATTCTTTTGAAATTATGATATTTTTTCTCATTGTGTAATTTTGACTGGGCGGATTGAAATAAAGCCCGGCAAAAAATATATTTTTAAGGAAGGTAAAAATGGCTGTTAATCTTAAAAAGACGGGACTTTTTAAGGACACCTATGGCAGAACTGAACGTATGACGTTCCGTAAAGTGCCGGAGTTGTTAAATGTCCCATATCTTTTAGACATTCAAAAGGAGAGTTTTAAGCGTTTCTTAGAAAAAGGAATTCGCGAAGTATTGGATGAATTTAATCCAATTACCGATTATTCGGGTAAATGCGAAGTCTATTTCTTGGACTACTACATTGGCGAGGATGCTAAGTATAGCGAAAGCGAATGCTTACGCCGTGGCCAAATGTACGTTAAACCTTTACGTGTTAAAGTACGTGTAGTATTTAAAGAAGACGCGGAAGGACACAAAACCAACGAAGTTATTGAACAAGATGTCTTCTTGGGCGATGTTCCACAAATGACCGATAGTGGTTATTTTATTGTTAATGGTGTTGCGCGTGTTATCGTTAACCAAATTATTAAAAGTCCAAGTGTATATTTCAATCGTTCAAAAGACCACAAAACTGGAAAAGAAATTATTGAATGTACAATGAGCCCAACGCACGGTGCTTATATTGAAATGACGAAAGATGTCAATAACGTAATTTCTGTTAGTCCAAATAAGGCTAATAAAGTTAACTTGGTTACTTTCTTGCGTGCTTTGGATCTTGGTAGTGATAAAGAATTATTAGAAACTTTTGCGCATCATCCTGTATTAAAAGCTACGATTGATAAATTAAACGAAAATGGGGAAGTGTCAAAAGAAAAAGCATTGTTAGAATTATCACGTAAGATGCGTCCATCTGAATTACCAAATGCTGAAGTAATGGAAAACGGTTTGAACAATATGTTCTTTACATTCCCAACTTACGATTTGGCAGTTGTTGGTCGTTATAAGTTTAACAAAAAATTGTGTATTAGCAGCCGTATCTTAAAACATATTGCCGCCGAAGATATTAAAATTAATGGCAAAGTTGTTGTGCCACACGATACCGAAATTGACAAACAAATGGCAGACAAAATTCAAAATGCAGGTATTAATGTTGTTACCATTAAAAACGAACTTGGCGATGCTGTTCAAGTTATTGGTAACAATCGTATTAATGTTAATGCCTATTTGGATTGTACTGAATTTGATACTGGTATTAAAGAATTGGTTCACTATCCAACTTTATTAAAAGTTTTGGAAGGTAAAAATACTAAAGCAGAAAAAATCCAAGCAGTTAAAGAAAACGCTAAAGAATTAGTAATGCGTCATTTACATCGTGATGATATTATCGCGACCGTTTCTTACTTGTTGAATATGTGTGATGGTGTTGGTTATGAAGATAACATCGACCACTTAGGTAACCGTCGTTTGAATACTGTTGGCGATTTGATGGCTCGTCACTTTAAAGATGGTATGTTGAAATTACGTAACAGTATGCGTGAAACAATGCAAACAATGGAAATTAACAGTAAATCAATTAATCCATTGAACATTATTAATGCCAAAGCAATCACTCGTTCATTGCGTGATTTCTGTGCTGTTTCGCAATTGTCACACGTGATGGATACTAATAACCCATTAACCGAAATTACGCAAAAACGTAAAATTACGGCTGTTGGTCCAGGTGGTATCGTTAAGGAACGTGCAACAAGTGAAGTCCGCGATTTACATTATACCCATAACGGTCGTCTTTGCGCGGTTGAAACACCTGAAGGCCAATCAATTGGTTTGGTTAATAGTTTGGCAATGTATGCACACATTAATGAATATGGCTTTATTACCGCTCCATTGCGTCGTGTTGACAAAGCAACTGGAAAAGTTACTGATATTGTCGATTATTTAACAGCTGATGAAGAAGATGCGTTCTATGTTGCACAGGCAACTGAACCGTTAACCGAAGATGGTCGCTTGTTACATGAATTTGTTACCTGCCGTCATCGTGATGTTATTTTGGATATGCCACGTGAAAGTGTGGATTACATCGACGCCAGTCCGCGTCAATTCGTTTCATTAGCAACAGCATTAATTCCTTTCTTAAGTAATGATGATACTGGTCGTGCATTGTTGGGTTCGAATATGCAACGTCAAGCTGTCTCCTTAATTCGTACAGAAGTTCCTTTAGTTGCAACTGGTTTGGAATATCGTGCTGCTTTGGATAGTAATGTTATGTTAACTGCCAAAGCTGATGGAACCGTGGTCTCTGTTACTGCAGATCAAATTGTAATTGAACGTGATGATAACCACGAACGTGATTTCTATAAGTTAACCAAATTTACTCGTTTCAACGAAGAAGCTTGTATTAACCAAAAACCAATTGTTCGTAAAGGTGATAAGGTTAAAGCCGGCGATGTAATTACTGATGGTTATGCAACTTGTAATGGGGAATTAGCTATCGGTAAAAATATGTGCGTTGCTTATATGAACTGGGAAGGATACAACTTTGAGGATGCGATTTTGATTTCTGAACGCGTTGTTAAAGAAGACAAATTTACCTCAATTGCGTTACACTTAAAAGAATGTAAAGTTCGTACAACAAAATTAGGCGATGAAGAAGTTACTCGTGATATTCCAAACTTGAGTGAAGACGCTTTGGCAAATCTTGATGAACGTGGTATTGTTCGTGTTGGTTCATTTGTTCGTCCTGGTGATATTTTGGTTGGTAAAGTTACACCAAAAGGTGAATCTGAATTAACTCCTGAAGAACGCTTATTACGTGCAATCTTTGGTGAGAAATCACGTGAAGTTCGTGATGCATCATTGCGTGTTGAAAATGGTAAAGATGGTGTTGTTGTTGCTGTTGAATGCTTTAGTCGTAAGAATCACGACGAAATGGATGTTGGTGTTAACGAAGTAATTAAAGTTACTATCGCTCAAAAACGTAACATTAAAGTCGGTGATAAGATGACAGGTCGTCACGGTAACAAAGGTATTGTTTCAAAAATCTTGCCAGTTGAAGATATGCCATATATGGCTGATGGTACGCCAGTTGATATCGTACTTAACCCGTTAGGTGTTCCTTCTCGTTTGAATATTGGCCAGTTGCTAGAAGTATCGTTAGGCTTAGTTGCTAAGACATTGGGATGGAAAGTTGCAACTCCTGTCTTTAATGGTGCTAATGAAAATGATATTCAAGAATTGTTGCGCAAGAATGGTTTGCCAGAGGATGGTAAGATGCAATTATACGATGGACGTACTGGTGAGCCGTTCCAAAATCGTACAACAGTTGGTTATATGTATATGTTAAAATTACACCATATGGTTGATACTAAAATTCACGCTCGTTCAACTGGTGCTTATAGTTTGGTTACTCAACAACCTTTGGGTGGTAAGGCTCAATTTGGTGGCCAACGTATGGGTGAAATGGAAGTTTGGGCATTGGAAGCGTATGGTGCAGCTCATATATTGCAAGAAATGTTGACTGTTAAATCTGATGATGTCCAAGGACGTACTAAAACATATGTATCAATTGTTAATGGTACAAAATTACCAGATCCGGGAATTCCAGAAGCAAGTAAGGTTATGATTCGTGAATTGCAAGGCCTTGGTTTTGATGTTGGTATTTATACTGCCGACAAGAAAGAAGTTGAATTGGAAAAAATTGATGCTTTGGTTGATGATACTGAAATGTTGGCTAATAACGATAATGAGCATCATGAGGAAACTGAAACTGAAATTGATTTCAACCAAGAACAACAAATTGAAGAACCAGCTGCCGATGACTTAGAAATGTTCGATATTGAACAATTGTTTGAGGAATAAGAAGGAGAAGGAAAATGTTTGAATTAAATAATTTTGAAAGTTTAAAAATTAGTATTGCCAGCCCAGATAAAATTCGTGAATGGAGCCACGGGGAAGTAACAAAACCCGAGACGATTAACTATCGTACTCAAAAACCGGAAAAAGATGGTTTGTTTTGCGAACGAATTTTTGGACCAAAAAAAGATTGGCAATGTTCTTGCGGAAAATATAAATTAATCCGCTATAAAGGTACGGTTTGTGACAAGTGCGGAGTCGAGGTTACACGTTCAATTGTTCGTCGTGAACGTATGGGACATATTGAATTAGCTGCACCAGTTGTTCATATTTGGTACTTCAAAGGTGTGCCATCCAAAATTGGTACATTATTAAATATGACCATTAAAAACTTGGAACAAGTTATTTATTTTGTTTCCTTCGTTGTTATTGATCCAGGTAAAACTAAAAATGATCCAAATGGTTTAACCTATGGTCAGATCTTATCTGATCGTGAATTACACGAAGCCATTGAAAAATTTGGTCCTGATGCATTTAAATATGGTATGGGTGCAGAAGCAATTAAAACGATGTTAGCTGCCCTTGATTTGGATAAAGAAATTAAAGAATGTAACGAAATTATTGCCAGCGGTAAAGGTGCAAAACGCGAAAAAGCAATTAAACGTTTGGATTTATTGGAATCGTTTAAACACAGTGGTAACCGTCCAGAATGGATGGTACTAGATGTATTACCAGTAACTCCACCAGAATTACGTCCAATGGTTCAAATTGATGGTGGTCGTTTTGCTACCACTGATGTTAATGATTTGTATCGTCGTGTAATTAATCGTAACAATCGTTTGAAAAAATTAATTTCTTTAGGCGCTCCTGAAGTCATTATTCGTAACGAAAAACGTATGTTACAGGAAGCTGTTGATGCATTGATTGATAATGGTCGTCGCGGTAAAGCTGTTCAAGGCGCCAAGGGACGTCCATTAAAATCATTGGCTGAGGGCTTACGTGGTAAGCAAGGTCGTTTCCGTAATAACTTATTAGGTAAACGTGTTGACTATTCGGGTCGTACCGTTATCGTTGTTGGTCCAGAATTAAAACATTATCAAGTTGGTTTACCAAAAGAAATGGCTTTGGAATTATTCAAACCATTTGTAATGAAAAAATTAGTTGAAATGGGTTTAGCACATCATAGCCGTAGTGCAAAACGTTTAATTGAACGTGAAAAACCACAGGTCTGGGATATCTTGGAAGAAGTTGTTCGTGACCATCCAGTTTTGTTAAACCGTCAACCAACGTTACATAAATTGTCAATTCAAGCATTTGAACCAGTATTGATTGATGGTCGTGCGATTCGTTTACATCCATTGGTTTGTACAGCATTCAATGCTGACTTCGATGGTGACCAAATGACAGTTCACGTTCCGTTGTCTCCCGAAGCACAAGCTGAAGCTCGTATTTTAATGTTAGCTTCAAATAATATTTTGAAACCAAGTGATTCAAAATCAGTTGTCACACCAACGCAGGATATTATTTTGGGTTGCTATTATATGACTCAACAAATTGATGGCGCAAAGGGTGAAGGTAACATCTATAAAGATGAAAACGAAGCCATTTACGCTTACAATGTTGGTGAATTGGATTTACACGCTAAAATTCAAGTACGTCGTTCTAACTTTGAAATTGAAGGTAATATGGACGAAGTTGAAGAATTTGGTCGTGTTGAAACAACTGTTGGCCGTATTTTATTTAACCAATGCTTCCCTCAAGATATTGGTATCGTTGATCGAAGTAAACCTGAGAATAAGTTTGCTTATGAATTTAATAAAGAAGTTGTGAAAAAGGATATCAACAACTTAATCGTTAAAATCTTTGAAGTTCACGGTGCAACTGTTACCAGTGAATCAATTGATAAAATTAAAACTGTTGGTTTTAAATACTCAACCTTGGGTTCAATCTCATTGTCAGTTTTCGATGCAACAATCCCTGCTGATCGTGAACAAATCATTAAAGATACCGAAGCTAAAGTTAAAAAGATTGAACAAGCATATGCAGAAGGTGAGTTGAGTTTGGATGAAAAATTGGATCGTAATATTGCTTTATGGAAAGAAGCAACTGATCGCATTCAAGATGATGTTATCAGTGTACTTGGTCAGACCAATCCAATTCGTATGATGGCTACTTCTGGTGCTCGTGGTTCAAACAAACAAATTATGCAGTTGTCTGGTATGCGTGGTATTATTGCAAACGTTTCTGGACGAAAAGAGGATGTTCCAACTAAAGGTTGTTACCGTTTAGGATTGTCACCATTAGAATACTTCTTATCATCTCGTGGTGGTCGTAAAGGTTTGGCTGATACCGCTTTGAAAACATCTGATGCCGGTTATTTAACTCGTCGTTTGGTTGACGTTGCTCAAGACGTTATTGTTACTGAAGAAGACTGTTTTGCAACTTTGGGCGAAAAACCAAAGGGTATGGTAATGACTGAATTACGTATGGATGGTTATGTTAAACATTTGGCTAGCCGTATTAAAGGTCGTTATTCAGTACGTGATATTATTGATCCAAAAACTAAAACTGTTATTGTTCCTGCTGATACAATGATTTCGGACGAAGCTGCTGAACATATTGAAGCACTTGGTATAAAAGAAGTAGAAATTCGTAGCGTATTGACTTGTAAATGTAAACACGGCGTCTGTGCTAAATGTTATGGCCGTGACATGAGTGGACACGAATTGGTTAGTGTTGGTGAACCTGTTGGTATCATTGCTGCACAATCAATTGGTGAACCCGGTACTCAGTTAACAATGCGTACTAAACACAGTGGTGGTATTGCGGTTTCAAACATTACCGAAGGTTTGCCACGTGTCGAAGAAATTTTGGAAGCACGTGTTCCCAAGGGGGTGGCTTTGGTCAGTGATGTTGGTGGTTCAGTCGTTGCTGTTAACCAAGTTGAAAAGCGTGTTGAAGTTGTGATTAAAACAAACGAAGGTAAGGAAGTACCTTATTTGATTCCGGCAAGTATGAAAGTTATTGTTAAGAAAGGTGATGTTGTTGAACCTGGATCGGCATTAACTGAAGGTGTTTTCAATCCTCATGATATTTTGCGTAACAAAGGTATCAAGGCAGTACAAGATTACTTGATTACAGAAATTATTAAAGTTTACAAAACACAAGATATTTCAATTAATAACAAACATTTGGAAATAATTATTAGACAGATGTTGAAAAAAGTTAAAATTGAAGATGCTGGCGATACCGATTTCCAAATTGGTTCGGTTGTTGATGTCATTGAATTTGAACATAAGAACTTGTTGGCAATCAATGATGGCAAGAAACCAGCTCGTGCAACGCGTGTCTTATTGTCAATTACAAAAGCCGCATTGCGCACCGATAGTTTCTTATCAGCTGCATCTTTCCAAGAAACCAGTTCAGTATTAGTCGATGCTGCGGTTAAAAATAAAGTTGACCATTTACAAGGACTTAAAGAGAACGTTATCTTTGGTAAGTTAATCCCAGCTGGTACTGGTATGAAATTTTATCAAAATGTAGGGTATAAAAATGTCAAATAATCTTTTTAATTTATTATTAGTTCCAACGGAACGTCCGAAATGGATTGCAGATAGTTTCCCGATTATCCAAGGTATTATTATTGGATTAATCAGTTTAATTAGCATCGTAATGATTGTGGCGATTTTAGTATCGCCACCTGATGCTGGTACAGGTACCAATGCAATTACTGGTGCTAGTGAAAGTTATTATACAAAAAATCGTAACAAAAACAACCTTGGTCGTATTCGTAATTTAATTATTATTTGTTCAATTGTGATTGCAATTTTAACGATTATCTTCTTTATTATGTTTGGTATCTTTAATATGAGTGGTGCTGCTGAATAATTGTCAGAATAAAAAAATATAAAAGGGCAAAAACAAATGTTATCTGTAAGAAATTTAACTAAAATTTATAAATTAAAAGGCAGAGGCGTAAAAAGGGTTGTTGCCCTTGATAATGTTAGTATCGATTTTCCTGAACGTGGCTTGGTGTTTTTACTTGGTAAGAGTGGTAGTGGTAAATCAACATTATTAAATTCAATTGGTGGACTTGATACATTTAATAGTGGTGAAATTATTATTAAAGGCAAATCGTCTAGGGATTTTAAACAGAGCGATTTTGATGCTTATCGTAATACTTTTATCGGATTTATCTTCCAAGAATATAACATTTTGGAAGAATTTTCGATTGGAAAAAATTTAGCATTGGCTTTGGAATTGCAAGGTAAGAAAGCAAAGCCGAAAAATGTTAACGACCTATTAGATAAAGTTGATCTTTCGGGTTATTATCGCCGTAAACCAAACCAACTTTCTGGTGGTCAAAAACAACGTGTTGCGATTGCACGTGCTTTAATTAAAGATCCAGAAATAATTATGGCCGATGAACCAACCGGAGCTTTGGATAGTAATACCGGTAAACAAGTTATGGACACATTGAAGAAATTGTCCAAAGAAAAGTTGGTCATTATTGTTTCTCACGACCGTGAATTTGCTGAAATCTATGGTGATCGTGTCATTGAATTACGTGATGGAAAAATTATCAGTGATAATACTAAACACATTGTTGCGGGTGATCGCAGTGTTTCTGGAGTTAGTTTTATTGATAATAAAATTGTACATATTCAAAAAGGACATCGTCCTAACCAGGAAGACCTTTCGAAAATTGTACGAATGATTTACGATAATTCTTATCAGAAAGATACGATCATTTCATTCGATGATAAATCTAATCGTGAAATTAAAAAAGCAGCTTTCATTACCGATGATGGTAATCGTGAAGTTTTCCAAAACACTACCAGTTCTGATATCCAATTAAAAGCATATAATCCAAATGATTTGAAACTAATTCGTTCTAAAATGCGTATCAAAGATGCATTTAAAATGGGTTCAAGTTCTTTGAAACATAAACCAATTCGTTTGTTCTTTACAATATTACTTTCGTTTGTTGCATTTGCAATGTTTGGTTTGATTGATACGATGGCTAGTTTTGATGTCGTAACATCAACTTATGAATCAATTAAAATGGCTCAAATTAAAACGTTGGCAATTTCGGGATTTGATGTAGGTTCGTATGGTAATAAGTATCCAGCGGGGTTGACACAAGACGTTGTTAATCAGTTAGTTGAAAGACACGATAGTTATCAATTTTATAAAGTAGTTTGTGCAAATGAGAGTTATTCTCTTGATGGTGCCTCTATTTCTTCAAGTAATTATAGTAGTAATCTTTTTTATAACCAACAAATTTCGGGTGTATTACCTCTTAATGAAACCATTAGAAAAAATCTTAATCTTGTTTTAGAGGGGAATTATCCAAGTGCTGATGATGAGGTAGTGATTTCACAGCATATTTTTGATTGTTTAAAACGTTCATATTCAGGTATTGCATCATTAAGTGATCTAAGCGGTAAAACCATTAATTGTAATAATTACAATTTGAAAATTGTCGGTATTGTTAAGGATGATACAGATGTTTCTAAATACACCAATTCGGTCAGTAATGGTATTAATAATCTTCAAGATTATATGAGTTATAGTGAAATTAACACAGTTGTGAGTTACGGATTGGTTAATATGTGCTATGTCTCGTCAAATTTATACAACACTTTAACAACAAGTAATGTATCGGAACGTTATTTTGGTAAATGTTATATTGGTGAAAAGCCTAGTGGTTATTGTAGCAGTGCTTCAAGTTCAAATTTCTATAACACAACAAAACAAATATATTATAATTCAAATTTCTTTACTGATAAAATTGAATATACTAAAACTGGTGTTGATCTTAATAACTTAAAAGATAATCAGATTATTGTAGGCTTGGATAGTCCGGCAATGGGTTATTTTAATGGTGATACATCTAATCTTCAAAATCTCTTGAACGATGACTTAAAACTTAGACTTGAGAACGGAGACAATAAAATTATTTACGAATTTGATGTTGTTGGATTCGCAGATAGTTATTATCATACTATTTCGGATACGCAATATACCAAAATGTTTAATGGTTACGATTATATAATTACCCGATTGAAAAATAATAATGATGATTTTGCTTTGGTAAAAGATATTATGAAATTTAATGTTAACGGCGTTGGTTGCAATATTCAGTTTCAAGCAACATCAATGCTTGATAACTTTTCGGATATGATTTTGGGAATGCGACAGGCTTTCCTATACATTGGTATTGGTTTTGCAGTGTTTGCCAGTTTTATGTTAATGAATTTTATTTCAACAAGTATTGCTTATAAAAAGCGTGAAATCGGGGTACTGCGTGCGATTGGTGCTGGTAAAAAAGATGTCTTTTCAATTTTCTTTTCGGAAAGTTTTGTTATTGCAATGATAAATTTTGTTTTAGCAACAATTGCAACGTGCGTAGCAGCATTCTTTATTAATCGTAGCCTTTATGAAGAATTAGGATTTACAATTACATTACTAACGGTTGGTATCAGGCAAGTCCTTTTATTAATTGCGGTTAGTCTTGCTGTTGCTTTTGTTTCAACATTACTTCCAGTATATAAAATTGCTAAAAAGAATCCAGTTGATAGTATTAATAATCGTTAATAACTTAAGTAAAATTTCGTCGAATTTTGACGGAATTTTTTGTTTGTAAAATCTTTAAATCTTGTTATACTAATTATATATATAGATTAACTATAAAAGGAAAAGGGACAATGAAAAATATTAAAAAATTTATATTAGTTTTATCGACCGTTTTCTGTATTATAATTCCAGCATTTTTTTTAACAGCCTGTGGCGGAAATGGTAATAATGCCAATGAATTGCTAAATTTATCCATTGTTATTGATGGAAATGAGAATTTCTATTCACAAACTGGTTGGATTAATGCGGACTATGGCGTTACTTTAAATGATATAGCTCGTCGAGTATCATACTATTTTGAATTTAAAGACGGAACCAAAAAGAATAGTGAAGATTTCGACATTGAAAATAATGCCAAAGATAAAGAACTTTATGAGTATATTAACAGCCTGGGTGAATTTAATGAAAAATATTATTTAGGTTCAATTCCAGAAAATGGTGGGGAAACAACTTGGACAGAAACCGATAAAATTCCTTTTAATCAAGTTTTAGACGCTGGCTCTTATAAAATTGTTTACCAAATTGCTGGACGTGAATTGGAATTGCAAATTACAGTTAATCAATCTGAAGAGGACCTCACTAATTTAAGTATCGCAGTCGCTCAAAATGATAGTACCAATTATAATCCATATTCAACTTATAAATATGGTTGTCCTACTTATAAAAATGCACAGTATGATGCATATACATCAAATTATAAAGTTTGGGTAAAAGATTTAAAAACTAACAAGGTGGTTTCTGGTACTAACGTAAAAAGTGTATATGCGCTTCCGACAACTGCACCAGAAGATAAAACAATTGAATCATATTGGGATGGTATATCCGATATCGTAGTTAATGCTGGTGATAACTTAATCGATAAATATAATGAGATTGATTCAGAAGACACTTTTGCCAAAAAACAAATGCAACAAATATTTTTGAGTGATTATGCAAGTGGTAATGAAATTACTTTGACACAATATAATAATGGTCAACCCTTGATGTATGATGATAACACAATGGTCGTTAATACCGAAAGTCTTAAACCTGGTGATTACTATTTGATTGCTGTGTATGCTGATAAAAATCAAACTAACGGTTTCACTACACCCAAAAAATCTAATTTCTTAAGGGTTGAAAAGGGTGATTTCATTTGGAAAAACACAATTTCTAAAAATTTTGAAGATTATAACGAAACCGAAGTAGAAAATTTTATTAGCAGTTTATCAATGAAAATTGATTATTATTTTAATACCTATACCGAAAATCCAATTTTCACGACTGGAAATGGAAAAGCACTTTCAATGGATTTCTTAAAAACATTGGATGTTATGATTGAATCTTCATATCCGGAAGCATTAAATGATCAAGGTGAAATGGTTATTTGGCAGAATTATATGCATAGTAATCCCGTTTGCGAAGGTGGACGTGGCGCATTTGGTTGGTATGATTTAGTATTAACAGGTAATGATATGCAAGGTAACAGTATCAATGGACTTGATTGTTCGAATATGGATGAAAACGGCAGTATTAAGTTGCAAGCTAAACTTAAATTTAGCAGTGGCACTAATTTAAGTGAATATTATAACGAAGATAATACGATTTTCCCTGTAACAGTTAGTTTGCATCAAGGCATTGTTAATAAACCAATTTTATATACTGATAATTTTGAATATAACGGAACATCACAATCACCATCAGTTACACTTGATGAAAATTATGTAAAATTCTATAATATTACTGGAACAGATAGAGCAACCGAAGTTGGTAATAATTATAAAATTCGTTATACATTGAAAGATAGTGTTAACTATGTTATTGATGATTGTAATGAAAATTACGTTGAATTTAATTGGTGTATTAATAAAATTACTTTCGACGAATATGAATTAATTAATTCAAGTCGTTGCATGTATAATGGGGCAGTTGTTTCCGAAGATGATGGTAACGGAGGTGTCTATTATCCCAAGGAAATAACATATAATCCAAATGCAAATAATAACAAAACAATTATTGTTATGATTGATAATGAAAAATTTAACTTATTGAAAACCAAAGATGAAAATGTAAGTATTAATTTTTCCATCTACAATAATAACAGTGACGGTGTTATCGGCGCAACAATTAGTCAAGAACAAAATGATCAATTTACTTTGACATTTAGTGACTGCAGTTATACACGGAATCGTGTTGACATTAAACTTTCAATTAATGGAACCGCTTATTCAAATGCTTACAATACAGAAAATGTAATTCAAATTTATATTAACAAATTAGCTTATACGTCGGAAGAACTTGCCACAATTTATGGCTGTGGTTCGATGTTTACTGCCAATGGTTCTGTTAATTATTCGTTAGCAAATAGTATTCAAATTAGCCAAGTAACACGAGTTGTGCCATTGACTGCTGTTCCGTCCACTGTCGATCAAACAATTACTAATGCAATGGGACAATGGGAAATTTACTATGAATATGAGAATAATGAAACTCTTGTAGTTCCTGGCTCAACACAATTACCAAATAACTGCTATAGATTAAAATATCATTTTGTCCCTAATGATGATATGTATGTAGAAATTGTTGATATTGATGCTGATATTGATTGGTATAAAGAAGACATTCCGGATGCGGTACTTACTGCACTTCAAACGGAATTAACTACGCATTTTAACAATCAAACCCCATCAATTACTTTTGAAATCCGTAGTGATTGTATTGCAATTTCTCAAGATGCACTGCCTACACATGATTTGAACAATACGGACTTCCAAGGTATTGATGGAACCTGGGAATTAGTTTATCAGTATGAAGATAATAATGGTGTTACTGAGGAACATTTGGCGGGGGGAAATAATAGTCTAATCTATTATGATTGGTTTAAAGACTGTAGATGGTATTCATCCGATAATTATACAACTAACGCAAATTATTTAATCAGTTCTGACCGTAATTGGCAAATTGTCTTTGAACCGGAAAATAATAATGCTTATAATCGTTATTATATAAGTTCTGAAATTGTAATTACTAATAATTGATAATCACTTATTCAATAAAAGACCCCAATCATTGGGGTTTTTATTTGTTAATTTATTTTGCGGTAAATTCGATTTTGGATTTATGCAAATTAACGCCGATAACTGTCACGTTAATTGGATCACCCATTTTGATTTTGGATTTTTTACCAATCATTTGCATTGTACCATCGTGGTATAAATAATTATCAGTCGGTAAGTTTTCAGTACGTACTAAACCTTCTGCAGTGTTTTCGGGAATGTAAACAAAGACACCAAAATCGGTAATTCCGTTAACAACGCCCGCAAATGTTTCACCAATGTGTTTTTGCATATATTCTGCACATTTTAAAGCATCAACTTCACGTTCAGCAGCTACGGCATCTAATTCAGTTTGTGAAGCTTGTTGACTGGCCGCAATTACGTAGGCGTTAAGTCGGTCAAGTTGCGAACGGTTTAATTGGTTATCTAAATGCATTTTTATAATACGATGAATCAATAAGTCTGGGTAACGGCGGATTGGGGAAGTGAAGTGGCAATAATAGGTTGCACCTAAGGCAAAATGGCCAACACAATTTGGATCATATTTGGCTTTTTGCATTGAACGTAATGCCAAACTTGATACCACAATTTTAACGTTTTCATCTGATATTTGATCCAACATATTTTGATATTGGAAACCAGTTGGGTTTTCAAAATCAATTTGGTGACGTACGTTAAATGGCGTTAAAGCGCTTAAAAAGCGAATTACCTTAATTGGATCCGGTTTTTCGTGAATACGATACACGAAAGGTAAGTGAATTTTATGACAATGTTCAGCAACAACTTCGTTGGTCATAATCATAAAAGTTTCAATGATACGGTGACTGAGATTGTGTGGTTGTGAATAGACGGAAGTGATTTGTCCGTTTTCATCTAAAACAATTTTAGGTTCGGGAACATTAAATGTAATCTCTCCACGAGTTTGACGGTTCTGTTCGTATTTCTTGGTAATTTCAGCCATCTTTAAAAGCATTGCTTTGTGAGGGTTGTTGAACTTACCATCTAAAATATCTTGTACTTCGTCATATGAAAAACGGGTTGTTGATTGAATTAAAGATTTTTTGATTTGATAATTAACTAAATTATATTTTTTGTCTAAAGTCATTAAAACTGATAAGGTTAAACGCGGTTCATTAGGGTTCAAAGAACAAACTCCATTAGATAATTGCGGCGGCAGCATTGGTAATACACGATCTGGGAAGTAAACACTGGTACCACGTTTATATGCTTCATGGTCTAAAATACTATCTGCGGTTACATATTCTGAAACATCGGCAATGTGTACGCCCAATGTCATTGTCCCATCAGGATTGTCAACTAAACTAATGGCATCATCTAAGTCACGAGCATCGGCAGGATCAATTGTAATGATTGGTAAATCGCGTAAATCAAGACGGTTGTACATATGATCTTTAATATCTAATTTTATTACCTGTTCTGCTTCTTTTAATACTGCATCAGGAAAGGTAGGCATCAATTTATATTTTTTCATTATGCCTTCAATCGTAGCTGGTTGCGTTTGGTGGGCAATCACGCGAACGACTTCAGCATCAGGGTGGTCATTGTGTTTTTTCTTCATATAACGGATTTCAACGATGTCACCATCAACTGCGCCGTGTAAATTATCTTTTGCGATGAATATATCTTGCTCTTGATTGGGTATATCAACGAAACCGTAACCTTTTAATGTAACTGTCAATTCGCCAGTTATACGATTTTCTATTTTGCTCACAGCAAATTATAAGTGTATAATAACAATATGTCAAATATGTCGAATTCAACTAAAACTTTGGGCGTGCGTTTTTTAGATGCCTATAATGCAATTGATAAGGCTTTACGAATTCAGTATAATTACAAAACAACGATTTCGTTTTCTGATTTAATTCGTCATTGTGCGGATTTAAATACGGTTATTCGCAGTCACGAAAATGATTTGATTAATTTTGCTCGTTTACGTAATGCAATTGTTCATAGTAGTGATAATAATAAAGTAATTGCTGAACCACATTTAGATGTTGTACTTCTAATGGAAAAGATTGCTAAGCTAATTACAACACCACCGTTGGTCGCCGATATTATTCGCCAACGGCAAGTAACAATAATTGACGCAACACGTAGTCTTTACGATTTGATTAAGGAAACTGGTAAAACTGGACACGGAATGATACCTGCTTATATTGGTAATAAATTGGTCGGAATTGTGCGTTGGCGTAAATTGATCGAGGATTTAGCGACAATTTTGGATACTAACGATTTGGATAGTTTTATCCGTAAAACATCTATTGAAAATTATTTGAGGATGTACCCGCAAACAGGACATTTCACAATTGTTCATAAAAACATTACGATTGAACAAGCATTAACAATTTTTAATAACAATCGCAAAATTGCAGCAATTTTGATTACTGATAATGGTACCGCGATGGAACTACCGATTGGTTTCTTGACTAACGCAGATATTATTGATTTAGTAAAAATTATTGAAAGTTATTAATAATCGTGTTAATTTATAAACATTATAAAAGGAAAGTAGAATGAAAAAAGAAACTTCTGTATTTGATTTTAACCATAATTATGAACCAACTGACATTTTGGCTAGAGTTAAAGAAAAAAATCGTGGTAAGCCAAAATTTAATTTTTTAGATGGTCCTGTTACGGCCAATGCACCTTTATGTTTACATCACGGTTGGGGACGTGCTTTAAAAGATGCTTATAACCGTTACAATTCGTTGATTGGTAAAGAAGTCGATTATGTCTGGGGATTTGATGCTCAAGGTATGTGGGTTGAGGTTGAAGTCGAAAAATTATTAGGTCTTAATAACAAAAAAGAAATTACACAGTATGGTGTGGATAAGTTTACCGAAAAGTGTATTGAACGCGTAAATTATTTTAAAAATCATCAAACAGAGCAAAGTAAAATTTTCGAACAATTAGGTGATTGGGAACACAGTTATATTACCAATTCAGATAAAAATATTACTTCAATTTGGCATTTCTTAAAAATTTGTAACGATAAAAAGATGTTAAAGCAAAGTTATAAAACGATGCCTTGGTGTCCCCGTTGTGGTACTAGTTTAAGTGAACACGAAATGAGTGGTAGTTACAAAGAACGTACACATAAGGCTGTTTTCGTTAAGGCTAAATTGGTTGGTCGTGATGAAAGAATTTTGGTTTGGACAACAACTCCTTGGACTTTAGCTGCTAATATGGCAATCGCAATTAATCCAGAATTTACATATTGTAAGTGTCAAGTTAAGAGCGATAAAAATCTGCTGATTGTTTGTGAAAAACAAATTAAAGTTTTGCGCGATGATTTAGTTAAAGTAGTTGAAAAAATTAAAGGTACAGATTTGGTTGGTTTAATTTATGAACCATTTTTGCCATTAAAGAAACAACAATTTGAACACAAACTTGTGGCTTGGAATCAGGTTGATGAAGTTGATGGTTCAGGTGCTGTCCATATCGCTCCTGGTTGTGGTGCAGAAGACTTTGCATTGGGCACAAAATTACATATGCAACCGTTTATTATTCCAGTTGGTGAAAATGGAGTTTTCTATGATGATTTTGAATGGTTGGCTGGTTTGTCGACGGTTGATTGTGAACCGGTTGTTTTTCAACAATTATTAGAAAATAAAACATTGTATTATCATCACGACTACACACATAATTATCCTTTCTGTTGGCGTTGTAAAACTGATGTTATTTTCCGTTTGGTTGCTGGTTATGATATTGCTACTGATGGTATTCGTAAAGATTTATTAAAAGCTGCTGATGCTGTGCATTGGACACCTGATTTTATGGGAAAATCAATGCGTCAATGGTTAACAGATATGGGCGATTGGAATATCAGTCGACGTCGTTTCTATGGTTTACCATTACCATTTTATCCTTGTGAGAAATGTGGTCATCTCAATGTAATTGATAGTAAAGAGGAATTACGAGCACGTGCGATTGATCCAAGTAAAGTTGATGCTTTACCTCATTTACATCGTCCGTACATTGATGAAGTGCAAATTACCTGTGAAAAATGTCACGCACCCGTATCACGTGTTACTGATGTTGGTGATTGTTGGTTAGATGCGGGGATTGCACCGTTTTCTACTAAACCGAAGGGACAATTTAAGGCAGATATGGTTTTGGAAATGAAAGAACAAATTCGCCTTTGGTTTTATGCTCAGTTGTTTATGTCAGTTGTTTTGACTGGGGAGGCTCCATATAAAAATGTGGTAGGACATTCAACCATCGTAGATGAGGATGGTAAAAAATTCTCAAAGACTGGACCACGTAAAATTTATATTGAAGATATGGTAAAACAGTACGGAGCAGATGTTTTGCGTTATGCTTTTGCAAGTGCTAACCCAACCCTAGATATGCGTTTTGGTGATAGTATTGCAGAAGATGCTAAACGTCGTTTGTTAGCAATTTGGAATGCATATGTTTTCTATACAACGTACGCCTTGGTAGATCATCCAGATGTTAATAATTATCAACCTGACAATTTATTACCAATTGATTTGTGGTTAGTTCAATTAACTAATAAATATATTCAAGCAACACGTGAAGCCTACGATAGTTTTAAAATTCATCAAGTCGTTAAATTGACCGATGATTTTATTGAAGATATTTCAAATTTTTATATTCGTGTTAATCGCCGTCGTTATTGGAAAAATGGTGAAGATCAGGATAAAATGAATGCTTATTGGTGTTTATTTAATGCCTTACGTAGTGTAGTAATTGTGTTAACGCCAATTGTGCCGAGTTATGCTCAATATTTATGGGAAAACTGTTTTGGTGAAGGAGAAACTCCGGTAATGTTGGCTAACTATCCGACTCCGTTAAAAATTAAGAGTAAAACTAGTTTATTAGAGTCAGTTAACTTTGTTAAACAAGTTATCAGTTTAGGTTTGTCATTACGTGCCGAAAATCAAATTGCAATTAAACAACCTTTGGCCAAGGTTTATGTCAAAACTAATCAAATTGAAACAATTAAGATGTTTGCATCTATTATTCAAGAACAATTAAATGTTAAACAAATTGAGCTTGTAACTGATGATGAAAAGTTTAACGTAGCATATTTAACTGTAAATTTTAAAAAAGCTGGTGCAATCTTAAAGAATCGTGTTCAAGAATTAAAAAATGCCTTACAAAATACGAAACAAATGGCAGAAATTGTCGCTGCATTTGATGCAAGTGAAAAAATCAATATTCCTGGTTTTGATTTATTGACTCCAGAACTATTTGAACGTAAATTAGCTCCACGTTCTGGTTTCGTAATTACATCCGTTGACGATTTAACTGTTGTTCTAGATACAACTATTACCGATGATTTAATGTTAGAAGGTATTGCCCGTGAATTAATTCGTAGTATTCAATTGGAACGTATGAATCAAAAAATGGATATAACTGATCGTATTATTGTGGATCTGAAAACTGCAGATGCAAAAACATATACCGCGGCAAATGCACATAAACCACGAATTATGCGTGAAGTATTAGCCACTGAAATGCATATTACGGAAGGAAAGGGAGAAAATGAAATACACATCCGCTTGGCGTGATTTTGAAATTATCGCGACAGGAGACGGTGAAAAATTAGAACGTTGGGGAAAGATTGTTTTGTTACGCCCAGACCCGCAAGCCATTTGGAAACCTTCGGTCGATTATTCTCAGTATCCAAATATTTCAGGACATTATTTGCGTTCAGCAACGGGTGGTGGAGCGTGGAAATGGTTAAAATCGACTCCAGAAGAATGGACAATTAAGTATAAAAATCTGTCGTTTATTATTAGTCCAATGAACTTTAAACATACTGGGTTATTCCCAGAACAAGCTGTTAATTGGGATATGGTGATGGATGTTCTTAGTCAACATCCTAATGCTAAAGTCTTGAATTTATTTGCGTATACAGGCGGAGCAACTGTAGCTTGTGCTAAAGCAGGTGCAACTGTAACTCACGTAGATGCTAGCCGTGGTATGACTGATGTTGCTAAAAGGAATGTTGCGTTAAATCATATACCATACGAAAGCGTGCGTTACATTGTCGATGATTGTCAAAAATTTGTTGCCAGGGAAATTCGTCGTGGACATAAATATGATGCGATTATTATGGATCCACCAAATTTTGGTCGTGGGGCAAATGGGGAAGTTTGGAAATTAACAGAAAATCTTAATCCTCTAATTGCCAACTGTGTTCAGTTGTTATCGGATCACCCGTTATTTATTTTAGTCAATAATTATACAGCATCAGTTCAACCGACTGTTATTGAAAATGTTTTGCGAAAAAATTTAATTGGGTTACACTACAAAATCCAAACTTACGAGATTGGATTGCCAACAGCAGAAAATTTAATTTTACCTTGTGGAGGAAGTTCGTATGTGTCTTTTTTGTGATTTAGAAAAAAACTGTATTGCGGAAAATGATTTATGTTATATGATTTTCGATAAATTCCCCGTTGCTCCAGGACATACTTTAGTCATTCCAAAACGTCATATTGAAACAGTGTTTGAAATGACACCAGAAGAATGGTCATCTGCCGGTGATTTAATTAAAACTGCTAAGAATGAAATTGAAAAGATTTATCATCCATTAGGATATAATATAAAAATGAATTGTGGTAAGGCAGCTGGTCAAGAAATTATGCACGCACATATTCATTTAATCCCCAAATATTAAAAGGTGGCATATAAAAATGAGTCCAAAGAAACACGTCGGTGAAAGAATTAAAACTGGAATTAGTGAGTTTTTGATTAAGTATGATTGTCCATCAGAATACGTTGGTTTTCCAATTTTGTGCGATTTAATAATTTCTGCTTTGGAAAATTATACGGATTTGGCTTTAAATTTAAAATCAATTTATTTATCAGTTGCGCATAAATATAAAATTACACGATTATGTGTAGAACGTAATTTACATACGTTAGTTGAAAAGTGGATAGTGAAACCAAAATTTAAAGAATTGTTTTCAGAAGTTCCGACTAATGCACAGTTGTTACACATTCTTGCTCGTAAATTACGTTATATGAATTGTAGTGTCTATGATACGCTATTAATGCCATAATGATTGTAAAAAGTATTTTACTTGACAAATTAACATAAATCGGCATATTATAACGCAACCATAATTGTGGTAAAGAGGAGAAAAAAGATGACAACAAGATATGTAACTATGGTTGGAAAAAAGAAATTAGAAGATGAATTGGCTGAATTAATGGCTAAGCGTAGTGATATTGCTGCCCAAATTAAGGAAGCACGTGAATTTGGTGATTTGAAGGAAAATGCCGAATATGCTGCTGCTCGTGAAGCGCAAAACAATCTTGAAATCCGTGTTAAAGAAGTGGAAGCGATTTTACAAAACTTAACTGTTTTTTCGTATAAAACTGCTAATACCAGTCAAGTTAATTTAGGTACAGCCGTTTTGGTTGAAAATTTACGTACCAAGAAACAAGAAACTTATGTGGTTACTGGCTTTATGGAATTTGATATTGAAAAAAATTATATTTCCAATGAAAGTCCGAAAGGTAAGGCCCTATTAGGTAAAAAAGTCGGTGAAGTGGCAATTATCAAAACACCTGTTAGTCAAATTGAATTAAAAATTTTGAAAATTTCACGTGCGGAGTAATTGTGTTTGATTCACATTTTCATTTAACTGATCCACGTTTAATAACACTTGACGAAGTGGTTCAGAAAGAGCATCAAGGTGTTGAGATTGGGGCGGACTTTGAAAGTCTGCCCATTGTTTTCGGTTTCGCTAAAGAACACAAAAATGTTTACTGTACGGCTGGCGTACATCCTGCCTATGCTGATGTTTATTCAGCTAATGATTTTGAAAATTTTGTTGCAGAACATTTAAGCCAACCTAAATTTGTTGCTATTGGTGAATGCGGATTGGATTATCATCGTGAAGATTTACCAACCCGTGAGCAGCAAATTGCAGTTTTTGAACATCAAATTTTTTTAGCGGATCGATATCACAAACCATTGGTTGTACATACACGTGATGCTTGGGAAGATACTGCAAATGTTTTAATTGCCAATCGCGATAAATTGAAAAATGGTGTTTTAATTCATTGTATGAGTTACACGGCTGAACAAGCGTGTTTTTTGATAAATCAATTAACTGGAATTGATGTTTATTTTGCTTTTGGTGGTCACATAACTTATAAAAGTAAATCATATCTTCACGATACTTTGCGTTCAATTCCGTTAAATCGAATTTTAATTGAAACTGATGCTCCATATTTAGCACCAGTACCAAAACGTGGTGAAGTTAATTTACCTCAATATATTAACTATACAGCACAAGTAATGGCCAATGTACTTGGTAAAACAATTTCGGAAATTGAAAGTTTAACCAAAGAAAATGCGTATCGTTTTTATAAAATAAAAGCAGCACATTGACCGTGTGCTGCTTCGTTTTTCTTTAGTGAAAAGTATTTCATTGGTATGAGTTTATCTTCTGCAAAATAAACTATCTTATGCTATCATAGTATGATAAACTATACAAATGGAATTTGAATACAAAAAATCTTTAGGGCAAAATTTTATTTACGATATTGGCTTTTTACGATCTGTCGTGAAAAAATTAAATGTGCAGTCCACTGATGTTGTGGTAGAAATTGGGGCAGGGGCAGGCACTTTAACTCAAGCATTGGCCGAAACTAAATGTCAAATTTATAGTTTAGAAATTGATCAGCGTTTAAAACCAATTTTAAATCAACGTTTGTCTGAATATAAAAATATTAATTTAATTTTCGCCGACGCATTGCAATATGATTTTAATTACTTACCAAAGTTCCGTTTAATTGCTAATGTACCATATTATATTACCACACCTTTAATTATGCAGTTTTTAGCTTTACCCAATTGCTGTGAACTTAATGTATTGGTTGCTGAGGAAGTGGCAGAGCGTATTGTATCTTCATCTGGAAATAACTTGTATGGAGCATTGTCAGTAAGTTGTCAATTACAAGCCGAATGCAGAATTCTTGAAACTGTACCGCGTGGTCTATTTACGCCACAGCCAAAAGTTGACAGTGCATTTGTGTGTTTAAAGAAAAATGATCAACCAATCGATTCAAAAATAGAAAAATTATTGAAAGGAATTTTTGCTGCCCGTCGTAAAACAATGATAAATGCATTATCAAGAGCCATTAATGTTGATAAAACAGTAGCTGAGCAAATCTTGGCAGAAGCAAAAGTTGATGCAAACTTACGTCCTGAACAAATTACTCCGACAGAATATGCTAAAATTTGTGCAATTTCGCATAAATATTGTTGAACTAGTTTGTTATGCTTAATCAATGGCTGTTTACATTAAAAATATCATTCTCTATGATCGTACGGGTGCCGTGGCTGGATACGTTGAAATTCATTCTTTAGAAAATGGAACACATTTACGATTAAAACATTCAATTACTGCAAATAACTTGATGTTGTCATTAGTTATTGATGGTATAAATAAAGTTTTAAAAGTTACTGGTAATCTAACTGAATATCAATTACAGAGCAAAATTGATTTAGATTACGAAGTTTTTGCGTGTATTGTACAACAATCAGATAATAAGATGGTTTCTTTGGCCAGTGGTGCAATTAATCTCAACCACTTGAAAGGACAACAGGTCGTACAGGAAATTGATTCAGCAATGAAAAAAATTTGTAGCATTGATGCCCAAGGAAAAAGTGAATGTGATAAATGTCCTTACCGTGAATACTTTTTTAAACAAGCAGAGTAGTTTGATGACCGCCACCTTTTTTTGCACGAAAGATAGCCAAATATACACCTTTTTGATTAGAAAGTAATTTAATTGTTTTGATGCGAAAATTATGATTTTCAAAAATGGTAATGGCTTTAGCAATTTGATTTGCCGGGTAACAAAAAAACACGTTGCCACCATATTTAATGTTGCGAGTACATAACGTGGCTAAATCATCTAATGATAAATTATCATCGTGGCGGGCTTGACTGATGTGTTCGTTTTTTTGTGATTTCTTGCCAGTGGTAAAATATGGCGGATTACAAACAATAACATCGGCAGAATTTGCTTCAATTAAAGTGTGTAATTGCCTTGCATCTGCATTCAGTGTAATAAAATTTGTTGCCTTTAATTTAGCTTGATTAATGGTTAAGTTTTTTTTCATCTGTTGTACAGCATCTGCGTTGATATCAATACAAACTATTTCACGTGGTTTTTGTTGGTCAGCAATTAATAAAGTTAGTACACCCGTTCCACAACCGACGTCAATTACACGGTCAGTTGATTTACATTCAACAAAGTTTGCTAATGCAACTGCATCACTTGAAAGTTTATAGAGGTTGTTTGGTTGTTCAATAAGTAATCCTGTATCGTTTAAATATTCCATCTTTTTAAAAATACCACGGAACACGTTTGTTTTCAACAGCTTTACTATGCGTAATTGATTTGAAGTCTTGGTTAATTAAACGTAATTCAATTTGATTGCTTTGTCGTGGATCTTCGCCTTTAATACTGGCGGTTACATAATATGTGTTACTGTCTTGAGGATTTTTATCAATATGAGTATAAATACCTGTCTTGTGGTGAATTACGGCTTGTAAAACATTATTTCGATAAATTGAATACGTTTGATATGGTAATGTTTCAAACCAAATTTGTGCTTGATTTTGTTTGGTAATTTGTCCGTCAATTATGGTTGGAGTGGTAACTAAATAATTTTCTGAAACTGTGGTGGGTTGATAACGCAATGCAAACAATTCCATTGTTGTTTCATAATCTGGCGTTGCGATATTCGCTAGTTTCAAGGTTCCGTTTTTATAATCTAAAGTATCTAAAGCCATTGTTTTCACAGTAGTTGGACAAATAAAATGTTCGGTTAAATTACTTATAACACTGTGAATTTGTTTAGCGGCATTAGCCAAACGACCGCCGCCATTTGCGCCACGAGGTAGATCGTCTTCGGGTTTCATACTTGCATTACCTTGCCATACGATTAGGACATTTTGTGGTGTATAAGAAACCAAAGTTGCATCAGTGTTAGTGTCAGCATTTTCACGTTCAGTGGTCCCAGTTTTGGCTGCTATTTGAACATCAAGCGATGCTAATTTGCGTGCCGTGCCTTTTCGAACAGTATCGACCAACATATCCGTTAATAAATAAGCCGTGTCGGATGTTATGGCTTGTGGAGCATAATTGTATTTGTTGGTTATATCATAATAAACTATTTGTCCATTACGATCACGAATGGTTTTTATAAAGCGAGCGGGTGTGTATTTACCTTGGTTGGCAATTGTTTGGTAACCACTAGCCAATTCTAAAAAGGTGGTACCTGAATTAGTGTTACCTAAAGCCATCGAAAGATTTTCATTTTGTAAATTTAGACCCATTTTATTGGCAATTGTTGTGGCATTGTTGATTGTTGTTGCTTCTAGAATTTTTACCGCTGGAATGTTATAACTGTACATTAATGACTCGCGTGCTGAAACTAAACCGTGGTATTTGTCGTCAGAATTCTTTGGATTAAATTTTGCATCAATTAATGGTGCATCATCAATCAAACTAGCAGGCTGAATGATACCTAACTCTAATGCTGGTGCGTAGACTAATAATGGTTTCATTGCGCTACCAAAATTACGACGAGCAGTCAGTATTGTCGGAGTTGAGGACCATAGAGCTTGTACTTGTCCGTTTGTAGTGGATAATAGTGCAAATTTTTCCCCCACTAAATCATATTCTGGTTCGTTCATTGCATCGTATAGTAACTGTTGTCTGTCAGGTTGATAATAAGTATCAATTTGATAACCGTAGTGAATTATATCATTCTCACTCAGATTCAAAATTTGAGATGCTTCTTTTAGTGCCATCGTCTGATAATTGTTTCCTAACCAAATGTTCATTGGCGTGTTAATAGTTAGTGTATCATTTAAGGCATCAGCTAAGATGATATCATCAATTAAGTTTTGTTCATACATTAAATGTAAAATTAAATGGGCACGTTGCTGAAAATTATCATAGTGCATTATTGGATCGTATTTGCTTGGACTTTTGATAATTCCGGCTAAACCTGCACCTTCAGCCACGGAAAGTTCAGCTGGGGTCTTATTGAAATAAAATTCACTCGCATTGGCAATTCCGTAAACGTTGTTACCAAAATAAATGGCATTTAAATACATTTCAATAATTTGGTCTTTGCTAAAACTTTGTTCAACTTTTAATGCTAAAATGGCTTCACGAAGTTTGCGTTTAAAAGTTTTTTCGTTGGTTAAATATGTATTTTTAACCAGTTGCTGTGTAATTGTGCTTGCACCTTCTTTGGAATATCCTGCCGCTAAATTGTTAGTAAATGCTTTCACGATCCGCGGTAAAGAAAGTCCGTGGTGATGATAAAAATTTTTATCCTCGACAGCAATAAATGCATTAACACAATTACTGTTAATTTGTTCCAGTGGACAATAATTAATGCTGTTATGAGCATCAATGATTTGTTGTTCATTATCATAAAAAGTTGCGGTTTGTGATAATGTAGTTAAGCGTTCAGTATCAAGTGATTCGCTGTGCCAGATTAACGCAAAAGCAATTGTTCCCGACAAACCTAATAATAATACGACAATAAACGTAATTAAAAAAAATTTGCGAATCAATTTAATTGGTTTGGCCACACGTTATTTTGTGTTAAACTGTATCATTCTATGAAATTTGTACTAAAGAATTATGGTTGTCAAATGAATGTGAATACTGCGGCTAAAATTACGCAGCAATTATTGGCAGCAGGGCATAAAATTGCCGAAACGGATACGGAGGCTGATGTAATCATTTTTAATACGTGTTGTGTACGTAATACGGCCGAACAAAAAATTTTGTCACACATCGCTTTGGCTAAACAATTAAAACGCCAAAAACCTAATTTGAAAATTGCAGTTATTGGCTGTTTGTCAGCTAAACGTAAAATTAATGGTGTTGATATTTTACTGGGTACAGATGATGCGATGAGTGTTGTTGAAAAATTAGGAGTTGCTTTGCAAACATTGCCGATTGAAAAAAGTGCCACTGCCTATATTGATATTACGTATGGTTGTGAAAATTATTGTAGTTATTGTATTGTTCCATTTGTGCGTGGAAAATTACGTATTCGTCCTAAAACAGAAATTATTGCTGAATTTAACCAAGTCAAGGGTAGTGCTAAAGATATTTATTTATTGGGACAAAATGTTAATGCATATCCTAATTTCCCACAATTATTGGCTGAATTAGCACAACAAGACGGTAATTTTACTTTACATTTTTTATCTGCGCATCCAAAAGACTTTGATGTCGAAACAATAAAAGTGATGGCAGCGTATCCAAAAATTGCACACGATATTCATTTGCCAATGCAATGTGGGTGTGATAAAATCTTAAAGTTAATGAACCGTAAATATACGGTGGCAGATTATTTAAATAAAATAAAATTATTACGCGAATATCTGCCTGACATCCATATTACAACCGACATTATTTGTGGCTTTCCTGGTGAAACTGAAGCGGACTTTGAAGAAACAGTACGTGTCGTTGAGAAAATTAAGTTTAGTGCTGCTTATATTTTTCCTTACAGTAATCGAACAGGTACGGCAGCCGACAAAATGCCGAATCAAGTACCGTTTCAAACACGTAAAGCGCGAGCAACAAAGTTGGTTGAAATAATGCGAAAAATGTCGTAAAATCGAAACGATAAAGGAGTGTGAATTATGGCCTTGTCGCCAGCAATGAAAAAATATTTAGAATTAAAAGCACAGTATCAAGATTGCGTTGTATTTTATCGCTTAGGTGATTTCTATGAAATATTCTTTGATGATGCTAAAAAAGTATCAGCGGCAATTGGTTTAACATTAACTGGCCGTTCGTGTGGATTGGATGAAAAAGCACCAATGTGTGGTGTTCCTTATCACGCAGCAAACTTATACATTAAAAAATTAGTTGAAATGGGATATAAAATTGCGATTGCTGAACAACTGGAAGAGGCAAATGGTAAGACGTTAATTAATCGTGATGTTATCCGTGTAATTACGAGTGGTACTGTGATTGATGATGCAATGCTCAGCGCTGATAGTAATAATTTTGTTGCCAGTATTTATGAAGAAGATAATGCGACACAAGTTTATGCAGCGTGGGCTGATATTATGACTGGTGAATTTTACGTAGCACAATTTGATAGCTATGATAATGCAGTATCGCGTATCCGACCGAAAGAAGTTATTACAAAGAAACATTTTAGTTATGCTTTTACTACTAAACAAGCCACTCAAACAGTTAAAAAATATTTTAACATTAACACAACCCAGGTGTTTGATTTGGCGGATAATTCACCATTGGTTAATGCTGCAGGAGCTTTATTAGAATATCTTTTAATGACAGCCAAGAATAAATTGGCAAACATTACTAAAATTACTTTAGTGCGTGATGACAATTATATGGTTTTAGATAAAATTGCTCGTGATACACTAGAAATTGTCTTGTCGTATCGTAATAATACTAAGGCTGGTAGTTTATTGTCAGTAATGGATAAAACCAAAACCCCAATGGGTGCACGTTTGATAGCTGAATGGGTAACCGCACCATTAAAACAATCAGTATTAATAACTGAACGCCAAGATGCGGTTCAAGAATTGACAGATAATTCAAGTCGTTGTCAAGATTTGCGTGAAATTTTAAGTCGCTTTGGTGATTTAGGGCGTTTCTGCGGTAAGATTGCTAACGGTAATGTTAATCCCAAAGATATGTTAGCTTTTGCTGATGGTTTAGAGTTAGTAAAACAAGTTAAGAATTTTATTGCTCAAAATTGTCATGCCGATTTATTGACTAAATTTGGTCTACAATTAAATCCTTTGGAAGAATTACGGGCTTTACTTTTAAGGGCAATCAAAAATGATCCAAATACCATTCTGAGCGAAGGTGATTATATCAACGATGGTTACAATGAGAAACTTGACGAATTAAGGAATGCAGGTAGTTTGAGCAAAAAATGGTTATTGTCGTTGGAAGAAAAAGAACGAACTGAAACAGGTGTAGAAAAATTGAGAATTGCATATAATCGGGTGGCTGGTTATTATTTTGAAATGCCACTAAATGCCTTAAAACAAGTACCTTATCGTTTCATTCGTAAGGGAAGTACTTTAAATACAGAACGTTATACTACCGATGAATTGCGCGAAATTGAAAGTAAAATTTTAAGTGCATCCAGTGATGCTATTAAAATGGAACAGTCAATTTTTGCGGAGATTGTAACTATTGTACAGCAACAGATTCCAGCTATTCAACAAGATGCAGCTGCAATTGCCAATATTGATGTTTTGGCAGATTTAGCTTATTTAGCATTTAAGAACCAATGGGTGCGGCCTGAAATTAACACTGATGGTGTTTTAAAATTAGATGCAGCGCGACATCCTGTTTTGGAAAGTGTTTTACCAACAAATGAGTTTGTGGCAAATGATTGTAATCTAGATCGTGAAAACAATACGATGTTGATTACAGGTCCGAATATGGCTGGTAAATCAACATATATGAAAACTGTAGCATTAAATGTAATTATGGCACATTGCGGTTCATTTGTGCCGTGTTATCGTGCGGTTATTCCATTAACAGATCGCGTCTTTACCCGTATTGGTGCTAGCGATGATATGATGACCGGAAAATCAACCTTTATGGTGGAAATGAATGAAGTTTCAAACATTGTTCATAATGCTACTAAGGATAGTTTATTGTTGCTTGATGAAATTGGGCGTGGTACTGGTACCAATGATGGTTATGCTTTAGCTAAAGCTATTTTACAATACATCATTGAAAAGATTGGCAGTAAGACATTATGTGCAACTCATTTTCACGAGTTGATTGAATTGGGACGCACTTATTCACAAGTACAAAATTATAAAGTTTTAACATCCAACTTAAATGGTCAAATTATTTTCTTACATAAAGTTGTCAAAGGTGAAGAACAAAATAGTTTTGGTGCTGAAGTCGCTCAATTGTCAGGTTTACCGGAAGTGATTATTCAAAATGCAAAAAAGATTATGAAGGAAAGAGAAACAAATGAAAGTTATTAATATTTTACCGCCCGCGATTTATAATCGTTTGGCGGCTGGAGAAGTTGTCGAAAATCCAGCATCGATTGTAAAAGAATTGTTGGAAAACTCTTTAGATGCACACGCACAACAAATTACGGTACAAATTATCAATGGAGGTATTGATGAAATTGTTGTAACTGACGATGGAGAAGGAGTTGCTGAAAGCGAATTATCTAAAGTTTTTATGCCACACGCTACTAGTAAAATTGCTAAAGCAACCGATATCGATCATATTACTTCATTGGGATTCCGTGGTGAAGCTTTAGCATCAATTGCAGCCGTTGCTAAGGTTGATTTTACTTCTAAACCAGACAATCAAGAATATGCTGTGACAATTAATCAGGACAATGAACAACAATATGCTGGCGGTAACCGTGGTACAACGGTTCGTGTCGCTAATTTGTTTTACAACACACCGGCTCGTAAAAAATTCTTACGAAGTTCTAATATTGAAAAAAATCACGTAACACAAATTGTTCACGAAATTATTCTTGCACATCCTGATTTGCAGCTACGCTATTATGTTGATCATCAATTGATTATTGATTATCGTGGCGAAGGATTAGGTGCTTTAATTCAACAAATTTATGACATCAAAGAATCACATTTAGTTGCTGTTCAGGGACAATCCGATGGCCTTAGTGTTGTTGGTTATGTGTCAGACCTGAGTTCTTCTAAAGTTACTAAGGATCGACAAGTTGTTATTATTAATGGTCGTGTCGTTAATGGTGGTTTGATTGCTACGGTGGTCAACGAAACAATGGCTAATTATCTTCCGATGCGTGAATATCCAATTTTTGTTTTGCACTTTACAGTTTCAGCAGATCGTGTTGATGTCAATGTTCATCCACAAAAGAGAGAAGTGCGCTTTGACGATCGTGATAGCATTATTCAATTTGTTCGTCAAATTTTGACTAAAACAATGGAAACATACTTTTTGAAACAAGTTTCTGAAATTGCACAATCATCAAATCAAATTACACAAACAACAACTCAAATTAAATCTGAAGGTAATACTGTTGAAACAACGAAAAGTAGTACACATCAAAATGAACAACAATTGGCATCACAACCGTTATCTCAAACTGGTCATTCTTATAATCCAACTCAAACTGATGCGGCAACAGTTGTTATTCAATCATTGAATTTAGCTGATGAAAATGATGATTTAGTTAAATCGGCGCCAAACATTTTAAACCATTTTAATTTTAATATGCCGTTATCCGGTGAACAAACTAGCGCCTTACAAAAAAACACATTTACAATTTTAGGTCAGATATTTGAAACATATTTGTTAGTACGCACAGCAGATAATTTGTTAATTATAGACCAGCACGCGATGGCGGAACGTATTAACTATGATAAGTTTTCTGATGAGGTTAATCGACGCGATGTCCAATCACAAATCTTATTAACACCAATGATTATTAATGTAACTCCTAAAGAGTTAGCACGTTTTATTGAATTAAAACCAGTACTGGTAAACTTTGGCTTTGATTGTGATGAGTTTGGTTCAAATATGATTCGTGTGTCAGCTGTGCCAGCAATAATGGCAGATGCATCGTTAAAAGACTTTATGACAATTATTTTAAATGATAAGGCAGCGGTTAATGATAATTTGCGAGATTTAATTCAACATCGAGTAGCAACTGCGGCGTGTAAAGCAAGTATTAGAGCAGGTGAAATATTATCTATTGTACAAATTGAATCGTTATTGAAAAATTACTTTGCCACTAAAAATGTTCCACTGTGTCCACACGGTCGTCCAATTTTATTAACTTTTTCACAAAGCAAATTAGAAAGTCTGTTTGCTAGAAAATAACAAATATGATAAAATAAATGTTATGGAAACAATGGGATCATTGGCGCCAATACCTGAAACGGTTTTCACTAATCGTAGTCGGAGAAGTATTAATGCCTATAAACGTAAATTTACCAAGACTTGGAAAAAAAATCCGCCAACCAATCCAGAACGCTTTAAACCAAATTTGGAAACTGGTTTGACGGCAACACAGGTTAAGAGTCGTATTGATAGTTGTTTAGTAAATTATGTCAAGCGTGGTACAACTAAATCAGTTGGGGCAATTTTCTTTACCAATATTTTTACTTTTTATAATATTTTAGCTTTAATTATTGGTGCAATTTTAATTTATTCAATCACGGTTTTACAACCAAGTATTCCCGCAGAATATTTTGATAGTCCAGTTAATCCTGCTGATAAAATTACGCCAATAAGCATTTCCAGTTTACTGTTTCTGGTAATTTTTGGAGCGAATATGGCTATCGGAATTATTCAGGAATTAAGGGCAAAGTTTACTATTGAAAAATTAACTTTGGTGGCCTCATCACGAGTTACGGCTTGGCGTGAAGGACAAAAACAAGTTCTTTATCCTGCTGATTTAGTCTTGGATGATATTGTGGTTTTGGCAGCTGGTGGACAAATCCAAGCCGATGGTGTTTTAATGGAAGGTGTTGTTGAAGTAAACGAAAGTCTTTTGACTGGGGAATCAGTGCCTGTGCAAAAGAAACCAGGTGACCGTTTATTGGCAGGATCATTTGTTGTTAGTGGAACTGGAAAATATTACGTTGATAAAATTGGTAAAGATAATTATATCCAAAGTATTGCGAATAATGCTGGTCGTTATCTTGCACCACGTTCGGAATTATTTAAATCTTTAAAATCAATTATTAAAGTAATTGGTGGTTTTATTGGTATTTTAACCATAGCTTTGATTGCTACACAATTGATTACAATTACAGAACTTGCGCCACATTCAATCTTGAAAATTATTTCACAAACAAGTGGTGCAATTTTAGGAATGATTCCTGCCGGAATGTTCCTGTTATCATCAATGGCTTTGATGGTTGGTGTAATCAATTTAAGTAAAGAAAACACTTGGGTGCGTGAACTTTATTGTATTGAAATGTTAGCACGGGTTGATACGTTGTGCTTAGACAAAACAGGTACGATAACTGATGGTACAATGAAAGTTACTGATGTTGTTGCAATTAAAAATGACGGTAAAAAGATGGATTTTAAACAAGTTATGTCTTCAATGTTATATGCCTTAGAGGATAATAACCAAACATCTTTAGCAATGAAAGATTATTTTGGACAAGAATGTATCTATAAAGCACGTAAAGTGTTGCCATTCTCATCTTCACGAAAAATGTCTGCAGTTACATTTGGTAGCGGATTAGGAACTTTTGTAATGGGTGCGCCTGAATTTATTTTTAATGATCTTAGTTCAAAATTAAACACTGTTATTACTAAGTTTAGTAGTCAAGGATATCGAGTACTCGGAATTGGTCGTTGTACTGGAGAAATTAAAGATGATAATTTGCCGGGAACTGTGTCACCAATAGCATTGATTACTTTGCAAGATAATATTCGTCGTGAAGCGCCACAAACTATTAAGTGGTTTGCCGATAATGGTGTTGATATCCGTATTATTTCGGGTGATAATCCGATTACAGTTAGCGAAGTTGCACGCCGGGCTGGTGTAGTTGGTTCAGAAAAATATATTTCGTTACACGGTTTGTCAAATAATGAAGTGCGAACTGCAGCCAAAGAATATACTATCTTTGGACGCGTCACACCAGAACAAAAATTATTATTGATTAAAGAGTTTAAAAACAACGGTCGTATGGTAGCAATGACTGGTGATGGTGTAAACGATATTATGGCTTTACGCGAAGCTGATTGTTCAATTGCAATGGCATCAGGCAGTGAAGCAGCCCGTAACGTTTCACAATTAGTGTTACTTGATAGTAATTTTTCAAGTATGCCAAAAGTGGTTTTAGAGGGTCGTCGTGTTGTGAATAATGTTCAGAAATCTTCGTCATTATTTTTGTTTAAAACTTTGCTTACAATTATGTTAACGATTGCTTGTGTATTTATTAATAACGGTTCGTATTTCTTTGATACAGCTAATTTATTGATTTTAGAGATGATGGTGATTGGTATCCCTGGCTTTATGTTAGCATTAGAACGGAATAATCAACAGATTAAAGGAAAGTTTATGTTTAATATTATTAAAACATCTTTTTCTGCTGCTGCTGTTGCTGTAATTTTTGTGTCTGCTTTATTAATCTTCCGTTTCTTTGATATCTTTAACCTACAAGATCCAGATATTTTCAGTACAATGACTATTTACGCGGTATTAACAACTGGTTTTGCAATGTTGTTCCGTATGATTAAACCATTTAATGTTTTCCGTGGCATAATGTATGTGTCAGTATTTGTGATTTCATTGTTAGCCATCTGCTATTTCCCTGATATGTTCCATATGGTAGCATTAACGAATGAGGTTCATTATTTAATGGTAATGTTAATGGCATTTATGGGTTATGCTTTGATATCATTGTTCGATGGTTTGTTATCACAAATTAAATTATCAACGGGTAAAAACCAGTAAAAATGTTTTACAAAATTAGAAAAAATCGGTAAAATTATTTTATGAGTTACGAATTAGAAACAGCAGTTGAATTAAAAACAACAAAACAAGTAGAAGATGTGTTTGGTGATCCGCCAGTTGTAAATATTAAAGTTGTAGGTGTTGGTGGCGGTGGTTGTAATAGTATTAACCGAATGGTTGAATCTGGTGTTAACTTACCAGGGGTTGAATTTATTGCAATCAATACTGATAAAAATGCTTTATCAGTAAATAAAGCATCACAAAAGTTATGTATTGGACAGAAAACGACAAAAGGTTTCGGTGCCGGTACGCGACCTGATGTTGGACAAAAAGCTGCTGAAGAGAGTGCTGATGAAATTCGTGCAGCAATTGAAGGCGCAGATTTATTGTTTATTACAGCAGGTATGGGTGGTGGTACTGGTACGGGAGCCGCACCTGTTGTGGCAATGATTGCTAAAGAAATGGGAATTTTGACTGTTGCAGTTGTGACTAAACCATTTAACTTCGAAGGCAATCACCGTATGTTGAATGCGGAAATTGGTATCGAAAATTTAGCAAAATTTGTTGATGCATATGTTGTTGTTCCTAATCAAAAATTGGTTGAACATTCATCAATTAAAACTAGTTTTCTTGATGCATTTAAAATGGCAGATGAGGCTTTACGTCAAGCTGTAATTGGTTTGTCAGAAGGTATTGTTAAACCTGTGTTATTGAATGTTGATTTTGCCGATGTTAAAGTTGTTCTTGGTAATGCTGGTTTGGCTCATATGGGTGTTGGCCGTGCTCAAGGTCAAAATCGTATTTTGGAAGCAATTAAACAAGCTGTTGCTAGTCCGTTAATTGAAACCAGTATTAGTGGAGCAACCCGTATGATTATGTGCATTAAAGGTGACGAATCATTACCACTAGCAGAGGTATCAAGTTACGTTACAATGGCACATAATTTAGTTCACGAAAATTGTAATATTAAATGGAGTGTTGATATTAATCCAGCCTATGGTGATACTGTTGAAGTGTTAATTATTGCATCTGGTTTTGCGCCTAATCAAGCACAAACGCGTGCTCAAGTTGAGAATATGCAACCAGAAAATTTACCGCAAACTGAACCGGTGGCTCAAGAACAACAACCTGCTACAAAGCGACCGCCGTTCTTTCCGTTTCATTTTAAGAATTTTAAAAAGTAATCGTTGACTTTTTTTGAGTGATTTTGCTATAATAATTCATTATTGCGGTGTTTTGATTGAGATATTTTTACACGGCTTTAATTTAAAAGGAGAGTGTTACAGAAAATGACACAAAACGAAATTGCAGAAATCGTTAAGAAATTTGGTAGGAAGGAAGGAGATACTGGCAGTCCAGCTGTTCAAATTGCCTTATTGTCGAAACGTATTGAAGAGTTGACCGAACATTTAAAAGTTCATAAACAAGATAAACATAGTCGTCGTGGTTTAACTTTAATGTTAGGTAAACGTAAACGTTTATTAGATTACTTAGAAGAAACAGATCTTGAAGCATTCCGTGAATTGAAAAAACAATTAGGTTTGCGTTAATTTTAAGTTAAAAAATATAAAAGTGCTGTCAAATTGATTGCACTTTTTTTGATTTTAAATATGAAATAAAACGCTACTATATTTTTTCAATAATTTGTTATAATTATTTAATTAAGGAGAATTTCTTTATGAAAAAAGACTTTTCAGAAAAAATTACCGTATTAATTCCGATGTTTAATGCCAGCAAAACAGTGAAAAAATGTGTCCGTAGTGTAATGGCACAAACTTACACAAATTTAGATATTGTTGTCGTAGATGACGGTAGTAAAGATAATAGTTATAAAATTGTTGATCAACTAGCAAAAGAAGATAAACGAATCAGGCTTTTATACAAAGAAAATGAAAAGAGTTTAGCCAAAACACGTGAATATTTAATTGATAAAGTGACAACTAAATATTTTGTTTTTGTTGATAGCGATGATGTTATTAAAAAGAAGTATGTTGAGCATTTATATAATGCTATGGTTAAGTATGATGCTGATTGCGTGGCATCAAGTTTTAAAATTAATGGCATTATTCCGTTTTCCAATATTTTTGCCGGTACAAAAATAATAAACAATGATGATATTGTGTCAACCGCAATTCTTAACAAAACAGTTCATTATGTCGTTTGGAATAAAATGTATAAAACTTCAATTATGCGTCAAACTAAAATTGATACCAGTGTTCATTTTGGTGAGGATTTTTTAAGATGCTATGAATATTTTCGTCTGTGCAAAAAAGTAGTTTTTATTAATCACTATGATTATAACTATCGATTAAATCAGGGAAGTATGATTCACGGTAAATTTTCTAGTGGAAATATTGTATTTCTTGATTGGTTAGAAAAAACTGCTGGTAAAGAAAGTATATCTCAAAATAAAAGGGCACTGAACGCTTGGATTGCTTTTACGAGTGCTAGTTTTAAATATCTAATGAAGAAATCAAAATATAAAGATGAAATCCTCACTGCGCGTCTTAACGAAAATATTCGAAAATATAATGACGACTTTGTTAAGAATAAATTTACTAGTAAAATTTTTAGATTGGCATACAGATTTTCTAAGCGTATTAAATAATTTAAAATGCAGGAACCACTGACAAGCGTTTGGCAAATCTACAATAAAAAATCATTTG
>JAEEMI010000022.1 GCA_016283155.1 Clostridia bacterium
AACCGATTGAATAACCTTGATAATTTTTAATATTACGGTACAAAGCACTTGGATTTTTCTCACCATCGTTATTATCTGATAAGCGTTTTAAGGTACCTTTCCAGTCATCGCTGAGACTGATACTTTCAGCGTTACCTGCATAAATCAAATTCGATAAATTTTTTGTATTAACAATACCAACTGCGGTATTACCATTTTTATAAACAAACGGCGCATAATAATCCAAAGTACCGCTACTTTGCAAAATAATATCATTATTCTCAATGCAATTTTTAATTTTGCCTTCAGTCGTATTTTCGAACACAAAACCACCTGCAGCGCCTTCAGGACCGGTTTTCCAAACAACTAGGTTAACAAAACAGTCTGTAATTGTACCACTGTTATTATGGACAAAACCGCCAAGTGAGTTACGTATTGTTTTTACCGCCCCAGCAGTGGAAATAAAGTTCAAATTATTCTTACGTTCAGTTGAACGCCCCATCGCGTAACATTGTTGAATGATACCAGTGTTTTGACCAACAAAACCACCCAACATACAGACACCGCTATCCAAAGTATTAGCGTTGGCATTATTAATAACACTCGCATCACGGAAGAAACTAGAAGCAATGGTACCACTATTATGTCCTACCAAACCACCGACAATCGAAGAAGCAATATTAGGATCATCAATAGCACCAGCATTTGTACTACGTTCTGGACCATATAATTCAACATCGATTAAGACACGACTGTTAGTGATCATATAGGCATTTGAACCAATTAAACCACCTAAAGTAACATTGACTGTTTTATTATTAACATTAACAAATAATTTTGCTGGTGAAGTACTTTCAATCGATTTAGTATGAATAATCATTGGGCTGTAATCGTTGTAATTTGCCACAATCGTACGATCGGCATCGATAAATTCAGCACCATAAGTAAGAGCATTAGCATTAAATTCAATCACACGATACGCCTTTGATTGCTCTCCTTCTGGATTGATATGATAATATTTATCAACAATAACCTTTCCTTCATTATTTAAACCAAGGTGATAGAAATATTCGTCATCAAATAAATAACCATCTTTATTGAAAGGTAACGTCGTCGTAAATTTTTGTCCTGTAACTGGATTTTCTACGGTTTTTAATTCACGTGCATAGAATTGCCATTGTGACAAAATAGCACAGTTGGAGACTATACCTTCACTGGCACCAGCCAACAAACCAATACTTGCGGTAGTATCATTATAACCAGTTAAATCTATGTTCAAAGTAGCTACAGTGGTTACACTAGTATCGGCAGTAATTTCACCAGTTCCAATCACAATTTGCAAATTTTTTACAACGGCACCGGCAGGAATAGCATTAAACAAACCGATATTATCCGGATTACCACTTAAATCAAAGCCGGTATCAGGGTTAAAGAAAATACGGAAATTATTACCATCTAATGTTGTATTGCTCGGGAAATCAACAGGTTTCCATCGTCCACCTTCTAACCCTTTGATTTTATACAAGTAGATATCACTCATTAACACATAGTTGTAACCAGAAACTAATGATAACAATCTTTCGGCAGTACTACTGGTTTCATTTTGATAAATAAATACCGTTGGATTGTCTTCCGGATTCTCAATTGAACCACCAGCTGACGAGCCTCCTTGTGAACCTCCAAGTTCAGTTGTATTAATGGTAATTTCACTGGTAAGGTGTTGACCACCAGCACTTGCCGACGACTTAATTATTTGTGAACCATCAACTGCTCCATCGTCAAGATTGGAGACATAATTAATATAACCAGAAACTTGCATAATCGTAGTCGACAACTCGTTAATGCTTCGGCGTAAATATGAAATATTACTGCTTTCGTCACGTTCAATATAATAGTTAACCTGATGTCCTTCTTGAGCGGTGTTATTAAGTATTAAATACGGATAACCATCACTATCATTCGAATCATAAGTATTAATTTTTGTTTCCAAACGTTCAATCGCATTTTCAATATAAGAATTATCTTCTGCGGTAATATTATTTAAGTTTGCGGAACCTCTCTTAACTTCTGGTGAAAAATATAATTTCACCGCACTATCATTAATAGTGACAGTATCAGTAACACTATCCCCAACCTTTAATTTCCAACCGACTACTTCGTACAAGACTGGTTTAATTTGCAATGAATAAATAAACCAAACTTCTTTACCATCGATATAATTAGTAAACGGAACATTAATTTTAATATAATCATGCGGATTTTCAACAGTATTTTTCAAGGTGAAACCAATCGTTAAATTACGTATACCAGCATTAATCAAAGTACAATTAAATAATTCGTACTCGTTTTCACCACTCT
Source organism: Clostridia bacterium (assembly GCA_016283155.1). Lineage (GTDB taxonomy): Bacteria > Bacillota > Clostridia > Christensenellales > UBA1242 > RGIG8050. The sequence continues at coordinate 2,338 of JAEEMI010000022.1, forward strand.
TGATTGCTTCTTCATTATTTTCACCGGTAATAATTTTTATATTATCATAATAGAAAGTGACGTTCATATCATCAACCGTTAATAGATAATCGCACGAAGTGCCAACCGCTTGTACATATTTAGATACGATGATTTGATCTTCATCAATATCTTTTACATCAGGTATGGATGGAATATCACCTTGTTCAGTGTTGATGACAATACGAGTACTGATTACATGGTCAAGTAATGGATCAACACTTCCCAACACAGGAACAGCGTTACGGTAACCAACGATAACTCTACCTTCAAGATTATTTATCGCTGTAGCTTTTCCAATTTTATGGATCAAAATTTGTTTATTATTGGAAAGAAGCTCTGCATTAATACCACCTTCGACATTGACTACATTGAATACAAAACTTTCATTGTATATCGCATTATTAACGGCCATTTCAAATTCATTAAGCGCAACATTTACTAAATCACGAACAAAAACATCTTGAGAGTAAGTAGCGCTTACACGTAAGTTAAGTACGGTGTCATCGATTAAATGTAAGTTATTGTCTTCATGCCCAGCCAAGTAGAAACCATTAACAGTAAACAATGTTGGTACAATGAAATATTGATAAACATAATTAGGCGTAACGGCATTAACATCATCAGTGTAGGGAATCAAAATTTCAATTACATAGTTACGCAAATCAACTACTGGGGCTAAATTAAGCGTAAAATTTAAGTTACTGCCATGAACATCGATAACATCAAGCGTGATTAAATCAGCTTGTGCACCTTCAATACTAATCGGTTCATTAGTACCTTGTTTAACAATTTTAATTTTGTTTGCAAATATTTGCACTGCATTTGGAATTTCCAAATTATAAGTTGTCGAAACACCAACTGCTTGAACATCATAACGGATACCTTTTTGTTCTAATTCTCTAGGATCCGGAGTTAACGGCCAATCCGTAGAAGAATAACCTGTGTAAATTCTGATTTTGTCAGTTACTTCTATCGCATTTTGAGATCCAGAGTGAACCAAATTAGGTCTACCATTTTCATAAACAATATATGTTGTTAAACCAATTTTGACTTCGCAAATATAATCTGCAGCACAAATTCGTTCAATGTTATGGCCATTGAAATTAATTATATCTGTACTTGGATTGTTAATTAACATATAAGTGAAAGCATCATTTTCCAAACTCGATTTGGCATCCGCAATCGCATTTTTAAACGTTTCATTATCAATATTCGCAGCAATTATTTGCGCTACATATTTAAATGGAGTCATATTTTGACCTTCTTTGGTTAATAAGAAACGATTGTCAAATTGCTCATCACAAATCAAGTGATCATTAAGACCAGCGATTCTCCATCCGCATAATTTAAACAAAATTGGATTAATCAAACATTTATAAACATGAGTTGGCCGACTTGCGTTAACACTATCAGCACATGGAATACAAATTTCGATTTCTTGACCAAGTAATCCAGTAACAGGCGCCAAACTTACTTCAAAACTAATATAGTTACCAACTACCCCATTTGAGCGGAAAGTAACGACATTTTCACCGTCGATAATAACAGGTCGATTAGTATCTTTCCTTACAACTACAATCTGGTTATCAAATATTTTTTTCGTTCCAGGAATTTCCACCGAGTAAACCATTGAAGTACCAAGTAATTGATTATCGCTACTATTACCTAAAACAATTAATTCAGTCGGGTCAATTAGCGGCCACGGAATTGGCGGCCAGTCTTCCAAATTGTAACCGGTAGTAATCAATACGTCACTATAAGTTTCGGTTGCATTTGCGCTGTTACGTACTAACGTTGGAATACCGTCTACATAAGTAAAATAAGTTGTTAAACCAAGACGAGTTGTACTCTTGAAGTCGACAGGATAATTACGCACAAGATAATTACCATCAATATCAATATAATCGTTTGGATTATAAATAAACATATTCAAAACCGCTGTATTTTCCAAATTAATCTTGGTATTTACGATTAAATTCTGCAAGGCTACATCGGCAGTTTCATATTCATTAATTTGGGCTACATATTTAAATAAAGTTCTAGCGTTACTTTCCTTGGTTAAAATCAAAGAATTGCTGACATTTGGATCTTGAATTAACGCAGATTCTTCTCCTTCACCTGCAGCAATCGTCCAACCTTTTAATTCAAACAAAACAGGTGTTACATAAATGTTATAAATATTTGTTGGTGTAGCTGCATTAACATCTTCCGCATATGGAATACTAATTTGTAACATTTTGTTGAACAGCATAGTTTTGCCAGCTAAAGATATTTTACAATCAATCAAATCGGGATTTGCGTTTTCAAATATTAATGTCACTAAATTTTCACCGTAAACACTAACCGGTTCTCCTGTAGCATGATTTAAAATTTCTATTTGTTCGGTAAATATTTTAGCCGTATCAGCAATTTCGAACGCATATGCGGCTGTTGTTCCTAATGCTTGATATACATGTCCGTTATTATGAACAAGATCAACTTCAACTTCTTGTTGGTCAACAGGGACTGGTCCAATTTCGTGCGGCCATGGTTCAACTGGGAACTCTGGTTTGTCATAACCAGTTGTTAAATAGATTTCGTTATAGACCGAAGTCGCACCAGTATTTGCTAAAGTCGGGATACCGTTTTCATAACTAACATAAGTTGACAGACCAATTATGTTAACACTCTTAAAATAAGGTTCACAGTTTCGAACTAAATTAGAACCAGCGAAAGTAACATAATTAAATGGGTTATCAATTAACATGTAATCGGCAGCTGAATTTTCTAATATCTCTTTTGTATCATTAATTAACGCTTGCAAAACGTCATCGGTGGTTTCACATGCCGTAATTCGAGCTACATATTTAAACGGAGTTTCGATTCCACTTTCAGGCAACAAAGCCCATGTATCAGGATTTTGAGTTTTATACAAGGCAGAATTTTCACCGACGCCAGCAATTTCCCAACCGTCTAATCTAAATAATACTGGAATAATGTAATCCTTATGTATATAAGTCGGTTCGATAGCGTTTGCATCTTCTGCATACGGAATGCATACTTCAATCACATGGTTAAACAACGTTGACATCGCTGCCAAATTCAACGAATAACTGATATAATCAGTATCCACATCTTGCACGGTAAATTGGACCAAATTTTCGCCAAAGGTATTGATTGAATTGCCAGT